>CAYUTR010000001.1:0-60654 GCA_964447465.1 uncultured Chryseobacterium sp.
CCTGTTTGTGGGACGATCTCTGTTCGGAATGTGGACCTGTCTTGAGAAGAAAAATGCGGTGTACTCCATAGTCGCCGATGACCACATCGTGGTATAGTGTTACATCGAAATAGGGTTCCGACAAGTCGCCGGAAGGGCGCATATCAGCAGAATGGAACCGTCCAGCTGCGTAAGTTGCAGCTGCTTCGGTCGCGTTCACTGCACGCGTCTCAATTTTGTCTGCAACCGTTACCTGCTGCGCCGATTTTTTTTCGTGGCGCAGTGACAACACGAAATGTGCCATGCCGATCCAGCCAAACAGATCGATCGGAAATGCATTGTTTTTTTCTTGTTTGAAAACATGCAACTTGCGGATGGATCGCGGAATACTGTACGCAATTTTAAGTTGATCATATTCTGATGGAGTGAGGTCAATGTTGCCCGGAGATTTCTTGCTGAAGAATTCATTCAAGCGGAAACCCATTCTATCCCAAACCGATTCAAAGCTGTGTTTGCCCGAAATTCCAACAAGCAGTATCAACAACTGATTTTCGACCTGAACAACTTTGTCACGTCGTAATTTCAGCTCAGCAACTTTTTCACTGGTTGTTTTATGCAGATACTCGAGTGTAATTTCTTTTGCATCAGCTATTGCCTGAACTTTTAAACGATTATCGCAAACGCCCATCACGAGCGGTTTGTATCCAAGAAACAGCGGTTGTTTTTCGAGATCCTGGCGTTCTCCATCGACAACTGCAACACATTTTAACATGCAGGGCAATCCTTCTGCAGAACCGGTTACGTATTCTGATGTAGGAAAAAGCGAAGGAAACAGTTTTCGCAGGACGCGTTTCATAACCGGAAGGTGCGAATTTCCGGTGTATTACTGCGTACTGCGCACTGTGAACTGCGCACTTTTGTTACTTTTATGGCATTGGCACCCGCAGTTAAATATTCCGAAGACCAACTCGTTCAGCGACTCACCGCGCAGGACAAGGATGCGTTCTCTTATCTCTACGATAACTACTCGGGTGCGCTATATGGAACGTTGATCCGTATGGTAAATGACGAGGACGTGGCGCAGGATCTTTTACAAGAGGCTTTTGTTAAAATCTGGAAGAGCTTTCCATCATACAATGCCGAAAAAGGGCGTTTGTATACGTGGATGGTGAATATCACGCGAAATCTCGCGATTGATTACAAGCGTTCGCGCACGTACAAATCGTCAGAGAAAAACCAAGACATAGACAAGTCCGTAAGTGCTGTTAACAGGTCGCAGAAGACCGTGTTCAACATTGACCGTATCGGGCTGAAGGAGATTGTAGAAAAACTCAAACCCGAGTCGAGAGAGATGATCAACTTATTGTATTACTCAGGTTATACTCAAGAAGAAGCGTCGAAGGAACTCAACATGCCTTTGGGAACAGTGAAGACGCGAACACGCACCGCATTAATTGAATTGAGAAAACTGATCGGGTAGTGGATGCAAAGCAATTCATAGAATCCGGAACACTGGAGACCTACGTAATGGGTTTAGCAACCGAACAGGAAGCTAAACTTGTTGTGGAGATGTCTGCGCGTTACCCGGAAGTGAAAGCTGAGCTGAAAGCTATCGAAGCTTCTATGGAAAACTTCGATCAGAAGAATGCGGTTGAGCCACCATCACATCTCAAAGAGAAAATTCTCTCGCAAATCTCCACAGCACGTTCAGTTCCTGAAAATGGTAAGAGTGATGCGAAAGTGATCTCGATTGCGCAACAGAAGCAGAGCAATTTCTTTAAGTATGCGGCGGGTGTGGCAATTGTGTTGTGCATCGGAAGCGTTTGGTATGCTTTGTCAGTTCGCGGAGAACTTGCAACGAAGGACAATCAAATTGCGGTTTTGACCTCGGACAACCAATTGTTGAATGCAAACCTCGTGACGATGGACACGCTTGCTAAAACATTGGGGAATGAGAAAAATGATTTGCTTGCTGAAGTAAATCTTCTCAAAAAGCCAGGGATGAAAAGCATCGTGCTGAGCGGAATGGAAGTCGCTCCGGATGCAAAGGCAATGGTGTATGCAAACACAACAACTGGCGATTCTTATCTCGAGATCATGAATTTACCTCCTGCACCCGCAGGAATGCAATACCAGTTCTGGGGAATTGTCGACGACAAACCTGTTGATGCGGGAATGATTCCGCTCGAAGGAGATCTTTCCGGAATTCATCCAATGAAGACGGTGCCGAACACAAAGGCATACGCGATTTCATTGGAACCAGTAGGTGGATCACAACAACCGACGGGGAAGATTTACGCGATGGGGAATTCCTGAGCTGCGCAAACTGTGGCTTCATAGAACGCGGATTGAGCGGATCTGGCGGATTAAACCGGATTCATTTTCACTACAACATCGGCATATCGGCATATCGGAAATCGGCACATTGATTTTTGTACCTTCGGTTCCCCTATGAAAAAGAAAATCATGCTTCTCGGTTCCGGCGAACTCGGAAAAGAATTTACAATCGCTGCGAAACGTCTCGGTCAACACGTAATTGCTGTTGATTCATATGATGATGCTCCCGCGATGCAGGTTGCTGATGAGCGCGAGGTGATCAACATGCTCGATGGAAATGCGCTAGATGCAATTGTAGAGAAGCACCGTCCTGATTTAATTGTTCCTGAGATTGAAGCAATTCGCACTGAACGTTTTTACGATTACGAATCGAAAGGAATACAAGTTGTGCCGAGTGCGAAGGCGGCTAACTTCACGATGAACAGAAAAGCAATCCGTGATCTTGCTGCGAAAGAATTGGGATTACGCACTGCGAAATACGATTACGCAACAACTCTCGAACAATTCCGCGAAGCGATTGATGCGATCGGAATTCCATGTGTTGTGAAACCGCTGATGTCTTCATCCGGAAAAGGTCAGAGCGTTATAAAGTCCTACGACGACATCGACAAAGCATGGCAATACGCTATGAGCGGCACACGTGGCGATCTTCTCGAAGTAATCGTAGAAGCATTCGTGAAGTTTGAATCGGAAATCACGTTGCTCACGGTTACACAGAAAAGTGGCAACACACTTTTCTGTCCGCCGATCGGTCACAGACAAGAGCGTGGTGATTACCAGGAAAGCTGGATGCCACATCCGATGACGAATGCACATTTGAACGAAGCAGAGGAGATGGCCGGAAAAGTTACGCGCGCTTTAGGTGGAGCAGGATTGTGGGGAGTAGAATTCTTTCTCGCAGAAGATGGAGTTTATTTCTCTGAACTTTCACCACGTCCGCATGATACAGGAATGGTGACATTAGCGAATACACTTCCGTTGAATGAATTTGAATTGCATTTGCGTGCAGTACTCGGCATGCCGATTCCTGATATTTCATTGCAGCGTGCGGGAGCAAGCGCCGTAATTCTCGCGAACAAAGAAGGTGTTCCGCACATTACCGGAATTGAAGACGCGCTGAACGAAGCGTTGGTCGATGTGAAAATTTTCGGCAAACCTGTTACGCGTCCGTATCGTCGCATGGCTGTTGCACTTGCGTGGGACAAGCCGGGCACGGATGTGAAATTGCTGGTTGCAAAAGCACAAGCGGTTGCCGCGAAAGTGAAGGTGCATTGACTGCGCATTCTCTTAGAGACTAAGCATCAACATTAACGGAGTGATCAGAATCACCAGCACTAGTACGAGGAGCGGAGGGCAGTTCATGGCTTTTAGGTTTTAGTTATATAACCTAAGACCTGCAATACTTAGTCCGGTTTAATCGATTCCGGCGAATCTATACAAGTGGCAAATCCTACCAAACAAGTGGAGTTTATTTGAACCGTCTGGTACACGAATTCAGCAAGAAAAGAAACAAAGGCCTTGGTGTCCTGGTGAACTAGGTCATGAATTCTTCCAGATATGGTTGCCAGAAACAGTAACGTGCCCCAAACGAAAAAGTCCCCGCCGAAGCAGGGACTTTCCGTCTCAAGGGGTATGCAATATTATTCGATGATCAAACGCTCGGTTGTTTTTACATCGCCGTTATAAACGTTCACGAAGTAAACACCTGCTTCAAACGTGCTCACATCAACTGTAGTTGAGGTGCCCATTGCAACTGTAGTGTAAACAACCTGTCCGAGCGTGTTTGTGATTTCAATCGTCTGATCTTTTTCAGAAGAGATCATCACGCTTTCGTTTGCAGGATTCGGATACAAACCGATGTGTGTTGTTCCCGGAAGTGTTACAACACTTGCTGCCGGATCAATTACAACAGGTGCACCCATCGCAGCAATTGGAATGTTCACCATTTGTCCGTTGATTGCTTTCACGTTTGTGATCTGCAGGTTCAACGTAGAAATGCTCGTAATGCTTGATGAAGCAGTTAAGCGGATTGTTCCGATGTAACCGAATCCGTTTACTTCAGTATGCGTCATGCGGCACAGGGTAACATCATTCGAACCTGCTGCGAAATCATCATATGCAAAGGCAAGCATTGATGTGTTCTTTACACCGATGAATGATCCAGCGAAAGTTGTTTGCGCAGAACCTGATTGCACCATCTGATTGTCATAAGCAACGCTGAATGAAATTCCATACAGGCTGTTAACCGGCATTGATGAATTCGCGAGATAAACATCAGCGTAGATAAATCCTCCTGGAGGAACTGTATCACTGATTATATCAAGGTACATTGTTGGAGCGGTCAACGGATCAATTGATTCCTGTGGTCCACCCAAACGGAATGTATGAGTCTGTGAATAGTTCAATGAAATTGCAAGCGTATCATTCAGATCGACGATACCATCACCGTTTGTATCAGCGTGTTTGTAGTTTGCTCCGAGTGGAACAGACTGTGACCAATCAGTTGATGGTTCTGCTTGCCACGTAGTTGTGCCGCCAACTCGTGCTGTTCCGGTTGCGCCGTAAGCAACACCGAGTGTGAGGACGTCAACGTTATTTGCTTGCAAATCGTAATCAGCGTCTCCAGGCCATACGTTCGGAATTCCTGATCCGATGCAGGAAACGTCGATGTACGTGTAGCCAAAATGTCCGCCGTAAACGCAATCGGCATTCACGAATTCAACGGTCATGTTTGTACCAATGTATGCCGACAAATCACGACTAAGCGGAGTCCAGCGACGATACAGCAGGTCGGGAGCATTTCCTGAAACTATGTAAGGCACAGAAGGATCTCCAGCCCAAATTGTATCATTGCAGCACGTTAACGAATTGCCGAACTGATCATAAAAATTGACCATGAAATAAGGCTGGTCGGCCCAAGGATGGCCAGGATCCTGCATTACGCTGGAGTATTGAAACTGGAACCAGGGATTCGCAGCCGTAACAGTGAATTGAAATGCAACTTTTTCACATTCAAAACCAATGTTTCCATTGCCAAGACGAATTGATGCTATTCCACCGCCTGGAGCAAGAGAAGTCATTTGAGTATCCGGTAGCATTGTCGCAGGATCAATGACTGTTGAGTCCAGGTAATTCGTGGTGATGATCGTCTGCCGCGCAGATGGATCATAAGTCAACGCGTTGTTACCATTAGAAACCATTCCGGGAGTCCATGTTACGGGCACCAGAATTCCACCTGTATTAGAACCGGTTGCACCCGTCCAGTTTACAAAAGTACTGTCGTCAAAATCCTGATTGTTACACTGCGATTGCGCGTTGACTGCTGAAGCCGCAAGAATGCATGAAAAAGCAATGACTGCTTTGAGTAGAGGTTGTTTCATAGTAATTTGTGTTTCGTTTGCTGATGCAAAATACAGAATGCGAAGGTGTTTTGCAACCGTCTTTTCGGAATGATTTTGCCCTTTTGTGTTTTCAACTCAAGCTCGTGTTCGCACTTCACACACGTAGCGACTCCACAAGGTCGCGCGAAGAAATACACATGTTGTCCGGCAAATGTCCTAGTTCAACCGAAACATTTTCCCCGGCAACGACTTCACAACTCCCGCAAATTCCAGCGTCAATAAAATCGCTGCTGTTTTTCCGGAAGGCAATTCTGCCATCAAGCAGATTTCATCAATGTGTACATTTCCCATTCCGCGCATTGTAGCAACAACTTTTTCTTCTTCGCCGGAAAAGAGTTGAATGCTCGACTGCGATACCTGCGATGCTGCGTCTGGTTTTTCCCAGCCCATTGCATATGCAACATCATCGGCTGAATCGATAAGTGCTGCTTTATGTTTTTTAATAAGCTTATGACAACCTGCTGAAGCTGCGTCACCAATTCTTCCCGGGAATGCAAACACATCGCGATTGTAGTTCATCGCAAATTCTGCGGTGATCATGGAGCCACCTTTCTCACCTGATTCAACGACAATCACTGCATCAGAAAGTCCAGCGACAATGCGGTTTCGTTGCGGAAAATTTTCACGATCAGGGTTTGTTCCGCAAGGAAAATCGGTGAGCAATCCGCCCTGGGAAATCATTTTCTTCGCTGTGCCTGCATGCACGCGCGGATAAATTTCATCGAGGCCATGTGCAAGAACTCCAACTGTATCGATGTTCTGATCGAGTGATGCGCGATGCGCACATACATCAACTCCGTATGCAAGTCCACTTACGATGAGTACGTTGTATTTCACCAGATCAGCAACCAGTTTTTCGCACAGTTGTGTTCCGTAATCGGTGATGTTACGTGTTCCGATAATGGAAACAATCCGCTTCGCATTTAAATTCGCTGAACCTTTGTAGTAGAGTAGAGGAGGGCTGTCGTAACAGTGTTTCAGTCGCGAAGGATAATTTGCTTCCGTGAAATACAACATACGTATTCCCGATTTCTCAATGCGCTTCAATTCTTCTTCCGCGCGCTTCCTGCAATCGCGATTGGCCACCAGTTTGGCCGTGATTTTTCCAATGCCCGGAATCGTTTCCAGCAACTTTTTCTTTTCGCGGAAAACCGCTTCTGCACTTCCGCAATGAAGCACCAGCTTCTTGGAGATCACCGGTCCAATGCCCGGAATCATGGTCAGAGCGATACGCCCTGCATATTCGTCGAAACACATAGCAGTTAACAAACTTTTATTTTACATTGCAAAAACAATCGCTGTCTTGATGAAGTCAATATTTTACCTAACGAGCTTTCTTGTTGCGAATTTCCTATTTCTTTCGGAAATTAAATCACAACAAACGTTTGTAAACGGTTATGTTTCGGATAGTGCCTCAGGAGAGGCTTTAATCGGCGTTGTGGTGAACACTTCCCAGGCAAAAGGTGCTGTAACCGACATCAACGGAAACTTCAAAGTGGAAGTAACGCCGGGCACGGTGACCTTCACATTCAATTATATCGGCTACCGGACTTTTACTGACGTAAAGGAAATTACTGAAGGCGGCGAATACAATTTCAAATACGTGATGGCAGGCACCAGCAAAGAGTTGGGCATTGTTGTTGTTTCTTCCGGACGTTATGAGCAGAAAATTGAAGAGGTTCCGATTTCGATGGAAGTAATCAGGCCAGCGTTGATTCAGAATAAAAACACAACCAACATCAATCAGGTGATTGATCAGACACCGGGCGTGAATGTTACTGATGACCAGGCAAACATTCGCGGCGGAAGCGGTTACAGTTATGGAAGCGGATCCCGCGTGTTACTTGTAGTAGATGATATGCCGATGCTTTCTGGCGATGCGCAGGATGTGAAATGGAATTACCTGCCGATTGAAAACGTATCACAGATCGAAGTTATGAAAGGTGCTTCGTCGGCACTGTTCGGTTCTTCTGCACTAAATGGAGTAATTCATTTCCGTACTGCATATCCAACGAGTAAGCCTGCGACAAACATTACGATGTTCTCTGGATTTTACGACAGTCCACAGCGGGCTGAACTGAAGTGGTGGCCCAATGCGAATCCAATGTTCAGCGGAATTAATTTCGGTCACTCGCGACAGATCGGGAAAAACTTTGATCTCGTTCTCGGCGGACATATTTTCAATGATGATGGTTATCGCTATCTTGAAACGGAAGACCGCATGCGCTTCAATATCAACACACGTTACCGTTTCAAGAAGATTGATGGACTTTCAGCTGGAGTGAATATGAATTTCATGCGCACCCGCGGCGGATTATTCATTCTGTGGCACAGCGATTCGCTCGCCTACACGCCACTCGATTCTGCGATCCAGAATTACAAAAACTTCCGCTATAACATTGATCCGTTCATTGTGTACCATGGACCACGCGGTCACAACCACTCGTTGCGTACGCGCCTGTTTGTTACCGACAACAACAACGATACGGAGCAAGGATCACTCGCGCAATTCTATTACGGCGAATACCAGTACCAATATCACTTCGAAAATAATCTGGCCGTTACAGCTGGATTAGTTGGAACATACACGCACGTTGTTTCGGATCTGTACGATGACTCGTCATCAGGAACATCGATTGACAGCGCAGCGCCACGCATCGGACGAAATGTTTCTACGTATTTGCAGATGGACAAAAAATTCTTCGATCGTCTTTTCGTTACGATTGGCGGACGATTCGAATACTATCGACTCGATACATCTGTAACAGAATACAATCTGGTCTTGAGCAAGTCAGATACACTCACGCTTCCTTTCCGTCCAGTAATGCGCGTCGGTGTGAGTTACAAATTGGCGAAGGCAACTTTCATCCGTACTTCTTACGGACAAGGTTATCGCTTCCCGTGCATCGCAGAGAAATACATTCGCACAAGTGCTGGCGGACTTGAAATTTATCCCAACAACAAGTTGCAACCGGAATATGGTCAGTCGGCTGAAATCGGTATCAAGCAGGGAATTAAGATCGGCAACTGGAAAGGATTCGCTGACGCTGCAATTTTCTGGATGCAGTACACGAACATGATGGAATTCAAGTTCGGTGCTTACGGAAGTCCTATCACCGATCCATTCTTCGGTTTCGGTTTTCAGTCGGTGAATGTAGGAACTACGCGCGTGCGTGGCGTTGATTGTTCGATCATGGGTGAAGGTAAAATCGGAAAGCTGGACATCACGTTACTCGCCGGTTACACGTACATGGATCCTCGTTCGCTGGAGTATGATGAAGCACGTGATACTTTGTTTTCTACTGCGAATTACAATGTACTAAAGTATCGTTATCGCCACATCGCAAAATTTGATTGTGAAGTGAGTTACAAAAGGTTTTCTGTAGGATTGAGCTCGCGCTACAACAGCTACATGGAAGCCATCGACAAGGTGTTCGTTCAGCTCGGAAACATTGTTCCGGGAATCGGACCTTACCGCGATGTACACAATCGCGGCGATCTGATGTTCGATTCACGCATGATGTACCGTGTGAATGATATTCTTCGCTTCTCGCTCATCACGAATAACATCTTCAATACGGAATGTTCATCGCGTCCGGCAGATGTGTTAGCGCCGAGAAATTTCGCGGTGCAGATTCAAATGAAATTCTAGGCTCTGGATTGCCACCCTTCGGCGGAGTTCATGCTGAGCGTAGTCGAAGTGCTCAGTCTGACAATCCGCAGCTAGCACCAAGTACAATCGGCATATCGGAAATCGGCATATCGGCACATCTTTTCGGGTTTTAAAGCGGTGTATAGTCTCTGTTTTCACCGCTATTAACAGTCGGACCGCAAACACTTATCCTCCCAAACCGTTACACTGCTAACCATCCTGCCCCAATTGCGGAATTCACCCTTCTATGTGAGGGCTTTTGGCGCAAATTGGTAAGAGATTAGCTAACACACCAGCATGAACACCGTCCCAAGCCCGCTGAAAATCACTTTGAACACGACCCTGAAGATTATCTTCTGGGTGCCGACCATTTTTCTGAGCCTGCTGCTGGTCTGGAATACCATTCCGTATTTCACGTTCGACACACAAATGAAATTCCTGGTTGAGCGTTCGTTGCTGATGGAAAAAACCGTTTGGAAGGTTTGTTTCTACTCTCACATTTTTGCGGGTGCGATCTGCATCATTGCATCACTCATTCAGTTTTCTTCCTGGATACTGAAGAAGCGCAAGAAGATTCACATCATGTCGGGTAAAATTTACGTGTTCGTAGTTCTACTCATTGGTGCACCATCCGGATTGTACATGACCTACTTCGCAAAAGGGGGTTACGCCGAGCGCGGTGCATTTCTCGCAATGGCGGTGTTCTGGTTCTTTACAACCTACAAGGGATTTGTAACGGCAGCCCGCGATAAGAACTTCGTTGCACACAAGCACTGGATGATCCGCTCCTATGCAATGGCACTTACCGCGGTAACGTTCCGCATCTATCACATACTTTTTGATGAAATGGGAATGAGTTCATTCAATAACTACTCACTTTCACTTTGGATCAGCATCATCGGCAACTGGCTGGTGGCAGAATTCATAATCTACTTACAAACGAAAAACTACCTTAAAACATATCTCTCATGAAAAAGTTCCTCACCATCTGCATTGCCCTGATGTTTGTTGCCGGAATTTATGGTGCAACCGACATGACCCATGATATCAAAACCGGTCGACTGATTGAATACGAACACGTGCGCGAACGTCACGCGAAGAATTTGCTTTTTATCATCAAGACAACAGGATTAGGCACGTACAAATTCCGTGGTTCTCCGCAGGGCGGAAGTACTAAGCCGGCTGTAAAAATCCAGAAAGAAGAAGTGAAGGAAAAGAAGATGATTGAGTATTTCGAAGATTTCAGTAGGGGCGATTGCAGCGATTGTTAAAATCTCAAACGAGTTGTAACTAATCGTATCCACCGTTGTTATACTAATGGCGACCACGGAACTGCTATCGGTCGCCGGTGGGCCTGGCAGGGACCGCAGCCTTGCCCCACAAAAAAAGAGACCCGTCGGGATGTCCTCCTTGACGGGCTTTTTTATTTTTTTTAATTGAACCTTGTGCGTTGTGCGTTTTGTCACTTCGAGCGCAGTCGAGAAGTCAGCAAAACGTTGGCAACTGTTGAGTTCTCGACTGCGCTCGAACTGACAGTTGCGTTTACACCAGTGAAACTCCCGTCATCTCCACCGGCGTTTCAATCTCCATCAACCTCAACAACGTCGGCGCTATATCCGCCAATCGTCCATTCTGAATTTTCGTGTAGCGATCATCCACCAAAATACACGGAACAGGATTCGTGGTATGCGCCGTATTCGGTGTTCCATCCGGATTCACCATGTAATCTGCATTCCCGTGATCGGCGATGATGATGAATGAGTAGTTGTGTTTCTTTCCAGCTTCCACAACACGTTTGAGACAAGCATCAACAGTCTCGAGCGCTTTCACGACTGCGGAGAAAACTCCGGTATGACCAACCATATCGGGATTCGCAAAATTGAGACAAACAAAATCTGCAGTTCCGTTTTCAAGTTCAGGAACAATTTTGTCCGTGACTTCAACGGCACTCATCTCCGGTTGCAGATCGTACGTTGCAACTTTCGGCGAAGGAACCATCAATCGTTTTTCTCCAACGAATTCTTTTTCTCTTCCGCCGGAGAAGAAAAAAGTAACGTGCGGATATTTTTCCGTCTCGGCAATGCGAATCTGTTTTTTGCCGCCGGCTTCAATCACTTCTCCAATCGTGTTACGAAGATCTTCCTTCGAATACACCACGTTTACATTTTTATACGAATGATCGTAAATCGTCATCGTGGTGTAATGAAGCGGAATGGTTTTCATTCCCTGCTCCGGCATATCTTTCTGCGTGAGTACGGTTGTAATTTCACGACAACGATCTGTTCTGAAGTTGAAACAGAAAACCGCATCGCCTTCTTTGACCAATCCTTCTTTGTTCAGAATGACCGGAAGAATAAATTCATCAGTTACATTCTTCGCGTATGAATCACGGATTGCATCTTCAGCTGATAGTGCTGTTGTGCCGATTCCATTTACCATCGCATCATAGGCAATCTTCACCCGTTCCCAGCGCTTATCACGATCCATTGCATAATAGCGACCGGTAACTGTTGCGATGCTGCCGGTTGATTTTTTCAGGTGCGCATCAAGTTGAGAAATAAATCCAAGTCCGCTTTTCGGATCTGTATCGCGTCCATCTGTAAATGCATGCACGAAAACTTTCGTTAGACCATGAGCTTTACAGATATCGAGAATGTGATGCAGATGTTCTTGCGAAGAATGCACACCTCCATCTGAAACCAATCCGGGCAGGTGAAGAGATTTGTTATTCTTCTTCGCGTATTCAATCATCGCGAGAATAGCAGGCTCTTTGTCGATCGTATTTTCTCTGCACGCGATGTTAATCTTCGCGAGATCCTGATACACCACGCGACCGGCACCAATGTTCAGATGGCCAACTTCCGAATTTCCCATCTGTCCATCAGGCAAGCCAACATCTTCACCCGAAGTTTTCAATGTACTCCATGGTCGCGTCCCAATGAGTTCATTGTAAAACGGAGTCTGTGCATGTTTGATCGCATCCGAATGTGATCCATCTCCGATTCCCCATCCGTCGAGAATGATCAAAGCCGCTTTTCTGTTACTCATTGGTGTTCGGAATATCTACTGTAAAAATACTGCCCTGTGGCTTATTATCAGTGATGCCAATTTTCCATCCATGCATTTCCGCAAGATAATTCGCAATGTATAATCCGAGGCCGGTTCCTTTTGTGCTACGCGTCTCTTCACTGCCTGTTCGATAGAAGCGTTCGAACACAGTTTGCTTAAATGAATCCGGAATCCCTTTGCCTTCATCCGCAATGGAGAGAACAACATTTGTTTCCTTGTTCACCAATGAAACTGTTATTTCACTTCCGACTTTCGAGTACTTGGCTGCATTCTCCAGAAGATTGGCGATGATAGAGTGCATCGCCACATCATCAAATTCTATTTCAACTTCCTGTTGCACCTGCAGATTGAATTTGTGTTGCTGTCCAACACCGTGTGCAATTTTATCGGTGAGCTGCTCCACGAAAGCGGAGAGATCGCGTTTGCTTTTCTGTAAAGTAAATTCCGCCGTGTCAATGCGCGCTGCTAATAGGATGTTTCCAATGAGCGCATTTAACCGCTCCGTATCTTCAAGCACATTGGAAAGAATCTGCATCTGTTTTTCTTTCGGAAGATCGCGCTTGATCAGGGTTTCAGCCTGGAGACCGATAGAGGCAAGTGGCGAACGTAACTCATGGGTGACCGATAACAGGAAATTTTTCTGTCGCTCGGCCAACATGGCTTCTCTGCGGAATGCCACCCGTGTACGTTGAATTGCCCAAACCAGTAAGATCATAAATACGGCACCTTCACCAATGATCATCAGTGTGCGCTTATTCAGATCGCTTTCAATCTTTTCCGGGGCAACCAGTGATACAGTATTCTGTCTCTGCAATTCTGCAACGTGATTGTTTGTCCGGATCAGTAGGTAGGCCCACCACGAAAACTGAAGAAGTACATACACCACGAGCACGTAAAAGAGCAACAGTGGACGCGGTGTTTGGGGTTTGTTCATCGGGGCAAAGGTAGGAAATGAAAAAGTCCGCCGAAGCGGACTAATCAAAGGGGAATACTGTAGTGAACAAACCCATGAAAACTACACCCGTTCCCCAATCTCTATTTCGTGACTTTTGTATTTACTTCTTCGTTCAAACCGTGGCGGATAATATCGCCGTCAGTCTGCAAAGCTGTTATATCGTTCTCCAGTTCTGTAATCTGCAGTTCATTACGAGTCTGGTTAGTAGTGTCGGCCTGTATTAGCTGCAGACGGTGGCTCTCCAGTTTCTCGTGATAAGTTGCAAGAATTTCATTCTGCTTGCTAATCAGTTCCAACCCGTTGCTGTTGCTCGTTACGCCCATTTCCTGACCGTATGCGGTAACATTCGCCTGCTGGATCTTCTTCAGTTCTGTCAGTAATTGGTCGAAGCGTGCAATGTCTTCGCGGATCTGAACCGCGCTTCCCGTTGCTTTGCTGTCAGCTTTACTCTCCTGGCACGCACTATAACTGATTCCAAAAAATGCCATCATTATCGCGGCAACCGGAAGTAGTATGTTTTTCATTTGCTCGTGTGAAATTGACGTTACAAAAATAACTACAGATTGATGTAGCGACACAGTTATTAGACGACGCGTGAGCAGGAATGGACGGAGGGCAGGAAGTATGCGATGAGTGTTTTGTCTGGTTTTACATTTCGGCCGGACAAAATCCGGACAATAGGAATTCCATGCCATTCCCCGACTTTTTCGGGTTATCGGATTTCTGTGACCGGTTATTCCTCGAATGGCGCAACACGTTTTTTGTGCAAACATCCTATGAATCAGCACAGCGAAAATGTCGTGTAATTACTCTACGAAATGAGTTGCAATTTTCACCACATTATTCGGGGGGAGTTGCATAATTCGCTTCCAATCCGTCAACGATCGGGCGTAATTTTGATTGTATCGTTTTGTCCGATGATTGCGAAGTTGATCTGCGTAGAACTGACAACGATATTGATTATAGAAAAATGACCCGATTCTACCTACTTATTTTCAGCCTTATAATATGGGCTCATACAAACGCTCAGGAACCGGGATATTATTTCGGTCCCCGTCTTGCCATGGGCCAATGCCAATTCACTGGTCTTAGCGGCTTCTACAACGGATTTGGTATGCAGGTAGGACTTTCGTCGAGTCGCCAGTTTACTGAAGAATTTGCTTTGCAATTCACACCCTATATAGGCATGTACAATGGCGCACGTCAAAATGGCGAAGGTGACGGAGTTCATGCGAATGGTACGCGGAAAATTCTTCTGTATCGTGACAACTACAATATCTACAGCGTAGAGTTTCCCTTGATGGTCAAATTCAGCGGTGGTTTCGGCAGGGCGAACTTTTCCATTTTCGGTGGACCTTCGCTTGGTTACATCATGGGTGGTACGCGCTCAAAACAGTACCAGGATGAATCGTACAATGCGATCAATGGTTATTCAGGCCATGGCATGGACGACCTGAAGCGTGGCATGTACGGTGGTGACATTGGTGTTGCAGCAGAACTTGCAGCAACGCGCGGACTTGTGGCAATTGATTGCAGGATACATCGCAATTTCAGTCCGCTTGGAACCCTCGAAGGCCAGTACTTCTCTGCACATATGGTGACGGTAGGGCTTGCTTTTATGTTTAATGCAAGGTGACGATGGAATCGATGTCGCCAATGTTAGCAATGTTGCCGAAGTCATTAAATAAGTAAAGATCACAGCCTCAGTACGGTGCGAATTCGGCGCAATTTCAACAAAAAACAGGCTTTTTTTGCAGATTCAAACCTACCTGCTATATTTGCACCCCAATTCAAGGGAGCTTAGCTCAGCTGGTTTAGAGCATCTGCCTTACAAACAGAGTGAGTGAACCATCAAGCCCTTGACAATCAAGGGATCGTTCTTTAGAAAATAATGATGTGCATACTTTGTACATACTTATCTGCATATTTGCATTCAAATGGGGGCTTAGCTCAGCTGGTTCAGAGCATTTGCCTTACAAGCAAAGGGTCATAGGTTCGAATCCTATAGCCCCCACAAAAAGCCGGTCAATTTGATCGGCTTTTTTCTTGCCCTTCCTTCACTTCAAATATACGGCTAAAATGCCATATTGAGCCTGTAAATGGCCTTAGATCAGCCCATTTGCTTTACCCCCTGCCGTGACCTTATATTAGCCCTCCCAGTCGTCCCCTAGCGACACTTTGAGCTACCAGACTGGGCATACTAGAACCCTAATAGAAAATCGTGATATGGTACATGGAGAGTGGCTCCAGCTTCAGGAATTCCTGTTTGGCTGGAAACAAGGACGAGCGAGAATAACCCTCACCTGTGGGGAGGCATTTGATTGTGAATTTAAACTGACCTCTGGAATACAACGTTCGGAACAAATTCTCCGCATCGTAGTTATGACCTCGGAAATAAGGATCATTGAGAATTCCCCACACGTCTGGCGTGCGAAGGAAGGAAGGTTTCCAGTTACTCACCAGGAATTGCCGATCAGTTCGATTTGGGTAATCGAACCGAATGATCCGCATGGTGAATTGAGATGGGAGCGGAAACGGTTGTTGTTTCCACTTCAGAAGTTCCAACAACTAAATTAGTTCCGTTCAAGAAAAAAAGGAATCGGTAACGTGACAATGATTGCTTTCGCTGATTAATCGTCATATTTTAGATATTCTAATTCAACTTAAACAACGAAAAAAGAACTACATGGACGTAAAAGCCTTCATCAAAAAAATGGATGACTTCCAAAAGCAAGGGATTGCTAACTACAAATTTGCTAATACGGAAGATATTGTATTAATAATTTCAGGTCTAAGGGGATTACGTCAATATGATACAGCAATTGAATTATATAAGAAGTACGAAAATCTCTTACGCGATTCCGATATTTATCCAGTTGCACTGATAAACATTCTTGAAGTTTGTAATGAACAGAAGAACATCCCGTTACTCATTGAATATGCGCGAGAATTAAAAGCAATATATCCCGACTTTCCCCTAGTACTTGAAATTGCAAAGTATCACTCCCTTTAATTTATTAAAAACAAACCCAATGGAACATTTAACACTAGCGACACCAGCACCGATTACGTTAGAGAGAATCTCATACTTAATCAACACGAAAGGAATTAATCCCATTATTGCGAACGTTGATTTGGAGATGGTCAAAATGAAACTCCGGGATACTGACGAAGGGTTTGGCTGGACGGTTGAGCAAAGTGACGAAGCTGAGATTGAATACAAGCGATATTTACACCTGACAAAGAAATTACCCGGTGCTTCGCTTGTACCTCATTCAATCATGGATGATATGTGGCATCAGCACATTCTTGACACCAGGGCATACCACAAGGATTCGGTTTTGATTTTCGGTGAATACCTCCATCACTATCCGTACTTCGGACTACGCAGCGAAGAAGATCAGCAAAATTTGATTTCCTCATTTGAAGAAACACAAAAACTGTACGAGGCTGAGTTCGGTGAGAAAATGGTTAAAGACGAATCAAGCCATTGCAAACGAGCTTGTCCCAGTTATTGCAAACGTGCCTGTAACACGAAACAGTAACTAAAATTGCATTCCCCATGATAGTCCCTTGCTTTTCAAAAATACCTCTACTTCGTCGGCACTACCCTTGCCGCAATTCCGAAGTTTCAAAAAGTCTTGTCGAGTAAATGTGACAAGGTGGCCAATCATAAGAACACGCTCATGAGCGCAAATATTTTTTACTCTAACGGACAAACTTGTTTCCTGAATTGAAAGAGGAAGCAGCTTACGTATTCTTACTGGTATCCGCTGTTTACGTTCGGCTTTCCGCTCAACAGCCACTACTTTTTTTGTAACACTCGCCAACTCATTTCTAGCAGCACTCAATTCTTGAAGAAGATTATTGTGTGAATCTAGTTTTACCCGAATTTCATCCGCTCCAATGGTAAATTGTCTGATTGCTCTGTCAAATATTTGCCCAAGACGGTGCGCAGTTAATTGATAGACGCTGTTTAGCTCAGTGAATTTTTTATTATTAACCAAAACCTCAGTTAGAATTTCATACTCCATCTTGGTCATTAAGTTCCTGCCAAGAAATACTATGTGTGGAAGTATCCTTTCAATGCCCTGCTCCCTCACCGTCTTTTTGCTGCTCATTACTGAATTGTTTTTCGTACCACCACTCCACCGGAAGCATCTTTCCCAATCATAATGTAGGTTGCAGGAGGCAATTCAATTCTCTCTGTCATCAACCACCCGTTGTAAGAACCTGCCCAAACTAATCTTCCTGTAAGATCGAATATTTCAACCGTCAAAAGGTTCGAGAACAATTCCGAATTTTCAGGAATGTCAAGAGGGTCTTGTATAAGTGTATCAACACAACTTTCACATCCAAAAGTATCAATCACGCAGAATTGATACGTCCCAGCGCCAACTCCAGAAATATTGTATAGCCCGAAACCAATTGGAGGCATCCAATACGGGTAATATCCCGGAGTTCCTCCGTTAACGCTACCCCCTGCGCTACCATCATTACATCCAACGCAGGATGGACTTGTTGCACTTGAAATCCAAACATTCAGAATCGGTGAACCATTTATAGTAACACTGTCAATCGTAACACAGCCTAAACTATCTGTCACTGTTACCGTGTAAGAACCGGGACAAAGATTTGAAATCTGTTGTGTTGTTTGCCCTCCTGGTTGCCAGAGATAAGTAAATGGTGCTTGTCCTGTTGGGTATGCAGTGGCAGTACCGATGCAAATCAAACCACAGTCCGCAGTACTATCGATGTACAGAGTGCATGTCTGTGATTTAAGCAGCACACTTGAATACATTACGACGATCAGAAGAATTAAACGCATCTGTTAAATAAGTTAGTCAATAAAAAATCTCTACTATCCATGCGCTACAGCGAATTTTCCAGTTGAACACGTCATTTCAAAGTGAAAGCATACATCTTAAAAGTCTACTTCAGTAACATAAGTCCCATTAACCTTCATCGTGTAAATTTTACTTTCGATGTGCAGTGAATTTGTTTCATAATTCAGCATCCGGGTTTCGTAACAGTTAGCAATCAGTTCGAGGCCATCCGGCGACACATCCAGAGAAAAGAAATCTCGTGTATCGCAACTTGAAATAATTTTTTTGGAAGAACCAGTGGATAAGTCATGGCTAAAAATTCCCCACCCATTGCACCAGTAAACAAATCTCGAATCCGGGGAAATTACAATATCCCGAATATGTTCATTAGTCGGATCGCCTTCACCATGCCCGGGAATAGTTGAGGTACTACCTGATGAGAAAATATACATTTCCAGATCCGCTGTAAACGGAGAACTAATGAGAAATTGATTATTGCGTGACCACGCAGTATGTTGCCAACCGTATCCGGAAATCGTATCTAAATGTTGCCCTTGCGGATTACAAATAATAGTTCGGTACGTTGACCCAATCACTTGTCGGAATCCGTACTTGTCGCCATTTCCATTCCAAAAAGGGTCATAGCTTGATTGATCAAACGTGAGCTGAGTCAAGCTATCTCCATTCGATTTCACTTTCCAGATGTCATTCCCACTAAGATTGAAAGCTAACCAGCCAGACGTACTTGCACTAATCTCACTCCAAGATACTCCAGAGCAAACAACCGATTCGACGCCCGACACCAAGTTTCGTTTGTGAATTTCGCTGAGGCCGCTGGATCTTATTGCGAACAAATAGAATATCTCATCTTGCACAAGTGGATTATATGTAGGCGTACTCCTTACGGTATCTGGTTGCAAATAATTTAGAGCTGGTCCATTTGGATTATATTCAATTTCTTCACAGGGGTAGCTTCCAGGAATAGGCGGGTCCTTCTTGCAATTTGCAAGTAGAACCACGCCTATAATCCCTATGTACCAGTATTTCAACATCCTTACCGTCGAACAATAAATTTTTGTCTGCCAACAATATCAGCTCCGATTATTTCCATTATGTACACTCCTTCTGCAATGTCTGCTATGGAAATTACTTCAGTGTGCAAACCAGCAGACTGATTTGAAGGTACTGAACTTTTCACTATTTGCCCAGTCATCGAGTAAACGTTAATTACAACATCTTCATTGCCTTCAACATTATACGAAACATTCACTATGTCGCTTGTAGGATTTGGATAAACCTGCATTCCAGAATTTGGAATGTTTTCATCAACACCTACCGCACTTGCATCGTAGGTATACAGGGTAATTCCCACCTTCGTTTGGTAACTCGGACAAGGAATATCATCGTTAATGAGGATTTGTCCAGACAAATCTGAAATGATATGATACATATAAGTTTTTACTACTGCTTGAGTTGAAGTTGCAGATACAATTGTACATGCATCATCTCCAATTCCTAAGGTGGAAGTAAAAGGCCATCCGATTGTTCCGCTTGCACGAGTCCACGTAGCGAGAATTTGTTCATTCGGCCCGATAGAATAATTTAACGTGTGGGTTGAAGAATAAATATCGGCAATGTACCAACCAGATAACCCTTGATATGGTTGGTCTATGAATACATTGGTTTGAGACGCAATCAAAGTTGGAACCACCGAAAAAGAAGTAACATTTGTAAAAGTTCCGAAATGCCGCACTTTGTAGTAAGGATATTCAATTGCAGCAAGTGCCGCACCACCATCAATCAGTCCCCATCCCGTCTCATCATCATATCCCGCTGGGAATTTATCAATACAAGTCCTTTCGATGATCTGTTCAACGTCTTCGTGGCAGAGATTAGAATTCGTAGGGAAGGGTTGATCATAGTAACTCGCCATCAAAGCTGCCAGTCCTGCTACATGAGGTGTTGAAGCAGAAGTGCCATTAAACCCTCCGTAATTGCCAGTGGTTGACTCCGTAGTATAAACTAACAGATTAGTTGCAGGAGCGATGCAGTCGACACCTTCTTTGGTCATAGCTTGTCCTGCATCCACTGGATCATTTGGATTTCCATTGTTTGTGCTCTTCCATTCTCCATCGCTGCCCGACCCTCCACAGTTCAGAACAAGATCATCTCGGAAACATGCGGGATAAATTTTATCGTCAAGGTCCGTGCCTTGATTGTTTGGGTAATTGCCTCGTGCGGCGCACACAATCACACCATTTTTATTTGAAAAATGCACCGCGTCGTGTATTTCCATAGAAGAATTTGGACCTCCCCAGCTATTGCTCATAACCCATAAACCGTAACCACCTGCGCTCTGAGAAGTTGCTCCTGCAACAAGAGCATTCGCAATAGTATTCAACGGAGCAAAACTTGACGCATCGCTAATTTTCATGTCATAAAGCTCAACACCCGGATTAGCTGCACTGTTGTCACCTCCTGCGATACCTGCACCTTGAAACGCATTGTTACTTTTCGCTCCAATAATACCTGCGCATCTTGTGCCATGATTTGAATTGTCGTAAGGAACTCCGAGCGATGTTCCATTAAGGAAATTGTATCCGCTTAAAGGCACACCACCGAAGTCAGGATGATCTTGATCTATTCCGCTGTCATAGACACCGACTTTCACGAATGACCTTCCAGTGCTAAAATCCCAAGCTGGATAAATATTTATACCGCCATTTGGATAACCGGGAGACGCATAATAGCTATTCTGACTTGGTATGTAAGGGTCATTCGGCACGCTATATAGTTCATACAGAAAATTCAACTCCGCTTTCCAAACTTGCGCTTGGCAGCGATTAAGACTATCTGCTGCAACGTGATCTTGTATCCCTGCTGAGTATAAAACGAATGTTGCCCAAAAATTAGGAATGCGAACATCTTCACCTTGACGCGATATTGAAATAGTATCTGTCGATTTCAACCAAGGGTAAATTTTAACAAGAGTCCACTTGGTAACGTCAACACCGAGTTTTGCATTCATCTTTGAAATTCCTACTGCATCCACGAACGTAGAGACTTGACCGAACTGAATGGCGTCGTCATCGACATTGCTCATGATCAATACGCTTGGATCGAACTGAATTACGATTTGATTAGCCGCATGATACACTCCATTTGTATTATCAACTGTGAAGTTTGTTTGCCAGGTAGAATATTTTATTGTTGTGTATTCTTCAGTCGCTCCTTGTGTCGTCTTGCCACTAACTACAATGTCATTTCCTAACATATTAATTGCATACGCGCAATCATTTCCATTGCCTGAACCATTGAAATAATTCTCCCACATCTTTGTTCCTGTAGCATCATACATGATCGTCAAATAATCTTTTGCAGATTGAGTAGTCATTTCTCCAGTGACCACCACACCTCCGTTCCCATCCGCAATCATTTTATGCACTGCCCCAAAGTCCACAGGATTTGTTGCGGATTGTCTTCTATCCCATAAAATTGATCCTGATGAGTTGTATTTTAATGTCAAAAAATCTTTTCCTCCGACTACTTTTTTCACATATCCTCCAATGAAAATGTTCCCGATAGCGTCGATGTCAAGGCATGTGCCTTCATCGGTTAGTCCTTCGCCATCATAATCATCACTCCATACTAGACTTAATGAACTATTATATTTGATCAACTGCGTATTACTCTGACCGATCAAATGATTTGTACTTCCTACAACGTAAACATTTCCAAGATTGTCTTTCTCGATTCCACGCGCTTGATCAAGTGCATTTCCTGATACAGTAAACCGATGGACTGCAAGTTGAGTTCCTGAGTTGCTATACTTCACTGTGGTAATATCAGAGTTCGCCAAGCTGCTCGCGCTGGTTCCGGTAACCAAAACATTATTGGTATTGTCAAGTAAAATACCAACTGCTAGATCGGGCATTCCTGCGAAGTTGTAACGCGAGGCCCATTGCTGCACGCCACTGCTGTTGTATTTAATTGTTGCATAATCCAGGTTCAACGGACTCCCTGTTCCTTTACTAGCACCGGTTACATATACGTTTCCAGAATTGTCAACGACAATCCCTGATGTAACATCATAGCTGTTGCCGGGACCATTGTATGAAACTGACCAGAGTTGCGTTCCTCCTGGACTGTATTTGATCGTCATATAATTGTAACCTTGAGCCGCGTTAGCATAACTTGCACCTGTAACGTAAACGTTCCCGCTCAGATCAGTTGTAACTGCCGTGCCATAATCGCTGCCATTGGCAGTTCCGTTAAACTGTTGCTGCCACAGAACTGCTCCGTACTCATCATATTTTACCGTAAGAAAATTACTTCCTTGCCCAAACGCAAGTGTATTGCCGGTCAGGATAATATGATTGTAGTTATCAGCGACGGATGCCGTAATGTCAACTGTATCAGGAGAGGCATTGGTTGAAACCCATTCCCGGTTATATGCGCACTGAGAATTCGCTGAGAAGGCTGAACACAGCGCGACAGCAGCTAAGAGAGATTTTAGTTGAGTAAGGTTTGTCATTTTCGTAGAGGTTGTAGATTAATTGTTTTACTATTCTATTGTGCGCAACTATCAGCGTGCGCAAATGGGAGTAAGATTAGTGTGCTAACACCAATTTTCCGGACTTCAAAGTAACACCCGATGAGTGAATGCGGTATAGATAAGCGCCATCAGCCAGCGTCAGAAAAATAGTTTGCGAATGATTTCCGACTGGAACTTCGTTGTAATACACACGCTGACCGAGCGCGTTGAACACCTCGAATTGCGTACCGTCAGGGAAGTTTCCGCTAAGAGTAATTTCCCCGCTGGTAAGACTTGGCGTAAGTGAAAATTCAGGATAAGTAGGGGGTTCCGAAGTATCAGACGTGCAATCAATGCAATGAACGTCGAAGTTATCAAAGTAATAATATGCAAACGTCGAAGGGTTCAGAGAATCAATCAAATAGTATTGTGCTTGGGCAGTGTCAAAATTTCCCACAGTCAGATACAATTCACCGCCATTGCCAATGATGGTATCTTGAATAGCCACCCAGTTCAAAGTGTCAAGGATAAAATTTCCAGATGGGTTGCTCATAGCTGGTTGAACGTTTTCCAAATAATAATCTAACCATGAAACCGTATCATACTCAGCAAGACTTGAATCGCTTAGTTCAATTTGGATTAAGTCAATTCCCGACCTAGAAAAATTGGAAAGTGAAACATAAAAACTAACAGCATATCTTCTCCCTGTCCGCAACGAATCAGTTAACCGGATTGAAAAAAACTCTAGTCCATCTGTAAGTGCGCAACCGACGTATGCCTGGCCTTCATAAGGAACCTGATAGCCTGCATTATTTGCATATCCCCCGCCCCCCCAATTCGCAGGCCATTGATCATTGCAAGGTTGATTTAACTGGGTTGTTGGGTAAAAGTAGTCTGGACTGCCAATAGTCGGGGTAAACCATTCACGCGCTTTGACAATAGTGCTGTCATAAGAACAATGTATGGTGTCCTCAAAACCCGGATTTGGAACAAGATTTACCTGCCCGTTAATAAAAACAGGTAAAAGTGAAGCGAAAAGGATCAACTGGGCTTTCATTTTTAGAAAGCAAGTTCCGGGAAATACACCCGAAACTTGCTTTGTTATACGCTTATAACCAAAGTTAAGTTATTTAACGATGACAAGGCGTTGCCCTTCCGTCACCTCGCCGTCCACCACTACGTGCAGCATATACACTCCACCCGGTAATACCGCCGTGCTAATGGTATATACTTCTTGGTGCGGAACAAGTTGCTGACTAAGGACAAGTTTCCCTGACAAGTCGAAAATTTCAACCTGCGCGTTTTGTCCTTCGTCTACACCGTACTCTAACTTTACAGATTCACTGGCAGGATTTGGGTAAACACTCAGATCGCTTTGTGTATCAGGAGTGCTCGTTTCGTGACCAAGACGCTGGGAACTTGCGCCGTAATAATCAATCTCAAGGTCAAGCATAACCCTTGCACTATAAACAGCAGTACCACCGTTAGACGGGTCTTGTAATGCGATGTTTAATAGCGTAGCCGAATCAGACGCTGAAAACTCCATGATACCCTGCATCCACGTCGCTGCATATATACCGTACACCACTTTGGCGTTGTGCTCAATGATATTTGAACACGCAAGCGCGCTACACGCAGAAGCAACAAACTGATAACCGCCGGTGTCCGCTGCAAGTTCTACCTGACGCAATGTTCCAACGTTAGTCGGGTTATAGCTGTTATAGAAATTTTGGTACAGCGTATCATCCGGGAAACCGAGATTTAACCACGAAGGTGTTTGCGTCAGTTTACGGTGAGCGTAACGACGAAGCTGATAACGGTTTTCGGCAGAGGTATTTGTATCAGAAGCAGAACGTAATGTTGCACCTACTTGTTGATCTCGCTCAAATTGTGCTTGTGAAAAGAAAAAGAAGTTGCAAGCATTGTATGAGACAGACTGCATTGTAATTCCCGTTGCACTGGCACTGGTTGGTGGTGTCACGGTGTGGTAGCGCCAAAAAATAGCGGGCACAACCACTCCATTTATATCTTCACTCGCATTTTGCGTCGCAATCCAAGTATTTCCGGTTGCTGACGGTATGAAGTTTGGATCGACAATTTGATCGCCAATATCGCAAGTATCAAAAAACACCCCGTTATAGCATCGGCTCATTGTGTTGCACGCGAGTGTACTGGATGATGAAATATCCATTCCATAAAGTCCGCTACCTAAGCGCAAGAAAACGTTATCCGTTGCATAGGTCACTGGACTGTTTTCAATACTGATTCCACGCAGGCGTTGAACCATTGTTGAAATTGGATTAATCACTCCGGTTTTTGTAATACGATTGGTATCACATCTTACCGTCGCACAACCTTCTAAGCGAATTCCGTAATGCGCAGTCGAATATGCAGCGTTCGGTTTTGCAAAATTCACTACGTTACCTCCAATGAACACTTTGTTTTTCCCGACAAGGTTTTGCACCCAGATCCCGGTACGAACCCTATTGATAGAGTTGTTGCTCTGAATGCTCACCGTCATATCCGCCGGAGACACACAAGAAACGCGAATGCCAGTGCCGGTTTGTCGTGCATAAGCAGATGTAGTGTCCGCTGTCTGCAAGATGCGGTTGAGATTAATGTTAAGTGTAGCATCATAACATTCCAGCACGAGGATCGCGGTATTAAACGCGTAGTTCACCGCTTGGTTAGTGATGCGATTGTCGTTAATATTGATGCTTCGACCGACTGCACGTTGAACACGCACACCGTAAAAACGTATGTCTGAGATGTTGTTGTTCAAAACTGTTACGTGCAATACTTCCCTCGCGTCAATCGCCGTTCGCATATTCACAAAGACACACCGGCGAGGGAGCGCACCTCCCACAGTGATTTGTGGTTGGTAAAGCGCATTCTTTTGTCCGATTGCAACAACACCAGTTCCTGCATCTGGAACATTAAATAACTGCACAAGGTTAGGTGTGAAATTCGCGAAACGACAGTTGAAAACGTTGGTTCGTGAGTTCTTAGAACGAACACCTACAAGAATGTCGGTGAAATTATTCTGCATCACCGCCGCCGTTGGATCGCCAATAGTAATATCTGCGTTGTCTTCGATTTCAATGGCGCAGACCGTGCGGGTATGACCGAACGGTAAGGACGGAAATAGCGCGGGAAGGAACGGTTGGTTCATCGTGAAGTTGGTGCGACGAACTGTTCCAGGATGTGTGCCGGAGTAAGCCTTTACCACGATGTCCTTGTAATTATTTCGCAGGGTGGAGTTGTCGACATTGTACCTGCCGCCACTGATCGACACCACAGTGTTACGCGCTTGTTGAATATTTGAGTTGTTAATGATGTTCACTGTTGACGTTACACCGTTCAGATAGATACCATCCCACATATATCCGCACGCGGTTTGAGTTCGGCTATTGTTAAGCGTAAACGTTTCATTAGCCAATACTTGTATTTGCGCATTCGCCCCCATATTTATGTTGAAGCAATTCAGGAACGTGAACGTGGTGTCAATAATGAATACTCCATTTATTGTAATGTTCGCCAACCCCGCCGTGAAGTTTGTCCCGATGATGTACGGGAAGAACGCAGGATCGTTCAACACAGACGACGCCGTTCGGTTATCAATACGTAGTGCGGTAGTATCGTCACAACATGGCGGAATGTTGAGTGTGTCTTTCGTTACACAATCCGTAATCGTATCAAATGCAGTGAGAATAATATATCCACCAGCATTTGACCAGGAGACATGGAATTGGCAGTTAGAAATTACCGTTCCTGTTCCTCCACTAGCAACCCATGTGTAGACTACATTCGTTTCACAATCCGAGGTATAAGAAAGAACACCGCTACCACAGTTGTTTGTAGCTGCACCTGTTATAGCTGAAGATGGTCCACCGGGCTGAATAACCGAAAGCTGACAGGAAATCGTGTCGCCAAAAGTTGTTACAATAAAATGAGTAACTAAATACGTGTGACCATCTAGTGCGAATATGTGCGTCACATTTGGTCCGACCGCTGTAAACCCGTCGCCGAAATCCCAAAGGTGACTAGCTATTCCTTGCGTACAGGTTGATGTGTCCGAATAAAAACGAACACGACACGTAGCCTCATAAGTAAAACATGGATTTGGATTGTTAATGAAGAATGTGACGGCAACACTATCAGTGCCACACTGATTTGTTACGACGAGGGAAGCAGTATGCAAGCCGGGAGCCAAGGCAGGATTACCAATATTACCATCAGGAAAGCAAACAACTGAATCACACCCGAACAATGGAGGAAACGCACAGTTCTGAACTTGTACCCCGTCAACATAGAACGCAAGACCATGCACTCCGTTACCTACTGAAGTCAAGCACACAGTATCTCCTACACAATAACCCGTTTGATTCAGAACGAGATTAGCAACAGGAGGAGCTTGCACCAAGATTTGAAACTTCACGCCTGTTAGAAGCAGCGGTGGTCCATTCGGATCATCCCAAAAGTAAGCAAGTCCAATGTTGTAAACGCCTGGTGTATTGTAGGCACATGCCCACGACATAAACGTAGTGTCAATATAAGTTCCCGCACATGATCCTCCTTGAAATTGCCATACACCAAAAAAAGTATCATTCATTGGATAGTTCTGATTTGTGATTGGATGCACGAGGTATATGGAATCGCCGGGGCAAATTGTATCAACCAGTTCGCAATCGTGCGCCATATAATCTGTACCTAAAATATCAGCATCATAACAGCAAAAAGTAATGTTCCCGTTCTGATCGGTCATGCAACCACCCCAATACGCCAGTACAGGTGGTGTTGTCGTCAGACAAAGATTGAACTTCGCATTTGGGTTGGAACCTGCGCCCGGTGCAGGACGTTCAAGTTTGACGAAATAGGTCAGGCCCACCGAAAGGCCATGCAACGGCATCCAAATAATGTGTTCGTTGGAAGGTGAAAGCGACCCGTTCGCGAAAGCAGTAAGCGAAGCGCACGCACCCGAATAAACGGTCATCGTTTGAAAATCAGAATAACCTAATTCGGTTACGGTGTACGACATGATATGCGTTGTAGACGTTGCAGTAAACGAATACCACGCTTCATTATCGGTTGTTGTTACACCGTTAAAGCAATTGTCCGATGTCATCGGAATTGCATCGGCGCAGGTTGCACCTGTTTGTGCTGTTGCAAAGCTGGCAAGCATAATGCCGAGCAATGCGAATAGTCGGGAGAGAGATTTCATGGTTTGCAGCGGTGTTAGTTAATGTTCGTGTTATTGGTTTGTGTGTATATCATTTGTTTTCGTCATTCAGTTTTCGATTCCACGAGGAGCCTATCATAAATGGAAAAACAACCCCATGCGGATCGTAATGGTCTTCCCTGCATTCTTCGCGTTCGCTTATTTCCTTTTGAGTTTTCAGTTTGGTGTGACTACTTGCCTTGTTCATGCCGCGTTGTGTTTTTTTCTTTTTTTTCATAATAATTGAAGGGTGGGGAGATAGCAATATGCCATCTCCCCATGAACGACGGGGGGCTTTCGTTCATCCTGCCTTATGCGTGTGCTTGTATTAACTTCTAAATAGTTTTTTGGATTTACTGTTGTGAATCATTCGTTCCTCTTGATCTGGCTCCCGTTCAATTTGAAAGGAAGGTATTTCTTGAGCAAAGTTTTGGTGAGAGACTTTTGCAAAAAACCATTGATGAAAGATTATCACCTCAGAAGATTTTATTTCCCACTGCAATTCACCAGCTTTTTCGCGGAGCATTTCAAATGCTGCTTTTTGCTCGTGATAAATAGCTTTAAAATTGTAACCGTTATAGCTCAGACTATGGAGAACGCTGTGAATAAGTTTGGCGCGATGATTTGTCGTTCCATTTCCATTAGCAAAATATTTTCTTAATGCTTCAATCTTTGCCGTTGCATCGTCAAAGTCGTTCAACTCAATCGCGGTCATAATCTGCAAAATCTTTATTCCCAAGTTCCAGCCTTCCTTATCGGCTTCAATCGGATTAATTAGGGAAAGGTGCTTTGCCGAATATTGAAAATCCTTCATCATAAAGAACGTTGCAGCTAGAAAGTAACCGCGTTTCCCTGCTCTGAAATTGCCTGATTGTTCTTCAGAAGGAATGTATTCACAAAGTATATCATGTCCGATTCCATATTTACCACCAAAGAACTTAGCATAAAACATTAGTTCTACACATATCTCATAGTTATGACTTCCTTTCTCTGACAAATTCAGAGCCGCAAATGCTTTTTGATAAGCGCGTTCAAATTGTCCTAAGTAAAGATCATTGTCGGCTAAATTCATCATTACCCCAATGAGTTTGTCGTGTGTCTTGATCGAAGGGTAATTTTGAATCAGCTTGTAATTGTTCAATAATTCTATTCGGGCCTTTTTGTAATCGCGGGAGCTTTGATAATTCTGCGCCTCAAGTTGTAAGTAATAGTAACCCACAGTTGCCGAGTCGGTGGTTTTAAAATCGTCTCGCATTGTATCAAGCATATCACGAAGCTCTTTTTGATTGATCTTACCTTCGGAATGAAAGTCACTGGGCGCAGTAATTTTTGTGAAGTATATCTCTGCTCTTACAACGGCATTTTTCGCAGTATCCGACTGTAAGTATTTTTTTACTAGGAGTGGCAAATTCTTGTCACCTTCGACTAAAACCCTGGATCGAATTAATATTCGCAAAGCAATAAGTTGCTCCTCGTAGAGTTCGTACTTCCCACATTGCTCTACTACACTCTCAAACATTTTTTTTGCGAGTTTGATTTTCCCTCTGCGGTGAAGAATTTGCGCTTGCGTGAGCTTCTTTCTGACTTCTATATTTACTTTGACTCTTTCGGGATACATACCCTCGCGATCAATGTTTACATCAATGATTAAGGCGTCAAGCACTTTAATCCTGGTTCTGTTCGCTAACTTTTTTAAAGCCGGTTTATTGGGCTTCTTGTAAATAGCCAGTTCAATCTCATCGACTGATGCGGTACTATTTTCTAATGCTGTCAGAAACCCGAAAAGTTGAAGTCCTTTATTCGTCTCACTCTTCCACTCCAGGACAAACGTCTTTAGATAGGTTCTAACAGAAACCTTTTCCTCTGAAGTCAGAATGCTGATAACGTCTTGCAGTGTTTTAATCGCTTCCATTCAGGTGGTATTCAACTAATTAGAGTTACTGTCCCGATGCCACTTATTTTTCCAAACAAATAGCTGTCCCACTGGTGATTTTTGGATGATAAATAATCTAAAAATCATTCTTATGCCACTATTTGATCTTATCTGTGCAATCATTAAAGTCGTCCTATCCATCATTAACTTCGATGATGTAGGTTTCTGAAGGTGTAATTCGGCTTGAATTAAGTATCAGTTTATTGATTAGTCTGAATGCCTCTACCATTCGGAAGGGGCATTTATTTATTAATATTTAAATGATACTTATTGAATACCGTCAAAGTAAAAGCACCACGGAGCCATTTCAAAATTTTTGTTTTTTGGAAATTTCGGTTTACATATCAGAGGAAATGGCACATAATCAACTGACATTCAATTCAATATGGTTGAAATTCACGCAACCTACTTTTGAATGAAGACAACGTAGCCGTTTGTAAACGGATAGCGTATTTCTAAAGATTTGATAGTAAGCTGTTTATTTATTTAAGCAACTCGCACACGTTGGAAATGTGGGACAGTAAGAAGCTGTTTTTTGAGGTTGCGTTGTAGCAATAGAATTCCACCACAAACATTGGGGCGTGGGACATTTGCGAACCAGGACAGAGGAACCGCGAAGTCCCAACACCAAGTAACACAAAGCCCACGCCTTGACGTGAGCAATTGCGCTTCTTTGGTGTATTGAAATTTCGCGGTTTTCTGTCCCAAGAAACAGCAGTTGCTGTTTAGATATGTTGTTCCTTTTATTCTCTCGATAGTATCAGTTTGATTCTCAAAAATACGACGTTTAGCTGTTATCCTCCAAAGGAATACTGAAGGTTATCCGTTTACAAACGTTTACAAACGGATAAGATGGGCTTATCATCCTACTTTTACACTTACAGCAATCCAAAACGATGAAGGAATTAATCACAGACATTCATAAGACACTGGAGGATTACCAGGAGGGCACAGGGCACGAGATCACGCCAGAGAGAATTGAGAAGTGGATCAGTCAATTTGATGAGGACGATCAGGAATTTATACTTCAAGAACTTTCTCCAATTCTAAAGGACCGGTACGTGTCTAAGAAAAGTATCAAGGTGTTTCTTAGAGCAGTTATTGTGAAGCTCCAAAAGAATTACGAATACAAAACACCGCAGAAGTTTTTGAAGGATACTGTTTTTCTTGATCTCCAGGATACCGGTAAGAGTCAAACAGTAATGCTCAAACTCCTCGATGAGATTTTGCAAGCTGAATTTGATCTTAAACTTGAAGATTGCGGTAGCGTGAATCAAAAGTATCACATCTATATGGATGATATTCTTTGCACCGGGAATACATTCTTTTATGATATAAAAAAATGGGCCGGCAAAGGTGAAGGTTCAAATGAAGAGAAGGTGCGAAAGGGAGAAATTGAATTGATTATTTGTTACGTGTTTATCCACACGACTAATTTTCACAAGGTCAATAAAAGATTTAAAAGAGACATATCATCTGGCTTTGCCTCAAAGTATTCTTTTTGGAGGTTGAAGGAAATTGACAATGGCAATTCAACAAGTTCAGCTTACGAAACTTTAATGCCTATTGAAGACGATCAATCTGACGAGGTGGTTGCTTATCAAGAGCAAATCACCACAGAGGTGGACAAATACACAAAGAAAAGCGATTATGAAGTTGATGATGAATTCTACCGGGCCGGTTCACGACCGAAGGAAGAAAAGTTCTTTTCCAGTCCTGACAATCGGATACGCTTTGAAAATATACTTTTGAATAAGGGCATAGAGATTCTTTCTAAGGCGAGTAGTCAAAAACCTAATATCCGTGCGTTGGGCTACGAATTACCTTCACATAAAAATTTTGGATTCGGTACTCTTTGTTTTACGTGGCGCAATGTTCCTAATAATACTCCACTTGTATTCTGGTATGCAGGTGGTGAATTCTTTCCGTTGTTTGAAAAGCGCAGGGCAATACCTACATTTAGATTTGCATGAAAGGCCAAACCAACAAGAACGAGGAGAGAATCTACACCTACTCCTCGTCCTGTACATTTAGAAAGACCAAAGAAAATTTTGGCGGACTATCGAATATGGCAAGTGGCTTTCCGCTTGAGATCAATGGCATCCATATTTATTCCTCTGAGGCCTTATATCAAGCGTGTCGATTTCCACACTTGCCTGAAGTACAAAAAAACATACTGGAGCAGAAAAGTCCAATGACCGCAAAAATGGTTAGCAAGCCATTTCGGGAAGAATCCCGAAAAGATTGGATGCAGATTAGAATAAAAGTGATGCGATGGTGTTTGAAAGTAAAATTGGCTCAACACTTTGATTCCTTCGGCAGACTTATCGAAACGACAAACTCAAAGGACATTGTAGAGGAATCATCGAAAGATCCATTTTGGGGAGCTATTCGGATTAATGAAAACGAGTTGAAAGGTGTAAATGCTTTAGGGCGCTTGTTGATGGAGCTGAGAAATGACTACAATTCGATTAAGAGATTTGAATTGCTCATCGTAAATCCTCCAGCGATTCCCAGGTTTAATCTGATGGGAAAAAAAATAAAGCGAATTGATGAAAGAAAGAAATTTCTCAAGGATATGAAACAAAAAATTGGCTTAGAGAAAAATAAAAATTCAACATCCATAAAAGTGCAAGGTGGGAAGTCTATTCAGGAGCGGGAGAAAAGCTCAGAACTCTTACTCTTTTAGAAATGTCTGAAATTGATTGGAAGAAACTTCTGCTTAAATCAGGTCTGCCATTTGAGTATGAAGTGAAAGAGTGTTTCGTGAAGCAGGGCTGTACTGTGTGGGATGAATATTCCTACGTCAAGGAAGATGAAAATAATGTCGAAAAAGAATTTTCTCACGATCAGCAAGCGAATACCTGGATAGGTGGAAATTCTGTTGACTTTCTAATAGAGTGTAAATACAAAACCGAACCGACTAAATGGTTTTTTTCTCCTGACCCATACGCATACCAGGACGAACTTACGCGAAATGATTTTTTACATCCCGTCGATCATTTCATCGATAATAAATTTCCATTCACGGAATCTCCATACGACAAAGTTCAGGATGCACTTGGGCCATTCTGTTTAAAGGGCGTAGAGTTACTCGGCAACAAGTGCAATGACCTGACGATTTATAAGGCAATCAATCAATTGTCCTACGCATTTGTTCACCACTACATGAACTCGATTGAGAACCAAATGAGTGACGGACAATTTGGCGGAGGAAGGTATTTCCAGATTCCTGTTATCATTACTAACGCAGAACTGTATTTAATCAACGAAGGGGTAACGACAAAAGACATTGCACAGTCAAAAAGTATTGAAGAAATATCCCACCGTGAGAATTTTTTGATCTTTCACAATAAAATTGGACAACAATTAAGGGCACACAACTACGACAAGGTTTATGCTTTTTTCAATAACCTTCCCATGACAGATAGGTTCAAGGCGAAAAACAAATCATTCACAGAAGACATTAGTCAGTTTATTAACATCGTGGCAAGCGTCTTATGTCCACAGGCCATTTTAGTGATGCACCACGATGAAGCTCATCAGAATTACAAAAAGCTGTTTGATTACATCACCTTTTTTATGGTTCAGTCTCCTGAGTTAAAAAAGCGAGTGAAAGAGGAAATGGAAAAATTGCAAGAGACATTGAAGCAAATGGAGAGTAAGCCACGCAAAAACAAGAAAGAGGGGAAATCCTCAACTAAAACACCCAAAAAGCAGTCATAATCTGCCAACAATTGTCAACTACACTTTTGCGGGAATTGGCGTAACTTCTTTTTCTTTAGCGTCTTACAATGAAAATGACGCGATGTGATGTATGCCACATTCTGCCACAAATTGCCACAACCGATCAACAAGAATTCAATCTACTGGATATTATCTTTACAAGATGACTGTTGACAAAGGAGAAGCTGGCGTTTCGATTATTAAGTCATTGCTCAGTGCTGTGCCTTATGTTGGCACAGCTTTGGACGAAGTGTTTTTTGAATACCGGGGACGGATCAAGCAAAAGCGCATTGAAAAATTCATTGAGATTTTTGCAGAACTCGTTGGCAGCATTAAGCAAGAACAGTTTAACCTGGACAGTATTAAATCGGAAGATTTTAGTGACTTTTTTGAAGCGTTGCTTATTCAGGTATCAAAAACATCATCGGAGAAAAAACTTGAACGCTTCAAGCAACTGCTATTAAAAGAACTCATTGATCCGTCACCGGTCGATTATGCAGAACTGTATTTGCAGATTCTTAGCGGCTTGCATGAAAAGCAAATAATAATGCTTTCGGATTATGATGATGTACGAGGGTCAGAGTATAATTCCGCTGTGGGAGAAAGAAATATTACCGAAGCGGAAGTAACAAGGATAGAGAAGCAACTTGAAATAGCATACAGGGCAGTGACCGATACTACACCGGCGGAAGAGGATCAAAATATCCAAAACCTCTTAGGCTTAAAGCAAGATATGGAGAGACGGTTTAAATGGCTTGACGAAAAAGTTAGTGATCTGAGCGTTGAGTACGCAAGCGTGGAATATGGAATGGATACTGAAGAAAGAATGTATTTCATTCAGGACTTGTGCAGCAAGGGTTTACTCCGAGATATTGGAATGGAATACCCTGGGACAGCTTCCGGGGTTCTTGTCGAAATTACGCAGCTCGGAAGTGATTTGGTTAAGAGAATTCAGGATCAATGAACCGGGCACAAAAAAAACCGCACAGAGGCGGTTTCTTTTGCTTTGGCGGCATTTATTCTCTCGGATCAGCAAATCGTACCAGTTCGCCAGTATATCCCTTGAATCGGCCTTTTCCGAATGCAGCTCCAAATTCAGGGAATTCGACAATGTGTGCTGCATCATGCACGTACTCATTCGCTCCCCGGTGCTGCCCATCCTTCGTAGCATGAAGGATCGCAAACAAAGTCGTGTCAGGGCCGAGTCGTTTTTGCAAGGCTACCAACTGCTTCGGATTAAGTCCGAGTCGGCTTACGCTGTCCAGAAATACAAATTTATAGTCGCGAAGATCGCCTGGATTAGCAGGTAAGTCGTCGTCAACGTACAGGTTTGGATTTGCCGCCTGCGTCTGTTCAAACTTGTCCTGGAATGTACCTGAGAGTTCCTCTTCCTTTTGAATGAATAGCACCGGTCCGTGATGAGTTGAAAGGTATCCGGCAAAGTCAACCAGCGTCGTTGTTTTACCGAGTTTTTCTTTGGAGAAAACAATCGTATGTTTTCCAGGTTCAATATGTCCGAAGACCTTTACCCAAGGCTCGGCGATTGTATAACATGGAAACTTCTGTTTCATAAATTCCGTGCTCGGTATCGGCCCTTTGGATTTCCGCTGAACGTTTTCTTCGTCGTGTGAAGCATTCACTTCCTTATCATAGGTTTCAGGGTACTCAATGCCGTTCAGTTCCTCCGGTTCCTTTTCGCAACCACAACCGAGAATGCCACTCAGTTCGGCAGGTAAAAGCGGTAATAGAGCTTTTTCATTTTTCTTTTCGTCGTACTTCTTCAGCACTTTCATGGCTTCGATAATCTGGCTGAAGTACCTGTCATCCTCCGGGATGTCTCCCTTTTCAATTGCGTTAAACATTCCGTTGTAAAGTCTCCTGACTTTTTCCACCGTGGTAGATTTTTCTGCTTGACCTGCGTATTGTGACAAGAGTTGAACTGAACGCATTTTGTGCTCATCCTGGATTAAAGCCTCAATAGCTTTTCTTTCGCCGGCAGAAATATGTACCATCGCCATCGCACCTTTCGTTGTGTTGACCAGCTTTACAATGTTGTCGCGCATCTTTTCTATATGCGCGGAATATTTGGAAGCCTTGCGCAGAACGCGGGCGTTGATCTGTCTTGCAAGTTTCCTGGCAAAAGATATTACGCGACTCGTTGGAACTTCCTTCTTTGAAAGATTGAGATACTGACCAAGCAGTACAATATGCGGATCAAGTGTTTCAACCGCCTTGCCAGATTTGTGCTTTGGCAGACTGACAGAACGCCTAACCACCTGCCGGGACTGAGGTTCTTCGTCCGGAGTTTTTTGCTTTGATGTTACAGGACCGTGTGATTTTGTTTCTGCCTTTTTGGGTGGGGAACTCTTTTCACTACCCTTTGTCTCCATCATTTCATCGAGAAGGGCAAATTGCTTAACCATCGCCGACCTGATCGTTTCGTTGCGATCATACAGCTTCCAGTTACTTCCGCTTTCCGTAGCGTTGCGGATGTAATCATGCGCCTTCTGCATCTTGTCTGAAAGGTTCTTAGCACCAATCTCACGGATGCGCTCAAAATAATTTTCTTTTGATGTTTTCATTTTAACCTCCTTTTGGGTTATTCTTCATCCAGTTCTAGCATAAGCAAAATTGCCTCCGCTTCCAGTTCCAATTCTCTTTCGAGCAGCGTTTCATCTTCTACCACTTCGGGCAGCATTTCAAGGTCAGGGAAACTTTCCTGTTCCTGTTTGTCTGTGAACTCCTTGTAAATCTTATCAAACTGCAATGGAGTGACCGCGACAGAAGTGCCTAAATCGCTCTCCAAAATTTCCAGCACTTCTTTAAGTTTAGTTGAATCGAAATAGGCAACCATCTTATCGCTTTGCTTGCTGAAGTTGTTATCGTCAATGAGCTTCAATAGGTTTTCATTCAGAAATATTTCACCTCCCTTGCTCTTTGTTCCTGAAACAACTACCATGAAACGTCCGTCACGTCGGAACAACGAAAGATGTTTTCCGATCACCACATGACCTCCTTCTACTAATGATTGTAAAATGGAATATGCTTTTGTTGCAGGAACAGCTACACCTTTTTCTGCGTCTTCATCCGGAGTCCAGTATTCAGGCATAAGGATTCCTTTTGCAACAGATCCGTCTTTGGTAGTGTAGTTGATGAGTTTGCCCCGGTAGCGACCAAGGGCCTGAAGAATATTTCCAGTAATAATGTACCTGCTTGCCCGGTCTGATTGGCGCTTTTGTGTTGTCTCTGACCAAATATCAGCGACCTGTTCAAAACCTCGCTGTGGTATATCAAAGCTCTCACCCTTTATACGCTGAATTGTCTCAGCCTTACTTGCAGGAATAACCAGGTATCGCAACCCGCTCGCAATCGCAAAACGAAGTTTGATAGCACTTGGCGTAAAAGGATTTTTTTGATTTCGGTCAATTCCGAATCCAATGAAGACCGCTAGTATCTTTATCTGCCCTTCGTCCAGCGTCCTTGCAGGATAGTACAACAAGCGACCAACGTAGAAAAACGCAAGCGTTGATTTGGCAAAGTCGTTCCTACGTTCATAGTTGTATTGGGCTTTTTCTTCGCGGGATTTACGCTCGTCTTTGATAACTGCTTCCGCCTTATCTAATGCTCTTTCATACACTTCCCATCCATGCTTTTCAAGCATCTTCTTTAATCGTGCCGAAGTTTTGAGTTCGTCAATTGAACGTGTGTATTGCTCCTTAGCCTGGAGCAGTTCATCATCAAGCATTTTCTGGCTTGCTGTTTTGAATTCATCAAGGAGCATTCTGCTCTGTTCGGTAGCGGACAGTCCATCAAGTGACTGTCGTAGCATTACTCCCAATTCGTCAGCCTTCATCGGCTTACGCAATACATTCACTTCGACAGTTTCCAAAACGCTGTCTTTTCCAAAGGAACTTCTTCCACCTCGACCCATTATTAAAACCTTGCGTTGTTTGGTTTCAGCATCGAGCTTCATTTCCTCAACTTCAAGATCGTATTCGCCGGTTTGCTTCATGTATTCAACATGGTCATTGTACCTCCGAACGACCTCATCATAAAAGTCCTGTTGCTCCTTTGAAGAAAGAACAGCTACACGACCGGAAACCATGAACGCTGCGTCATCTTTGCCGCGCTTCAGTTCCTTCGGTTCCTTTCCTTCCTTCTCTTTTTCTTTAAGTCCTAGAGGGTCTTGCAGAGCATCATTTATTTCAGGGTGATCTACCATGTATTCTGTCACGACTAAATCACCATACTTGTTCAGAAAATCAGGCACGTCGAGAATCCTCGTACTCTGTTTTTGATTCGATGTTGTGTTCGCGTCCAACGATTTTAACTTTCGTTGAAGCATCATCATCAAGCGTTTTTCCGCAGGAATTGCAGACGAAACATAATCGTAGATAGGTTTATATACCTGACCGGTGCGATTGACCCTGCCGCGCTTCTGTACCTCTGTACTAATATCAAGTTCTGGCTGCAGCACGATCATTACACGTTGCTTCACCTCCTCAAAAGGAACTTTGTCTGTTACGATTGCATGTGCTGATGCGCCTGTTGAACCAGATTGATTGATAAGCAAGACATCAATTTCATTGTTGTTGAATTTTCGGAAAGCCTCATTGGTAAGAATTTTTTTACGCGGATGGATGCGCCCCATGAGTTTGGTTCGCTTACCAAATGCTTCTTCCAGGTCAATGCCTGGGAATTCATCTTCAGCGGTGCTTGAAAACTCAATACCGCTTTCTGTTTTCACCTCGTTGAGTTCAACCGAAATTCTTCGCCCGGTAACTTCAGCAACAGAATATCCGGCCTCACGGATTTTTTTGACAATCACATCAATTGGCGAAATGCTGATCCCGGTTGAAACCGTTTCAATCTTCTCGATGATATTCCAATATGCAAGTTCCGCCTGTGGCCCGAGTTCTTTGGCCGTAAAGGTTCTTTGTTCAACTCTTCCATTGGGGAGCGTGAGGGTATATCGCATGATACTTGATAAACCGCGTTTAAGCACCTCCGAAAAATCAGCGGCGATAACGTCACCAGCTTTAACAGGCTCACCGTCTTCATTCGTCATGGACTCAATAAATGCAGCCATTGTGCTGGAAAAAGCGATCACCGGTTTTTTCCCTTCCTTCAGGCGCATGATTGCACGTTCTGCCACCGCGTCAGCCTTAATACTGAAAAGCATTTGATTGATAACATTAAATACCCTTGAGAAGTAAGGGTCATTGCTCACCCCTGCCTGCTTCGTTCCTTTCCGTAACTCAACATTCACGTTGGCTTCGGCAAGTTCATCATCAAGACGCTTCACTTCCTTGCTTACAAAATCCTCCTGGAAACGGATGGTGTCACGAAGTACTTGGGTAACAGTATCAGCGATTGCCCGGTGTTCGTCCTCCATCTCGTCGAGGGTAATGTAATTGACTTCTACACCTTCATAAGAACGTTCACGGCGCACCATTTGACCTTCCTTGACCAACTCGCTGGAAATAACTTCCTGCAACGGCACACCACCGGCCCTGATTGCCCAAACAAGCTGTTCACGATTCATGTTGCTTTCGCTCATCAGGGTTTTCCTTGCATACAATGGGAGGTTTGCAGGTTTCTTTGCGAACGTCGCTGATAGATACAGAACTCCTTTACAATGTGAGATAAGACGCTGAAAGAATGCTCCTGTATTCCCTTCGCCACTCGCATTGTGTGCCTCATCCATGATGAGAATATTCTTATTAGCAACAGCGTTGAGAAAACGTTGCTTTGCGGAAAGTTCGTTAGAGCTGAACTGGCTATATGTTGCAAGCAGAAAATTGAATTGCGCGGGAATCTCCGCATCATCAAATATTTCAGCTTGTTCCTTTTGCGAAAGTGCCTCGTACATCGTCTCACCGTATTCATCAAGAATATCAGTTTTGTCGTCCTTAGCATTTACAATAAATGGACGAAGGCTTCCCGATCCGATTGCCTTTAGATCGCGATACAGGTCAGAGAACAGGTTTGGTTTTTCCGTGAGGAAAATTGGCTGATAACCTCGTTTAACCCCATACCGAATTATTGCTGCCGCCACGCGACCTTTACCAATTCCGGTCTGATCGCCTTCTATTGCTCCCTGTTCTCGGGCTTCGATATTGTAGATGGCAATTGCTACCGCGTCGATCTGTTCGGCTGCCAATGCAGCGCACAATTCTTTTTTTGATCCGTAGCCTAATCGGTTGCGAACAAATTCATCAATGTCACCACCTATTGCATCATTGACTTTTTGTAATGCCTGGTGCGTTTCAAAACTCATTGCATCCGGTACAACAGTATCCAGCACAACACAACCCTGGGAAGTAGGAACATAAGTAGCTCCAAGACCGTTCAGGTTTTCCGGTTGGTCTAGTGACTGAATGCTTTGTACAACAACGTTGTTTCCGAAATTGTCCTTGAAGGAATGTCTTAACTCACTGTCGGCCCAACGTTGAGCAAGATAGTCCGAATGAAAAGCCTTGAACGCGACGAATTGAGAATAAGGAGGCGTATTCAGCTTAAAAATGATCTTGTAATTTTGAGCGCGTTCTTTCCTGTGTAGAAAGTCGTGAACCGCAATTGCTTCGTTAAAGTGTTTTTTGGGTGTAGATCGTTTGTGATCGTCCGCAGGCTTTTCTTCCCAAGTGGATTTTTGTTCTTGCTTTGGCTTAGTATCATCATCGTCCAAAAGATTAAGGATGCTGCTTGCATCATCTTCAAAATCCTTTTCACTTTTATCGACTTTTATATTTCGGAATAAATCAGGGTAGCTGATTCGTACATCGTATGGCAATTCTATCCTTTCATCAATCGCCATTTTTACAAAGTTCCTGTGCTGTTCCGTGAATTCTTTTTTTGTTGGAGGGACACTATCTTCTGAGTGCAATGTTGTTTGCCAACGGATCCATTCAGTCAGGCTTAAATAGTGTGCGGGAACCATAAAGTTGCGATGCCTCATTACCCGCTTGTACAGCTCGTCGAAATCTCTGATCGGTGTATCGAGCTTTTCAGAAAAGGCAGGAGCGGTTGCATCAAATATTCTTTGCCGTTTGGAAATAAGAATCAGTCTTGCATCAACGCCACTGCCATGACTGGAGTACAATTGTTTGTCAATCGGTATAATATCAATAACCCGGTAGTGCTTATACAGGTAATCAAGGAAGGTGCGATTTGCTCCTTTGCTGATACGCCCTTTGCCATCGTAGGAAGTATGTCCGCCGAGTATAATTGCTGCGTTGCCTAAGTCGTGCATACATTCAAGCGCATTCAGCACCATGATGTGCTCAAGTGATTTTATTTCATAGTCCCCATAGCGAACTGCGTGATCCATTTTGCCGAGCGGAGGATTTGCAAGTACGCAAGCGAACTTTTTATCAAGGCCAATAAAGGGTTTTGTTGCGTCCTGGCTTGTTACACGGAAATAACCTTGTGTGCGTAGATGCTGAACCCTGAGTTTGTCAACTTCGTTGACGATTGTTTTATCAGGAGAGGAAGCAATTGTAAGAAGTCCATTGCCAGCGCAAGGCTCAAAAATGCTTCCGTACATATCAGCTCCTGTAATGATCCCCGCAAGAAAGGAGATGGGAGCCGGTGTACTCTGCTGCCCTAATAACTTGCTTTGACCTGTGGGATGAAACAAGTTGAGCTGCGAACTGTACAACGATATTAATTCATCGTAACGGTTCCGATAGGTCTTCTCCTGGTGCGCTAATTCTCTCGCACAGATTGTAACTGCCAACTCGGTGAGTTCATTGATTAAGTTCTTGTCGGCGATCTCAAAATCCTCCGCAACGTTTTCGTAATACAAACGACTGCGAACATTTCTCTTTTCAAGATCATTAATTACAAATTCAACGAACTCCCGATGCTCCTGCTTAAGTTTTTCAAGCGAAAGTCCTTCAAGTGCATCATTATCTTCACCGGTTTCCATGCCGTTTAATGTTTTTGATTGGGTTGGCGCAAATCGCAAAAGGATTCTGAATATTTCTTCGGCGACTTGCGGGACAATTGCATTTCCTAATCCTTTAAGTCTGTCCAGCCTACGGGGTATCCCATCAGCCACTCTACCCACTCCGGGTTCAGTTGGCCATTTGGACGTTTCTGTTTTATAGCTTCCCTTCGCGCCATTGCGGAGAGCGATTTGCTTTGTTGCGAATTTCCCTTTAGCCGGTACTTGTGTTCGGATGCGGTAGGTGTCGGATAAAACTGAACGAACAGCATAAGGTTTTGCTGTATTTTTTTTCCAGTCCTTCGATGAAAAAGAGTCTGGTTCCATCTCCTTGGTGTTTCTCCATCCTTGTCCACCATGTCTCTTGCGTTTCTCTCGAACTGCGTTGCCGTTGGTGTAGGCAAGAATCCAAACCCTGTCTCTCCGATGGGGTGCATCCTTGGCGCAAGCTGGTATAACAAACGTTTCTGTGGTGTAACCTTCATTCTCCAATTGAGAAAGCACTTGGTCGAGTGCCAGGTTGATGATTCCAGAAACATTTTCACCAATGATGAAACGGGGCCGTACTTCTCTGATAACTCTAAGCATCTCAGGCCAGAGGAAACGGAGGTCTTTTTTCCCTTGTTTTTTTCCGGCGACCGAAAAAGGTTGGCAAGGGAAACCGCCTGTGAGGATGTCAATTTTACCCCTGAAAGGTCTTCCCTTAAAGTCTCGTATGTCTTCAAATCGTTTCGCATCTGGAAAGTTTTTTTCAAGCACTTCTAAACACCATTTATCATTCTCCACCTGGAAAACAGTTTCAATCCCAACGTTCTTCGCGGCTAGATCGAATCCACCAATACCGGCAAACAGGCTTCCGAGCTTCATGGCTATTATTTATTTTCACGCAACACATTTTCCAAACTATCTGCGCGGTGATGGTAGTACAACATTTTTTCCACGCACTCCACGCATTCAGGACTCCGATATCCGCCTGATATAATCATGTTCAGCACGAACAGGATACTGCCGATGAAACTCATTACCGTTATCCAAAACGAAATCTTAGCACGTTTCTCCTGGGTGAACATGACTTCAGGTGTTGTGTGGTTTCTTCAGGTTGTGGGATTTTCTTTTCGGGTCTTTCAGCAAGCGGAAAATCAGATACGTCCCTGCGTAGCCAGTAAAGAAGGCTTCGAGAAGTCGGTACTTCGGAAAGTATTCGTGAGTCAGGGTAACAGCAAGTGTCAGGAAGAACAGCGACCAGATCACACCGATCAGGTTTTCGTTGATCCACCTTCTCATGGAAAATTCATTTACACCGATGAGGCGCACAAGTAACAGACAGATAATACCGATGAAAGCTACAGCCCAATGCAACAGGCCACATGATTCAAGAAAAGTGAGAGTTTTCATAGTTAAAATGTTTTTGGGTTTTAGGCGACTCGCCTTTTGTTTTGATTTTCAGAAATGAAATACACAGCGAGGGTAGTGGCAGCTATTGCACCTCCTGCCAGACTGAGGAGCAGGAATTTTCTTGCGGCACGTTCAACTATTCGCAAGGTGGCATAGGTGAATTCATTCAGCTCATTAAGGCGATTAAGCCATCCTCGGATGTAAGTTGGATTGTTAAGCGAGATGTAGAATTGGCGATAGTGCTCGATCAGTTTCTCCTGCACCCGCTTTTCTCCGATTGCGGTCTTGGTGATCTTGTGAAACAGCTCACGGATTTTACCGGCGTTCTCCAGACTGTAACTGCTTGTGGTGATCGGTAAATTGCTACCGTAGTTTGCGTTCAGAAATTTTGCCAGTTGCCGGTGAGCACCACCGATTCCCGATCCCCATGCGAATGAAACGATGATGTCGGCGATGGATTGAGACCGGTAACTATCAAGCAGAAACTTGTCCCAAAATCCGTGCTTGAATATTTTGAGCCATATATGATCCGGCATCGAAAAGAAATTTGCACAAGACGGATTGTAACCAAGTTTTGCGTTCATCTCAAACGTTCTGTAAATGATCCCTTTGTTGGTGTGCCAACCGACCTGACCATTATAGACACAGGGAGCAGGATAAGAAGCGGGGCCGATGTCACGCGGATCATTGCTCAATCCACCTTCCCACTTCTTAATGAACTCAATTTGATTTCTGTGATCGGCCATTGCTCGCAGTGATTATTTGTCAAACACAATTGCACTTGTCCGCACGTACATGGTGCGATCATCCAGCGTCCGAAAACGCGTGTATCCATTGCCTGAAGACAACCACCGGCCTAAGAGCGTGAACGATGGAATTTCCACGCTGATATTAAATCCGTCGGTGATAATTGTTTTTGTGATGGTGCGGATGTTCTTAGTTACAGCACCCAAACCTGAAAGTGCCCATGAAGAATCGTAATTATTCGGATCGCTGTTTTTGACAGTTTCCTTCAATCCCATGCGACGGAACTGCTCACGCAACTTCGCTTTATTTGCAGGAGAATTTTTGAACGCATCAAGCAACCCGGTTACGAGTGTGTAGCGACGAATACCGGAATAAGGACGTAATTGGAAACCTTCGCTGGCGAAACCGTAATCAACCGTGTTATTAACCTTTTGTAGTAGCGCAACCGTTGAGTTTATGTCTGATGCCTTTGCAGTATCAAAAATCTGCCACCCAATAATGATGTAAGGATTCGTTACCCATGAAGGAATGACAGATTTGATAACGCTGGTGACAAGTCCGGATGATGCAGTTGTTTTCGGAGGAAGGGAAGTCTTTGCTCCGCCGAAGTTGCCCGTAACGTAATCAGTGAATGTGGTGTTGTCAATTACCGTTTTCAGTCCCTTGCTTGTAAGTGCGGTCGTTAGCTCCGATCCCCAGATACCATCCGCGCCCCATTTTGGCAAGATGGATGCACCGAATTTTTGCATCAGCGCATTCTGCAAATTCTTCACTTGCTCGCCGCGACTTCCTTTCTGAATTGGGAAATTAGTGCTGCCGCTGCCAGAGGAGTATCCAGAAGATGGTGGTGCTGAATAAGTCGGTGCAGGTAATTCAGGAACAGATCGTGAAGCACTGTCGAAGGCATTTGAATCTCCTTCGTCGCTCTTACCGAATTTTCCACCTTCGTTTCCGTTACTGTTTCTCCTGAATAGCCAAATGCCACCGCCGACCAATCCAATACCTGTTGCGGCTATGCTGAGAAGCACCCAACCACGTTTATACCAGGGCTTTTTTTCTTCGTTTGCCATGTCTGTAATTTTTATGCTGTGATTCCTTTTTTCGATAATTCTTCTCTGAAGTCATAATCACCTGAGCTAACGTCGTCGTCGAGGTCATCAAGGATGTCCGCAGAGTATTTTGATTCGTAGGCTTGGCTTACATCGTCCCAGGATTTCTGATCCGGGATTTCACGCACTACCTGTTTTATTGCTTCCAAATCGGTTCCCCACATTAATCCCCACGTTTGAAAATTCACCGCTGCATTTATGCGCTCGGCCCATGCGTAGGGATCGTAGATCGGCTGGCTGTTCTTTCCTGCTTTCTCCGGTTTGATGCGGTAGATAGCAACCATCTCCTGCATCTCAGTGGATTTCAAATGCTCGTTCAAATCCGCATATAAATCCACTCCGTACTGATTGTGATAATTGGTCACAACCTTCCTGAACATTGCCTTGTCAGGGATGTCCACGAACGCTGTGCGGATCTGTTGCGTGTTCGTCCCAAGCCAGTTGTCATTGTCAATTCCCATCTTGATTTGCTGCGCGTAGTATGCTGGTTCACCGGGTTCAAGTGATCCCTTCGCTGCGTGTCTGGAAATAACTTTAGTAACAACCTTGTAACCGAAGTAGCCCACAGTAACAACGACCACCGTTCCAACCAGACCCCAAACCACATAAGTTTTGAAGCTGTCAGAGTCGCTGGAACCGGGTTGAACGATATAAGTAGGCTCTCCCGCTTGATGTGAAGGAGCGTTCTGCTTATGGCGTTGCCCCTGCCTTGTTGTGCTGTGGGCTACCGTTGTCATTACAAGCGCATGTATTTGCGTGCTGTGGCGAGTACCGAAGGTTCGTAGAGCACGATTTGGCGTAAGCGATCAATCTCTTTTGCTGAGAGCTTTTCTGCGAGAACTTTCAGACCGTTTTCTTTCATCTCGACTTCTGCATCTGTTGGCGCAGTAATTGAGAAATCAGTTTTTTTAGTTGCCATCGTCTTGTGATTTTTCAAATGCGGACATATATGTTGATTCAATCAATTCAGGATTCTCTGTAAGCACGGTGAGAAGTTGACTGACAAGACCACGTTGTACCTTGTCGAATCCTTTGAATAGCCCGGTGAAGAATTTGTATTCTTCATATTCGCGCTCCGAAATGGCTATTTGAGTTTCATCATTACTACTCGCCGAGTTTGCTTCTGCTTTGCGCTCTTCTTGTTGTTCATTTTCTGCTGTGCCTGATAACGGGCCGTCTTTGGGCTTGGGGCCTAAGAAGCGATCAAGGGCTTCGCGTCCCAATTCAAGCAACACATTCGTTTGCCCGTTTTCGTCTTGCAGCTTTATCAGTTCCCCATTTTGCTTTTCCAATTCGTCATTTCTTTTAAGGAGGATGTCGAGTTGTTGCCGCAAGATTTGGTTGTCGCGCTGCACCTTGTCGTGATTATGCTTTAAGGTGACTTGCTCAACTTGCTTTTGTACCCTGTCTTCAAAAGATACTGTGGGGCCTTCTTCAATACCATGAAAAGTTTGACCGTTCAATTGTTTTGGACCGTCGAAATAAAAACAGGTATTGTTGCGGTTGCGTGTATGGCCGATATATTCAGAAATGGTAATCCACTTTGTTGTCGGCCCAATCAGATCGAAAATGCTCTGAAACAAAGTCGCGTCGGTGGTCTTTGGAATTATCTCCAGATCGTCGATAGTGACGGCGTAGGAGATGGGTTCTCCAATGCGAGAGTGGTTCTCCAATCGAATGCGGATCGCCTCGACTTTTGCGTTGTCGTATGGAATCTTTTGGAAGCTCATCTTTTCTGTTTTTTATGCTGTGGAATAACCTGGATAAACAGCACACTTGCCGTTGCTCCTGTGTCGTTCGATACCCGAATGATTCCGCTATGCTCGTGTTGCTGAATATTTATCACTGCGTCTCCCAGGTTAAAAACCCCTCGCTCTGATTCCACTTTTATATCCAAAACTTCTGGTTCAATGAACAGCATGAGTTGGTTGTATGCTTTGAAAGTTGTTGCGGCTTTATCAGCAAGTCTTATCTGCCGATACCTTACCACATAGCGTTCTCCGAAACCTAACTCCCGCATCCGACGCGGGATATAATCCAAAGCGAAGGCGAGGTTCATGGCTGTTGCATTTTTAGGCGGAGATAAATCCGCACGGTGTAGTCAATGTTATCGGTCAGTAGTACACCTACACGATCTTCGTAGTAACCATCTATCAATGTGCTATCAACGGGTTGGTAAGTGTCAAGCATCTCATAGTTTGTTCTCCACCACCATTGTTGCGTGTCTATATATTTTTCACCGACTTTTTCCCATGCTTCAACTTTGAATGAAGCGTAAAGTGTGTGAGCAAAAAATCTCTCACCTTTATCGGAAACAAAAAGGCGTAAGTAACCCGCCTCTCGTTGAATCTTAGGTTGACCACCGACATTGATAAAGTGTTTGTCGCACGTCACCGCAATCCCGGTAATGCTTTCTGCATTTTCAGGCAGTATAATCTGAAAGAGTTTCTTTTGAAATCTCTCCTTGATCGACAACGTATGGACTATGAACTTTTCCATGAATTATTCAGTTGGTTGCACGGCGAGCGTGCTATACACGTAGAGAAACATTTTGTGCGGGAGAAATTCTACCACATCGGCGTTTCCTGAATCGGTGTAGATCATCTCTACTTTACGATTTCCCGGTTCAATTCGCCCTAATCTGTAGTAGCGTTGATTGGGCGGAACGTTAAGACCGCTCATCAGGTACTTGCTTTCGTAGTTCTCTGGGAAGAATTCTTCGTCGTTAATTTTGATAGCCTGGCTTCCCCGGTAGTATGCGATGTCGTCACGATTGGAGCTGACGGCCACACCAATTATTTTGTCGGCGTTTTTGTCCACTTCAAATGATCCTTTATGGACTTCTCCTTCGACAGTTATGTCAAGTGAGAAAACTTCTTTGATTATTTTATTCTGCTTAGCCATTTTATTCAAGCCTTAGAAAGTTTAAGGAAGGGCCGTCCCGTCATTGCGGGACGGCCTTTTTTTCCTTCTGCCAGTTACGGCGTGGTGATAGTACCGTTCAGCTCAACCATAATGTGAGCGTTAGCGGCTACCCCATCCATCGAACCGAGTTCCACCACAAACTCGATAAGTTCCTCATCGCGGATCATGCGTGGGTTATGCAGTTTCCAATAACCCAGGCTAACCGTTTGGTTATTGTCGGTTGCGAAAACCCGGTTGCTTTTACCTTCAGGAATAATCTGACGCTTGTTGGCTTTCAGATAAAATTCCCCGTTGGCAATTGCAGGAACCGCTTTGATGCTGCCGAAGTCGATGACTTTGATCTTGTCATCGGTAAGGTCTGCCGCAGTTCCTACAAGCATTGTGATTGAACTCACCAGGAGAACCATTCCTTTCGGAAGTTTTCCCTGTGCAATCGAAGTCCCTCCGGTTACTTTTGCATCACTGGTCTCAAAAATTTTAACCGTTTTGCTCGTAACACGCTTCACACCACGAATGTTGTAATCCGCAAGGCGAAGTTTTCCGGCGATAACTTCTTCCCGGATTCCATCAGGAAGCTCTTTGAAGTGCTTCTCGAATTCCGCACGGGAACCAATTGAAGGCGGCAAACTTTTCGCTACGCGGGCCACCGCTTGCGCCTTCTGGATCGGATTCAGGCCCGACAGGTAAGACAGGAATCCTCCGCCAAGTCCGGCGTCGATACCAAGCAGCTCACCTGCATTGTTGTACTCGGCGAGTACATTCTCCCAATTCTCGTTCATTGTTGAAACGATTAGGAGTTGCATCCGGACCTCGCTTTTTGGGTGCGGGCCTTATTGGATGCTCAACTGTTTTTTCTGTCAGTTATCAGATGATGTGAGGCAGTTCATCAAGTTCTACCCCGACACCGTTCACCGGCGCGTAAGCTCCACCGTCGGCAGCAGTCCTGTTCTTGGCTTCGTATTCGATACCATCGGAAAGGATTTGCTGATCGAAGGAAGTAAGCCTGTCGAGCGTTGCTTTTTCTACTCCCGGATCAAGTCCGTTCACAGTAGGTGTGTCGGTTTCTTCTGCGGGTGCATCAGCAGGTTTGTTCTTACCCATGAATTTGTTGATGAAGAACTTTTCTTTAAGCATTTCGATATAGTCCTTCGACCGTGCTTTTCCTGCTTCGTACTCTGCTTTGAGACTGAAACCGGAATCCGCTGCTACCCGTAGTGAAGATTGTGTATCACATGGAGCGGCAATACATCCGATTCCCAACGCTGAAAGCCACCGTTGACCTGTTGCGTGTCCAACAACGCTGAGTGTCAAACCAACAGGTATAGACCATTTTCCCAGAAATGAACCCCCATAGCCACCGCCTACACCAGCACCTACATCAACCAGGGTGTTGGTGGCCACTTCAGTCCAGTCCTTTGTTTTCGGTTTTATCACCGCTGCTTTCCACGGCTCTTTGGTCAGCAGTTTCTTGGCACTTTGCATTTTCGTTTCTTTTATGTTTTTCTTGGGGTTGGAGCTTATTTCAGGCGGCTCAACCTTAAATCCCGCAGGATTTTGTCACCTTTATTTCCTTTGCTTTTCTTGCTCTGGTCATTGATTTGTCCACGAGCAGCCTTAGGAATACCATTTGTGGTTTCCGCCCTGCTACCACCGTTGCCTTTGCCTTTCTTCTTAGCGAAAAACTTTTTGTAAACGATCACACCTCCGACAACTGCGGCAACTGTAACAGTTCCGATAATCAATGGTTTTTTGTTTTTGACCATCCAATCCTTCGCCTTATCAAAAAACGAGGCTTCTGAATCTGGAGCAGGGTCGCCTCCCGATTGATCTCCATCTGAACTATCAGCGGAAGGTTCATCTTCATTCCGTTCAGTGCTGTAATCACCCTGATCTTCTCCGCTCGGTGCGGTTTCATCCGGTGCGGAATCTCCAGCTTGTTGGTCGAGTGCATCCATTCCAGCGTCGGAGCCTGGTTCACCTTTGCCAAACAGATCTCCGATGTTTTTCAAGATGCCAGCAATCGTTGCCAGAAGACCGCTTGCTACAGCTGTAACAGCGGCAGTTTCTACAATACCCAAGCCGTGCAACTCAGCGGACTTTTCTTCGGGAATTTCATCGGAGTACATCTGTGATCCGATGATCTGTTCCACCGTATTGTTTCCCGTCATTCCCAAGCCAGAGAGAGCATACCCGGAGAGGGTAACTTTATTATCCTGGTTGCCTTTTCCTGTAAGAATTGCTTCCTTCAGGTTTTCAGGTTTGCCCCCGGCGTTGAAAAATATTTTCTCCAGTTTAGCGCGTAACTTTTTGTAACGCTCAAAACGTTTTGGGTTTACTCCACGTTTCTGTGCTTCTGCATCGGTTAAATAACCATAGCGAAGCTGACCAGCCACACCAAAAAGATTTAGTTTCATCCCTGCCAGCAGACCAAGCCGCAATGCAGTCGTAGCCGGATTGATTCGGTTAATGACGTGAACACCTTTGCTGATTACCGTCCCGACCTTCCTCACCGTTTCTTTCACGTTCTCTTTGATGTTCTGTGTCGCGGTCTTGACGTTCTCCTTCACGGTTTGCACTTTTTCCTTCACGTTCTGGATTTTCTCCTTCACGTTCTGGAACAAGTTCAGTTTACCTACCGATTCATCTGTTGCCGATGGAAGCTGACAGGAAAGCATATCCTGCGCGTCGATGCTCATGCCGCCATTGCGAGCGAATTCATCAGGATCAATGCCATCTAAAAACTCCAAATCCATGTCTATGTTTTTTATTTTTACATACGGGTGCTCGCGGTTGAAGTAGGGTAGTACAGCGTCAATAGTGATCTCCTTCCCACCGGAAGGAACAACTACGTACACATGCCCATAACTTCCGGACACTTCGTCGTATGATGCAATTCTGAATTGGTGCGGAATCCTCAATACAGAGAGAACACAGCTTGTGAAAAAACTAAAGCAATCACAGTCTCCGATCCGATCACTCCAAAGTCTGCGTACACTTCTTACCTGTTCCTTGCCCGTCTGATCGGGATTATATGCAATGTGATCGGTAAGGAATTTCCAGATGTTATAGCACGTATCTCCAACCTTGTTATCAATGTTGCGCATTGCCGCCGCAATCCTCTGCGCCTGGAACTTGTAATCGCGCACCTTGGACGGGAGCATCTTCATTGTGTCAGCGAGCGTTGCGCCTTTCTTTATGGATTCATTTATTCCGGATGCCGGATCGAATAAACAATTGTAGGCAGCACCATCTTCCTTGATGCCCCTTTGTTCACCTGTCCCGTCTTTTTTTATACCACTCAGGAATTCCATGACTTCACAGATTGATTGTTTGTTCGTAAGGCACACTTACAATTTGTCCTGCTACTTCAACCGGTACAGTTGCCCGCACCAGAATTGGAGCGGAGCCTTGTTGCGTTTGCAGAATATGAAAGAGGTCAACTGCCAGAGTAGGCAGGGAAAAAATGCTGACTTCAACCATGATCTCTTTCAAATTCATTTGCTGAAATGGGTCAAGCGTGTAATCGAAATTTTCCACGTTGGATGTTCCGATAATCTGCTTTTTATATTCCAGCGTTACCAATGGGTGCTTGAACTTGTAGGCATTCTTAGTGGGATTTTTAACCGTTGCCACCACCGCGATGGTAAGTTTGCTGAAACTGAGTTTATGAACCCGTCCGCGGGTAGAAACAATGAGTTTGTCGCTACCCTTCGCCCAACCAACTGCTTTGCCAATCAACAAAGCCGCCGCACCGATGCCGATAATTTCAAGTATCATGGCTTTACGTTTTCTAATTTGTCGCAGCGTGAGGAGAGTCTCCTAACCTGTCGTTGTAAATAACCAACCCGATGGTCAATGGTATGATCAAAATTTTGGGAGAGGGAAACGTGCGTGTTGTGTTCTGAATAAAGTGTATTAACACGCTCTACCATCTGTTTGAAATCCTTATGCAAGTCCTTCAGGAAGTACCCGATAATCAAAAACATCACGCTCAAAAAGGAAAGCAGAACGCTGTTTACGATGAGAAGAATTTGAACCTTGTCCATAATTGAGTATTTTATTTGTAGGCCTTGATGCAGATTGCTATTACTCTTATTACGCCCTATTAAATGCACCGTTATCGGTATAGTAGAGGACTGTTTTGAAATGATGGATTATGTAGAGGAATGTTGAATTGCATAGCAAATCACATTTTCTTATTTCCTCTCAGAATGTTCCAGATCCGTTTCAAGTCGTCTTTAGTATGCTCACAGTATTCTTCAATGAGCAGATTCTTTTTCCCCTCTACTATCGCCTGGCGAATAGACAGGTGGGTTCTGGCTGCAGAACTGTAATCCTGACCGGTGAGCTTCATCAGATCATGGATGGTCATATAGAAAGCATTGCCTTTCATAGTCAGTTCGGTTAGAGTTGGTTGATGTCAGGAGGGCTAGGCAAGTGCCTCTTTCTTAGTTGAACCGGTTTAATGCGGCCACGGTCCCGATGTTCACCCATTTTCAGGATGTAACAAACACAATCAAGTATCCCGTTCAGCTCCAGTAGCACAAGGGCATTTCCCAGGATCAATTTGTGGTCACATAGTTGTATGGCTCTTAATAATTGCCCTTCTGTCCACGAATATTCTTCAGTAAGGCCTTCGAGAGACTTGACAGCGTTGAATTCCTCTAGGAAACCAGGGTACGCTTTCCTGATTGCCTTCTTGATTTTAACATGGCAGATGTATGGACTGATAATTTCTCTCCTATCGAAAGGTTCAGGGTTTATCTCAGGTGAATCATCCTCGCATCCATCTTCACTGATGAAATAATTTTCTCTGAAAATTTCCCATTTCTCGTTTTTGTTTTTTGAGGTTTCCATTGCTCTAAATTGTTTAGTGAGTTTTTGTAATGTGTTTCATTAAAAACCTGTTGATGCTTTGCCGGGAATACTTGATAATTCTCCCGTGCTGACTGAACAAGATTTCTCCGGAATCGCGCAACTGTTGCAGCTTCGATTTGCTTTTGATTCCTAAGAGTTGTTTGGCGTCCTCTGGCGACAGCCATTCTTCCTGCTTGACTTCTGCTATGGCATCCATCAGCATTTTCCGAAACTCCAGCACTAGTTGCTGGTATGCTTCATCCTGGAACACGATCAGTTTCATTGTTTGATTTGTTAAATCCTACAACAAAGCTGGCTTGGATAAAAAGTAAAAAGAAGGTACAACGGGGACGGAAAGGGGTATATACCCCCAGCCAAAATGCAGTGTTGCAATTCGTTACAGCGATGAGATTCTGAAATGTTTTCTTATTTCGAAAACCGCTTTAACATTTTTGTTTGAGTTCTTAACAAACTTTTTACACACATCTGCGTTATATAAACAAGTTCTTGGACTTCCTGACATCCGAAGTTTTTCAGACCCCCCTACGTGAAAAATAAGTGATTATGATTCCCGAACAATTCAAGGGTATCAGGTTCATCGAAATTGCAAGTAGGATTAAGGCAAAAAAGATAGAGAGTACAGAAAAGAAAGGTGTAAAGTATTGTACTGTATATAACAGCCACAATACGGTGAGGGACTTCGTGCGAGAGATAAAAGCCCTTTTAATTGCCTTTAAGTATGAGCTTCTAATGTTGCCTTTGATCTACTCAATCGCTGGTAACCGACAGACCTTTATACACCATCTCCACGAACACTTCTTCGTGGTCAACGAAAGATTGGAAATCTACCAGTCGTTTCTGAAAGCGGAATTTCCATACGTTTCGCATATAACTGCTCTTAATGAGCAGGATATTTTTCCTCGCTTGTTTTCAAAGGAAACACATCCGAGTGTTAAGGACTATGAAAATCACAAAATCCATTATATCCATTACTACCACAAGTACATTGTAAATTGTGCTATTGAAGAAATAGAATGCTACTCGCAGAACGAGGGATTTGTTTTTAATGGTCAGGCCTTAAATGGTAAGGAACGAAAGACGGAAAAATTGCAGCATCATTTCAAGACAGATCTTTCAGTAGACCAATTGGCGTACCTGTTCCAAATTTTCACCGATGTTTTTTGCAAGGGGGTAAATAAAACGGAACTGGCGAAATTTCTTTCAGCTACGTTCCAAACTACGAAGGCATCAAATCCGAGTTATATCCAAATTAAAAAAGCCTTTTACGATGTTGATGATCATACTCAACAAGTCGTAAAAGGCTTGATACTGGAAATGCTGAAACGTGTACAGCAGTCTAAGCGGTGATCCGCATATTTATTTCATCGGTTTCTTCTTTGTCAAAACTATCTAGGTAAATCTGCGTAGTCGTGATTTTTTCGTGTCCCAATCCTTCGCTGATTAACCCAAGCGATATTCCCATTTTCTTGGCAATATCAGCCCAAGCGTGTCGCGTCACATAGGACGTTAATTTCTGTGAAATCTTACAATCAGCCTGGATAATACTTAGGTAATCGTTATGAGTACCGCGGGTTTGTTCAGCGATCCGCGAAATTTCATTTCCATCGTCTTTGAGATCGTTAGGCAGGATAGGAAATACATAATCATCGGCACCTTTATCCTTCATGTAATGGCCTAAGATGGCAGCGGCTTCCGGAGTCAACTGGATATTGTAGTAACGTCCGTTTTTACTTCGCTTGTATTCAAGCCTTCCATTTGCGATCTGCTTGCACCGAAGTTTAGCAATGTCAATCCAGTTCATCCCTTTCAGATTGAACATGAAAAGAAAGTAGTTCTTATTGTGCCAAATGGGTGAAAACTCCTCATACTGCATCGCCCGAATCGTTTGAATGGCTTCTTTGCGTAATCCTCGTTTAGCCGTTTTCTCCGATGGGATCGAAATGAAATCAAAAGGTGTCCTGAAATCTTTAGGTAACAGCTTTTCGTCACGTTCCTTCATTGCCTTGCCAATGATTGCGCTAATAGCCCGTAAACGCGCGCCAATGCCATTTTGTTTGTGCTTTAAGACATCTTTCAGATGCAGCATAAATTCGTCCAGTAGAGCAGGGGTTATCTCCGTTATCAGGACGTCTGTGGTCAGATCAAGGTTGTAATTTTCACCCTCACCCCATTTCCGTTTGGGAATATCACTTTCCGAGCCGCGGAGATAATACAGGAACTGAGTTATCCCGTCCTTATACCACATCGCTGTTTTACGTTTTTGGTGCTGCCGTTTCAGGTTGATCCATTTTTGAGCGTACTCTCCAAGCATTGCCCCACCGCGTATTTTTTTCTGTTTAGTTGGTTCAATATTCAGTTGCTCTGCTAATTGATTTTGTTGCTCGATTAACTCACGGTTAATTTCTGCTTCAAACAGGTCTTTGACCTCAGCGGGTGAAAGAGTCTCCAAGATAGGGTCAGCTTTCAAAAGGTAGGCTTGGGCCGTTAACCATTTGCGCTGAACTTCGTTGTTATGCCTTTTAAAGTTTGGGTAACCTGTGATCTGCTCCTTTTCTTCATCCCATTGCTTAGTTGTTAGGCGCAGTCCTAAACCGATATAAACCTGTTGACGTTTGTGGGTTATGCGTATTGTTAGCGGACATTGAGGGTACTTACTAATTCTCCGTTTGTCGAGGCCGAGAAATAAGGTTGCCATAATTCTGATTTTATACTGTTAACTGATAATTTTACGTCCTGTTAGATGCGGGGTTCGTGTACATACTTTGTACATACATTGTAAAGGCTCAAACAATCTCTGAAAAGCCTTAACCGCCCGAAACCCTGATTTTATTCAGAAATTCGCACTTTAGAAGATTTTAGGAAGTATCAAAAGACTTGAAATTCTGTCTTACAAGCAGAGGGTCACAGGTTCGACTCCTGTAGCTCCCACAAATCAAAAAGCCATCCTTCGGGGTGGCTTTTCATTTGCAATTCTGCGACGCACTTCGACAAGCTCAGTGCAAGCTCCGGATCAACGCAGGTAATCCTGTTCTTTTCGTTTAGCCCGTGCACACTACCACATTGGCAAATTCTACAACGCTTCTGCAACCACAAAAGTTGAACCTCCCACGAAGATGAGGTCGTTCTTGCTTGCTTGATCTTTCGCTGCCTTCAGCGCTTTTTTGACATTCGCGAACGCTGCACCTTTCAATCCGAATTCTCCGGCTGCAACCTGTAATTCTTCCGCGTTCATAGCTCTCGGAAGGTCGAAGCTGCAGAAATAGTACTGTGCGTTCTTTGGAAGCAACGCAAGAATCTTCCCGGGATCTTTATCGTTCACTACACCAATAACCATGTGCAGTTTTTTGAAAGCTGTGCGTTTAAGCTGTGCAACAATTTCCTGCACTCCACCCTCGTTGTGACCGGTGTCTGCAATCACCGGCGGATTTCTTCCAATCGTTTGCCAACGTCCAAGGAGTCCGGTTGTTTCTGCAACATCACGAAATCCTTTTCGCATCGCGAGATCATCTACATTCCAGCCGAGACGTTTCATTTCATCGAGCACAGCAATTACTGTCACGAAATTTTTCTTCTGGTATTCGCCGATGAGTGAAGAGCGCAACGTAACGCGGAAACCTGTTCTTCCACCCACGTCACAAACAACGTGCGGAGAAGGAACATCACTCACATCCCATTTACGGATAGAGAAAACTTTATCAGCAAAAGTAATTGGTGCTTTCAGTGATGCCGCTTTCGTTACAAACACGTGAGAAATATCTGGTTGCGATTCTCCAATGATCACCGGCACATCGCGCTTGATGATTCCCGCTTTCTCTTTCGCGATTTTCTCCAGCGTATTGCCGAGAATGTTCATGTGATCGTAAGAGATGTTCGTGATCACCGAAACTTCCGGAAGCAGAACATTCGTGGAATCGAGTCGTCCGCCTAATCCGGTTTCAACTATAGCGATGTCAACTTTCTTTTCGCGGAAATGATGAAACGCCAGCCCAACTGTCCACTCGAAAAACGAGAGATCAATTTTTTCGAAATCGTTTTTGTACTGCTCTACGAACGCAACTACTTCATCTTTGCTGATCATTTTTCCGTTCACACGAATGCGCTCGCGGAAATCTTTCAGGTGAGGAGAAGTGTACAGTCCGGTTTTGTATCCTGCAGCCTGCAACACGCTCGCAAGCAAATGGGAAGTTGAACCCTTCCCATTTGTACCTGCGATGTGAATGCTTTTGAAACTTTCTTCCGGATTGCCCAGCAACTTACAAAGTGCAATGGTATTCGAAAGATCTGCTTTGTATGCGGCAGGACCGATGCGTTGAAACATCGGCAGACGGCTGTATAAATAATCCAGCGTCTGTTGATACGTCACTTCGTGAGTGTGAAGTTAAATGTGATCACGCACTGCACTATTTCCGGACGATCATCGTCTGAATTGAAAATCACCTTGTATGCAGATTGTGTTGCGGTAGATTTCAGAATTGGATTTCCCGTGGTTGATCCGGCGTTCACCGCTTCCGCTTTGGTAACCTTTCCAGTGCGATCAACAGAAACGCGTACGGCAACAGCTCCTTCTTCCTGAGTTGGATTTGATACATCCGGAGAAAACTGAATGCGTATGGTTTTGTTGGAGCCGGTTCCGCCTTGTCCGGGAATACCGCCATCACCAGGACCAACGCCCGGTCCATTGTCATTGCCAATACCACCCGAACTATACGGTCCTGAACCTTGTCCTCCGTTCATGTTGACTGCGGTATTGTTTTTCTTGTTCTTCATTTTGTCGAGGAGCTTTTGAGTCTCATCGCTTACTGAAGCTTTGTCAGATCCCGGAGTTGGATGAGCTGGTGAATAGGCTGCATCCGAATTTTCGTTGGTAATTGCACCGGGACTAGAAGGATTTGCATCGTTTGGTGTTGGTTCAGAGTTCTGTGAACCCGCATGACCGGTATTGCCTTGTGAGCCTCCGCCCATTTCCTGATTGGTTCCTCCTTCGAGGGCGCCTAAATCGAATAACTCCATTGTTGGTGTTTCTACATCCGGCGGAATAGGTGGAATCGGCGTATAGATTTTAATGAACCAAAGTAAGAGCAATAATAATATAGCGAATCCCAAAGTAATCAGCCCCGCGGTAGTGTGGGCTCGTTTGTCTACCGTCGGCATCTGGAAATCTACAACTGCGCTTGGCATGGTATATTATTTTGAGGGGTTTACCGATAACGCAAATTTTATTTTCAGGTTGGCGCCGATCTGCATCACATCGGCAACGTCCTGAACTGTCAGTGTTTTATCCATGAACAGAATAACACTCTTGGTTTCTTTCGCGTTCGTCTCTGCTAATAAAATAGGTTCGAGCTGATCGAATGTTACAGGAGCATTATTCACATAGAAATTATGTTGTGCATCAACCGCCAGAGTAACCGTTCCTTTCGTAAGTGGTGACGTATCTCTCGAACTCGGTGGATCCAGATTAATCATATTCGGATTCACCAACGTTGAAATGATAATGAAGAACAACAACAGGAAGAACATGATATCGTTCAACGAGTCTGTAAAGACTTCAGCACCCTCTTTATTTTTTCGGCGGAGATTCATGGGAATGTCGCGTTAAATTATTTAGAAGGCTCGTTGATCGTATCGAGGAACTCCAGACTGCATCGCTCGATTTTCTTCGCGATGTTGTCGACCATTGTGTTCAGGAAGTGGTAAAATATAAATGCGATTACTCCGATAACAAGACCAGCACCTGATGAAACCATTTTCTGGTAGAGGCCGCCGGAAATTGATTTGATACTGATATCACCGGAAAGTGATATATCATAAAAAATGGTAACAACACCTGCGATGGTACCGATGAATCCCAACATAGGCGCAATACGAGCAGTCATGCTGATGATGTGCAGGTTCTTTTCTACGCGTGCAATTTCTGTTCTGCCGTGAGTCTCCATCGCTTCTGTAATCTCGCGGCCAGGTTTTCCAAGACGGGATATTCCTTTCTCAATTGTACGTGATACAGGCGAATTCGTTGCGCGACAGAGTTCGCGTGCCGAATCAATTTTTCCGGAAAGGAGATAATCCTTGATGTTGTGCATGAAGTGACGATCCAGCTTTCCAGCTTTCGAGATGACAATAATTCGTTCGATGGCGAAGTAGAGAGTCAGCAAAAGAAGAAGCAGTAGCGGTATCATTACCCAGCCACCTTTCATCACGAGTTCCATTGGAGTGATTGCAACTTCTGCAACGCCCGGGGCAGCTGCGGTTGGAACTACAGTGTTTGTAGCAACAGTTGCTGCCGAATCAGTAGCAGGATTGGTAATCTGAAGGAGAATGTAATTTAGCATCGAACGTTGTCTTAGATATATAACGTGGATTATCCTTCGAAATTATCTAAACAAAAAGGCTCCCGGGGAAGGCCCTGAGCCGATTGTCAACACTTGCGTGTTGATTCCCCCGGAAGCTACAGTGCAGTGTCTAGCATGCTGCACCTGTCGCGCGACAATCATCTCCTGATTTTACTCAGGAAATTCCATTAAGCTTAGTGGGATAGCTGAAACCTGATCGGTTTACGCATAATGAAGTCCACGAGCTCACCCTTGTCGTCTTTCGCGGGTGTCCACTTCGGCATTACGCTCATTACGCGCAACGCTTCCCTGTTCATCGCAGCGTGTGCGGGAATAACCACCTTCACATCACGATAACTTCCTCTTGTGTCCACAATGAACTCAACGTACACTACTCCTTCAATGCCTTGTTCGCGGCACATATCGGGATAACGTATGTTTTTCATCAGGTAAGCATCTAGTTCAGGACATGTTGGTGGATACATACACCAGTCCACAATGCGGATCGGCACAGAATCTTGCTTCGGGCAATTTAAACACTCACCCGGGTTAAGATTCGGATTCACCGGACCAGTTCCTCCGACAACACCATCAGGAGCTTTTCCAGTTTCGAGATGTTCAGGAGGTGTGGTTTCGGCTTCTTCAACCACTTCAACCTCCGCTGTCAGGTCAGGAGTTTTCGCTCCTTTGTCGGGAGGAGTTTGTACTTCATTCTCCTGCTTCGGTTGTTCCGGTTGCTTCGGTAATTTCGGATCACCCGGATCCATTGGCGGAAGTTCAATTACATCAACTCTGTATCTATCTGGTCCATGCTCAGGTGTTGCCACGTAAGCCCACGTAATAGTACCACAGGTGAAGAAAAGAATTGCACAGGCTCCGGCAACCAATGCGTAGCGTCCATACGTACGCCGGATTTGATACGCTCCATACTTCTTGTTTCTCTTTTCGAAAACAATGTCGTTGAAGCTTTGTGAAAGGACAAATTTGTTATCCATAACGATCTGTTTTTATCAGGTTAAACATTACTGTTTACAGTTGCTCGGGGAAAGCTAACTGTCCTGTATCTCGATCCAGGGTGTGCACTTAGTTGCGAAGGATGTAGGGATGCAACTTTATGTAAGAACCAGGTCAGGAGTAGAATCAGATCATAGATGTAGTTAGATGTGCGTTTCCATAAGTTCACCGTTATTAAGTTCACTGTTCACCGTTTTATGGTTTGAAGTTCGTGGGGTAATCTGAAACTGCGAACTGCAAGCATGCAACGATGACTGATAAGAAGAACTTAAAGAACGGTGAACTATTATAACTGTGTAACTGTGAACTTTCACTTTGTTTAACGCAACGTTACGATGGTAGTTACGATCAAACTACATGCTTTTGGTAAGTGGTGAATGCGAAGAAGCAAGTGGAAATCGGAGAGAAAACCACTTGTGTGATGAAACAAACCAGTGGTCAGCCTGAAACTTCCGGTGAAAGAAGTGAGCAGTACGACGCTGCTCCGATGATTGGGAATGAGGCGTACTACTGTACGTCGATTGACCAATCGAGGAGACAAGGAAGTAATGCGAAACTTATTTCGACGGAAGCAATTTGTTCAGCGCGATGCGAAATGCCGCTTGTGCAATACCTGTTTTGGAAGAATGTGTGTGGTGAGTTTCTTTTAGCGCATCGCCAATCACACGCGATACATCAG
>CAYUTR010000002.1:0-53455 GCA_964447465.1 uncultured Chryseobacterium sp.
GGCTTTGTTGCGCCCAAGGGCGCTTTGCCACAGATTCGCAGATTACGCAGATTAACAGATTTTTATTTTTAAAAGAATGAGTATGAAAAATTATGATGACACATTAATCGAAACAGATTCTGACTGGATTGTTGCTGAACCTGAAATGGAATATGGTGAACAGGATTACCCATTCAAAAAAGAAACCTATAAACTCATAGGGCTAGCAATGAAAGTCCATAGCTATCTGGGGAATGGATTTGATGAAATTGTTTATAAGGACGCTCTCGTGGAAGAATTAAATCAGGAAAATATTTCATTCGAGCGAGAGAAAAAATATGAAATAGAATACAGAGGGACTATTCTGCCTCATCACTTTTTTGCTGACTTTGTAATTGAGAATAAAATTATTTTCGAAATAAAAGCTCAGAAAGGAATTCACGAAGAAGCAGTCCCGCAAGTTCTCAATTATCTGGCGGCGTCAAAATTAAAAATTGGGCTGATCGTGAATTTCGGAGAAGGCTCTCTTAGATACAAACGAGTTATATTCTCCCGTAAGGACAAAGATGAATAAGCAATCTGAGAAATCGACTTAGCTGCTAATTTGAAGAATAGATCGTGGCTTTGTTGCGCCCAAGGGCGCTTTGCCACAGATTCGCAGATTACGCAGATTAAAGAATTATTTTTTGCCCAAAATTTCAAACTACAATTTGCGAAAATCAGCGTAATCTGCGAATCTGTGGCAAGGGCGTGCTGGCACGCCAACAACAGAACCGAAACCAGATTATGAAAGCAGAGGCGCAACAAGAAAACCAAGTAAAAACCGTGAACCGCGACAACTTAATCCATATCGACCTCGACACCTTCTTCGTCTCCTGCGAGCGTCTCCTCGACTCGCGGCTGAACGGGAAACCCGTGCTCATCGGCGGAACTTCCGATCGTGGTGTGGTGGCGAGCTGCAGCTACGAAGCACGCGAGTTTGGTATTCACTCTGCAATGCCCATGAAACTTGCGCGGCAATTGTGTCCGCAGGCAATTGTGATCAAAGGAAACGGTGGCATGTATGGAAAGTACAGCGCAATGGTGACCGAGATCATCGCAGAAGAATCTCCGTTGTTCGAAAAATCGTCCATTGATGAATTCTACATCGATGTTACCGGCATGGATAAATTCTTCGGCTGCTACAAGTGGGCACAGGAATTACGTGCACGCATCCGCAGAGAAACAGGTCTTCCGCTTTCCTTCGGACTCAGCACGAGCAAAGTAGTTTCGAAGATCACCACCGGAGAAGCAAAACCCGATGGACATAAACAGATTCTTCCCGGAGAAGAGAAAGCATTCCTTGCTCCGCTATCGGTGAAGAAAATTCCAGGCGTAGGCGATGCAACGTACAAGCTCATGCGCGATATGGGCATTGAGAAAATCAAAACGCTGCAGGACATGCCCGTGGAACTTATGGAAAAAGTTCTCGGCAAGAACGGCATCTCTATCTGGAAAAAAGCAAACGGACTCGATCGTTCGCCGGTGATTCCTTTTCACGAGAAGAAATCTATTTCATCTTCGCTTACATTCGAGCGCGACACGATAGACGTAACACGACTGAAAGAAATCCTCACCACCATGGCAGAGAAACTTTCGTTCTATCTCCGCAACGGAAACAAACTCACGAGTTGCGTAACTGTTACTGTGCGTTACTCCGATTTCGATACACGTACACGACAGGAACGCATTCCTTTTACATCATGCGATCACACACTTATAAAAACAACACAGGATCTTTTCGATAGACTTTACGATCGTCGTGTACTCTGCCGTTTGGTAGGAGTGCGATTCTCTCATCTCACTGAGGGCGGACACCAGATCAATTTATTTGAAGACAGCGAAGAGATGATAAAACTTTATCAGGCTATGGATAAAATCAGAAACAGGTATGGACAGGAATCCATACAGCGTGCAGTGGCGATGGATAAAACGGGGATTGGGCAATTTGACAATCCGTTTAATGGACAGAGGAATTTTGTGCCGGCACATAGGCGCGCGTGATTGAGGCTTAACGCTGCGCGGGCTCTACACGGCGGCGCGGAGAAACGGAGAGTTCTGAAAATAATATATTGGCGACAACCGAAACCCACGAGACACGGGCGCTAAAGCAACAAGTTACTCTAACGCTGCGCGGGCTTTACACGGAGGCACGGCGTAACGGAGGTTGTGAAAATGAGATATCGGTTTCTATCAAAACCCACGCGACACGGAGATCGCTGCGCGGGCTTTACACGGAGACACGGCGTAACGGAGAATTGTGAAAATGATATATCGACCTCAACCAAAGTCCACGCGGCACGGAGCGTTCTCTCATCTTCGATGTGAGTAATTTCTTCACATAGAAGATCGCTTTAGTCCCGATAGCTATCGGGACGCCGTTTCTCGTGGGTTTAGCATACAAAGTACGTCGCCGTTTCGCCGCGCCTCCGTGTAGAAGCGCCGCAGGCAGCCAAAAAAACATGTGGATTAATTGTCACTCTTATTTCTCTTACAAATACGGCACCCTCTCGCTGAAGCAACTCTTTGCCCAGGCGGCAACGTGCGGCTTTGAGCGTTTTGTCCTCACCGATATCAACTCCACCTCTGCCGTTATTGATTTCATCCGCCTTGCACCCGAAAATGGAGTTCATCCCGTGGTGGGAATTGATTTCCGTAATGGCGCCGAACAGAAATACATCGGCATTGCGCGCAACAACAATGGCTTTCGTGAACTGAACGAACATCTCACCGAGCATAGTCATGCGGAGCAACCGTTTGAAAATCGTGCGCCGGAATTTTCCAATGCGTACGTGGTTTATCCATGGAATGAGAATACGCCCAACATCAATTCTCTCCGCGACAATGAATACATCGGCATTCGTCCTTCGCAGGTAAATAAATTACTGTTCTCCGATATCAAACACAAACCACGCAAGCTGGTTGTATTGGCGCCGGTGACATTCGCTTCCAAAAAAGATTTCAATGCACACCGCTTGCTGCGTGCGATCGACAAGAATCTTTTGCTGAGTATGCTCCCGAAATCAGAAGAGAGTCCTGCAGATGAAATGCCAATGAGTGAAGATGAACTGCGCACGATCTTCATTCAGTTTCCGGGCATTATCAAAAACACCAAAGCACTCATCGGCGATTGCACCATTCACTTCAATTTCAGCACGAACAAGAACAAGAAACAGTTTCTCGGTTCGAACCAGGAAGATTTCGATCTCATTCGCGAGGAAGTAGAAAAAGGATTGATGTACCGCTACGGAACTACTGTTGTTCCATCGAATGTGCGTGAACGTATCGACAAAGAACTGAAGCTCATACGCGATCTTGATTTCTGTGCGTATTTTCTCATTAATTGGGACATGGTGAATTACGCGCGGAGTCAGAATTACTTTTACGTTGGTCGCGGTTCCGGTGCAAATAGTATGGTGGCCTATCTTCTCCGCATCACCGATGTAGATCCGATTGAACTCGATCTGTACTTCGAGCGATTTATTAATCCGTACAGAACCAATCCGCCCGACTTCGACATCGATTTCTCTTCGTACGAACGCAACGATGTAACGCGTTATCTTTTCGAGAAGCACGGCAACAAGCACACCGCTCTCGTTGGTGCGTACAATACTTTCCAGGGACGCGCGGTAGTCCGTCAACTCGGAAAAGTATTCGGCATGCCTGCAGATGAGATTGACAAACTGCAGCGGGCGAAAAATTATTCTCAGGTAGATGAGATCGGTCAGCTTGTACTGAAGTACACCGATCACATCCAGGGATTTCCTGCTCACCTGAGTGTACACTCGAGTGGTGTGATTATTTCTGATCTGCCTATCAGTACGTACACCGCTACGATGATGCCGCCGAAAGGATTTCCGACGATTCACTTCAGCATGTTGGAAGCAGAAGATGTTGGCTTACACAAGTTCGATGTGTTGGGTCAGAGGGGGTTGGGTAAGATAAAAGATACGTTAGAAATAATCAGAGGTAATCGTAAGCCGAGGGATGAATCCCTCGGGAATAAGATTGAGAATGGACCCACGGATTCTATTGAAGTTGGAATCGATACTGAGCTCGATTTTGACATTCACGACATCAACCGTTTCAAAAAAGATCCGGAGATCAGAAAGTATCTGAAAGCCGGAGATGCGATCGGTTGTTTTTATGTGGAGTCGCCCGCGATGCGCATGTTGCTCACGAAACTTCGTGCAGAAGATTACCTGCGTCTGGTTGCGGCGAGTTCTATCATTCGTCCGGGTGTGGCTCAGAGCGGAATGATGAACGAGTACATCAATCGTTTTCATCACCCGGAACTGCGGGAGAAAGCACGTAACGATCTACCGGAGCTATACGACATTCTCCACGAAACATTCGGTGTGATGGTGTACCAGGAAGATGTGATCAAAGTAGCACACTACTTCGCCGATCTTCCTTTGTCGGAAGCGGATATTTTGCGCAGAGGCATGTCGTGGAAATTTCGTGAGCGTTCGCAGTTCGATCTTGTGAAAAAACAGTTCTTCGATAACTGTATTGCCAAAGGGCATTCCATGGCTACCATACAGGGTATCTGGACACAGATCGAAAGTTTTGCGAACTATGCTTTCTCGAAAGGACATTCTGCGAGCTACGCCGTGGAAAGTTACCAGGCACTTTTCCTGAAGGTCCACTACCCGCTCGAATACATGGTCGCAACGCTTAACAATGGTGGAGGATTTTACCGCGCCGATGTTTATTTGCACGAAGCGAAAAAATACGGTGGACAGATTGAACTACCCTGTATCAACCGCAGCGAAGGTCTGTGCGTGATCTATGGCAAAGAAATTTTCATCGGGCTGGGATTCATCAGTACACTTGAAGTTCCGGTGATCAATGCCATACGCCAGGATCGCATGCTCAACGGCGACTTCAAAAACCTCCGCGACTTTCTTCAGCGCATTTGTATTTCACTGGAACAATTGCGTCCGCTTATCCGGATTGGTGCTTTCCGTTTTACCGGAAAATCAAAAAAGGAATTGCTGTGGGACGCACACTTCCTATTATCGGAATCAAAAAAGACAGCACCCGAAGCCAATCTTTTCGAAGTGGAAGTGAAAGAATTTACCATTCCGGAATTATGGTCGCACGAATTGGAAGATGCCTACGATGAAATGGAACTGATCGGTTATCCTATACACACCTCTCCGTTTGCGATGCTGCGCGAAATTCCCGACCTGCCTTTGCTGGCGAAAGATATTCCGGCGAACATCAAGCGGGAAGTAACGATGCTGTTATATCTCGTGAATACCAAGTACACACAAACGCTGAAGGGCGTTCCTATGAATTTCGGAACATGGTACGATCAGCAAGGCGCGTGGGTAGATACCGTTCATTTTCCTGATTCCGCAGCAAATTTTCCTTTCCGCGGTCCGGGTTGTTATGTAGTAAAGGGAATGGTAATGGAAGAATACGGTTTTATTACGATCAACGTTTCGCACATGGAACGTGTTGCGATGAAAGATATGGAAGCGGCAAACGTGCGGCTGAAACCGGCGAGTGTTACGGCAGAGGAAAGGGTGAGAAGAGAAATGGAGGCGGAACGGTTGCGGTTGGTGGAAGAAAATACGGAGGAGAAGAAAAGTGGAGATTAGTTCTATTGCCACCTGACATTTGTTTTCTATCCCCACAATGCTGTTGCATTATTTTTGAAGCGCAGCTTTTGCTTTTCAATTTTCCTTTGGTCCCGTCATCGCTATTGCACGGCAAAGCGCTTCTGCCATGGCTAGGAATTTTCTGTGGTTCGTTAAATTAATCAAAGGGGCAGGCGCTGTTCAAAAATTATTTCGGGTACACATTCAGCCAACTGCAATTATACAACTTGACTTTTCGCAAATTCCGTTCGTACCTTCATACCAAAACAGCGGGCTAAAACCCGCGGCTATCGGCAACTCACTTCCCTCCCAATTAAAGTATTGCAGTGACATTGTGAAATCGTCAACCGCTAACTCGTATTGATTCGTATTATAATATTCCAATCCTCTCTGGTGATACATATACCCCGTTCTATCGACAGCAATGCCTTTATTAAAACAATCAAATGCAGAATCCTGAAATCCTAAATCAGAATATAAAATCGCCAAATTACTCCAACCCAAAAGAAACGTTGAATCAACTTCAACTGCTTTTTTGAAGTCATTCATTGCACTATCCTTCTTGTTAATCGCAGTATAGAGATTACCCCTACTATTTAGTACAATCGCTGAATTTGGGTCCAACCTCAAGGCCTGGTTGTAATCACTCAACGCACCTACGGTATCGCCGGTTATCTTTCTTCCATTCCCTCGCCAACAATGTGCTTCGAATGAATTACTATCTCTCGACAAAACAGCGTCAAGCAGAATGATTGACTCAGAATATTTACCCAAATGATATAGGGCAACAGACTTTCGTGTGGGTCCCCATGAACCAGTGCTGTCAATCGAGATTATCGAATCGCAAACTTTCAAGACGTCTGAGTATTGCTGATTAGTTAGATGTGCATTCACGCGACTTTGTAGAACCTCCATGCTGGGATAGTCTTCTTTAGTCGCAATTCCACATGACACAATTTCAAAAGATGAGATGGCGATCAACGCACATACTACAAATGATCTCAGACCAACTCGATATTCCATACTCTTCTCTTTATAAATTCGCAACACATCTTCCTTACAAAATTATTTTGGATTCATCCACTGATAAGGTAGTGGAGCTACCGGTAAATCATTGACACCCGGTGGACCGCAAGCAGGTACGTTGGTATTATCACGCGGCGCAGCACCAGGATCAGCGACTGCCGGTAACTGATCGGGACCTGGGTCGGTAATTACAGCCTTTCCAACGTAATAAGCGACAGCGCAAGCGGTTCCTACCGGCCATGCTTTTGCAACATTATCCACCACGCCAAGTTCAAAAACAGTTATGGCTGCGTCTTTCACAGTTTCCGGCTGAATTTCTCCATAGGTTTCGAGATCACTCGCAATCTGCCCTCCGGTAGTTACCACATCTATCACGTTTCCGGCTGGCCCTAAATAACTCGTACCTGGTGGTGTGATCAGATTAGGAACTTTCGGTACGTTGTTTAGTGCGTCTCCTACGGCCACAGCATCGCCAACCGCACTAACAACGTCTAATGGATCAACAGGTTCCTCAGCCAAAGTATTGGTCGTAGTTGTCACAGTGGCTTTTCGCACTTGATCATTGTTCATTGAACCCATGAGAGTCCCATTGTTTCCAGGATTATTTGCATTGACTTCGGCCTGTCTTTCTGCTTCAACCTTTTGCGCCTGTTGATCAGCTACAAATTTTTCGTTGTCGAGTGCCGTCCGCGCAGCGGCTTCTTGGGATCTTTTAATATCGGCCGCCTTTCTTTGTGCTAGAATTGCTTGAGCTTTGGCCGCTGTTGTTGCACCACATGCCACGTATTTACTGGCTTCCAGACCGTCCAAGTCAATTGCCTGAATCGGAGTATTACTTGCGTACTGATATGGAGTTAATTCAGGATAACTTTTTGTCAACGGATCTACACTTAAGAAACGTCCCAACCTCGAATTGTAAATTCTAAACCCATAATCGTAAGTTGAGGTTTCGCTGTCGGATTCCTTGCCATTGAAGTTGTAACGATATACTACCGTGAGGTTTTCAGAATTATTTTTTTTAGAAGGTGTAGAGATTTGAAAATAGTTTTCAGTTGTCCTGTATGATGTTTCCGAACGAACTGAATTTCGCATGACTTAAAAATAACGAAAAACTCCTGAAGGTGTGTGCCTTCGGGAGTTTTATTGTTCTCCAAACCAACGAACGTGCTATTTATCCCATTGGATGCCATTTGTTGATTAGTTCACGTTCTTCCTGCTGGTTAGATTGACGGTATTTGATCGTGGTGGAAATCCATCTATGCCCTGCCATAAGTTGCACCTGCTCCAGTGGCAGACGCTTTTCATTGAGCCAATTGGCAACAACACTCTGACGGATTCCCGTTGGTGTCAAGTTGCGATCAGGGAAAAGTGGTTTGTAAGTAGAAACGATATAGTGAACATCATCAACGGTGATTGGCGCTCCGAGTTTTCCGACGATAAGTGCTTCTGTATTTACAGAAAGCAATTCACCACGCGTCTCGTTTATGTACTTGTCTAGGATTCGATATTGCTTCGCTGATATTTCAAGATGACGGCGAGAAAGCATACGGCTTTCCTTAATGTAAATTGTTCCGCGCTCAAGATCAACGTGAGAGACTTTCAGGTTTACAATTTCATGCGGAACAAGTCCCTGGTGAATGAGTAAAGACACAAGTGCTTGATTTTTCAACTTGAGCGCAGGATAACGTTCTTCCCGTTGCAGGAGCAATTCAAGTTCTTCAGTAGAAAAAAGATCGTTGTGAATCACACCACGATTTCTGTCAGTTCCTTTCAGGTGAAGTGATTTGCAGGGATGATCTTCACGCTTACCAATTTCAACGAGATAATCGTAGTACTTTTTGATTGCAGCTAAGAATCCGGCAACGGTGCGAATGTTCTTGTATTGGTTCTTTAAGTCATTCACGTAATCAATCACATCCTTGTAGTGATACTTTTCTGCCTTCGGACAAATAGCCAAGAAATTCCCCACCGCGTACACGTAACTCTTCACTGTGCCGGAGGAATGTTTCATTTGACAGAGATACTTCTCAAATGTGAGGCTGTGCTGCATGATGCTTGTCGAATTGATTTCTTATGGATAGACGTTGTTTCCTTTTCTTGGCATAAATATGAACCGTGTCAATTTCAGAATGTCCGAGTAGCTTCTGAACAAACTCAATGTTCGCTCCGTTGTCCAGCAGGTGTGTAGCAAAGCCGTGACGCAAACAGTGCAACGTGATTTCCTTTCGAATGAGTTTTTGGTTCTTCGTGCGTTGTACAAGTTCCTTCAGGCGACCGTTCAGCTTGTCGCCCGTCATTCGTCTTCCTTCGTTGTTAATAAAAAACGCCGGAGTTGACTGAATAGTGTTTTTTGGAAAATACTTGGTGCGTTCGTAGATGATGTACTCCTTTAGTTTCTTCATCACTCCGTCAGATAACGGAATAGATCGGTACTTCCCTCCTTTACCTTCACGCACGAGCAACGTTCCCTTATGAAACAGCACATCGTTCACATTGAGCTTTTCTATTTCGCTCCTGCGCATTCCGCAGCCGTAAGCCGCACAGATAAGCGCGTGGTCACGTTTAGTTTCACAAGCGGACTGAATCAGTTTTATTTCTTCTGTGGTCGGTACGCTTCGTTCCTTGTTCTTACCGAACGAAAACTTTGGCAGTCGTGCCGGAGAACTTTTTATTGTTCCGACTTCAAGCAAGTAATCAAAGAACAACCGTAGTGAAAACATGTGGTGACGGATCATTGACTCGCTCAACCCACCTGCACGCCTGTGATTGGGACGCTCACGGATATACTCGTAGTAGGCGATTATCTCCTGACCTTTCACCTGCGCAATGTCATCGATTCCGTTCTCGTGAATAAAATACAAAAACTCCCTCACCATGCTTCCGTTCATTTCTGATTTTGCATAACCTTTCGTTTCGACTTCTTTGTTAAAGTCTGCAAGGTGATTTTCAAAATCAGGATTGTATATGGGCAGGTGTTTCATTTTTCTTTTTCTCTACGATCTAATTTTTGTCTCTCAATGCGCACCCTGAACTTTCTGAATCACCAGCGTGTTTTCCTTACTACGACTGCGTTCTGGCGTTCCATTTCATTTGAACCGCCAAGAACCACTGGCGTTCCGTTCATTTTATTTCACGCGGCACTGTTCAGGAGCATCAACTGTTTGTTCAGTTCTTCTTTCAGGCGCACACGTATTTTCTCCATGTCGTCCCAAAACACAATCTTGTATTTGAATCCGCGATTGGCATAACCTCCTACGCGTTGCACGTACTCCAACAGTTCAAGGTCTTCCATATACCGGAAACATTGGGTCTTACTCAGGTTCAGAGCCAAGCGCACGTCACGCTGCGTGAACTGATAGTCGAACGGTTTACCCTTTGCCTGTGTCTTAATAAAATCCTTCATCTGATCGAAGAAGTGCCGCAGTGACGAGTCCAGATCATCTACTTTGAGCATGATGGCGTCAAACAGAATATCACATGCCATTTTCAGGTCTTGTGGTTCTGAAATCAGTCTGCCTTGCTCATCTCTCTGCCGTTGGTATTGGTGCAGAATAGTAATTTGCTTTACAAAGGATTGATAGTGGTTGTTCAGGCGGCGTAACATCTTCGCCTGTAATGGAAGGAATATCTTATCGGCGTACCTGTTCACCACTTCAAGCGGTTTTATGCAGCGCATACAGTTTTGCAGGAACTCTCTAGCCTTTGCTTCTTCTGCACTGTCAATCACTCCGGCAAGTTTCTTGTTTTGGTGAATGATAATATCCCGCGTCTGTGAGTCGCTCTCGTCAACACCGATAATCATACTCCGGCTCATGTTGTCATAATAGACTTCTGCTTTGGTTGTCGCAAGCAGTGAGGCAAAATGGCTCTTAACCGTTTTTATGCCGGACACAAGATTGCCGAAACGGTCTTTATGAATAGTGGAGGATGAAATATTTCCTGCGCTCTGCAATTCCCTAAAAGCGTATTGCGCTTCTTCATCCAGTCCGTCATAATCCTGAATCAATATCAGTTTATCTACAAGCTCGTCCTTGTTGTAGTGATAAAAGGATTTGCTCGTTACGCGAGTCATGGATAAAACGTCTTCAGGCGGAAAACAGGTTCCTATCGAATTAATCAAATGACTTTTGCCGCTTCCGCTTGTTCCCTGTACGAGTGAATGTAACGGGTGACTCATCTTGTAAGTAGATGCAATAACAAACAGAAGTTTGCGTGTTCCTTCTTCCCCAACCACACCACTCTGCTCGATGAACTTGTCTATGTTGTTAATCAGATTCGGCCGTGATAAAAACTCTATGCAACGTTTTTGATTTTCAGGAGAGATTGAGGCGTAAGACCGCTTGCTCTGGAATCCTGGCTTTGCCGTTTCAAATTGTGTTTCGCGGTGTTTTTCTAGTTGATCGGTTAGGTGCAAAAGATCGGCTTCTATTATTTCAGGATTCTGCGAGAACAGTTCCGCTAGTTCCTGCGAAAAGTTGCGAAGCGTTTCACGTTCGTACAGGTCAATCTTCACCCGCTCTTTTCGTTGGGTAGACGTTTCTTCGATAAGCAGCGTAACAGGCATAGAAGAAATATCCTGAGAAAGCATTCCTAGTACATGGTACTCGTTCTCTTCCATGCGCAGGGTGAGCTTATTCTCGTGAACGGTAACAAGTTCTCCCGACTGAACAGTATTGCTTACTTCATTTTGTTTTACGTGCTCAACGACTTCTTCGGACGTTGGCTGAACAGTTTCCTTTACAATTTCATGCTTTGGAATAAAAGCGGATGCACTATGCAGGATACGCAAAAGACCTTCACCACCAGAATTCTGATAAACTTCGTTCAGTGATTCTTTCTCCAGCGCGATATGTTTGATGTCCGAACGGACTAGCTCATGCAACTTTTCTCTTGCTTCTTTCATTTTTGTTCTGTTTGTGATTGGAAACATTCACCGCCGCAATGGGCGATTCAATCAATACGATTTGTTCAAGGTGCTTCAAGCGTTTTATTGCCTCATAATGCTGCTCCATGAATTGCCCATCGAACAATGCTATGACCGCCTCACGGTTGTCCAGCACTTTAGATTCTATCATCGTCGCGGCATCAATGATTGATGGAACCACGTACAGTTTCTTTGTCATCTCATTAGGATATTGAGGATAGACGCCGGAATTGTTCATGTAACCTGTTTTTCTGTTCCGTAATCCGACAGAGAAAAAGTTAGTGACTTGATCCTTCTCATCCCTGAGTGGGAACATCACTGAAAAGATTCCAAACACCGTGAAGGGCGTTTGTCCATTATTAGTACCTACGCCGGATTCTTGCATGAATCCAACCCGTTCCAGTTCTCTTTTGAAGGCATCACTTTTACGGTGGTGGATCTGGCCGGAATTAAAACAGGCACCGGATGATTCAATGGACAACATGTGTTCAGCTAACCATCGCCGAGGCGTTTCCGATTTTGCATTTCTGATTCCGTTACTCAGTGATCGATAAATCATCTCAAGCGTTGCGGCTCTCTGATCTGAAAATCTTCCGAGGAAATCTTTTGGTAGTGATGGCATTTGGTCGTAGATATTTTCGTTCGAGCCAAAGCACACCAAATGATCAGAACGTTGCAAGCTGTTCATAGGATTATTTACCGCGTTTTCCGCCAAACTTTCATCTATGATCGGTTTGCAACTATGATCGGAATTCTGCAAGCGGGAATCCGTTATCGGGAGTTCATAGTTAAAAATCAGAACTTCATTTTTCTTCCGTGTTGATTTATGGGTGACACAAAAAGTGCGTTCAACTTCCTTCTTCTTCCATCCATATATATTGATGAAACTATCCAACAAGTCAGAGGGATAACAGGAGAGCAAAAACTTTCCTTTGATCTGACCAAGTGAATGCAGGAGTTTATGAAAATCGCCTTCAGAAAATCCTTTGTAGTGTCCGCAGTTGGAATTGAAGTAAGGAGGATCGAGATAGAAGAAGGTGTCCAGCGAATCATATCGGGCAATTACCTTTAGTGCGTCACTGGATTCAACCTGCACATGTTGCAAACGCTCGGATAACTCAGGAGTGAATCTTTCCCGCTTGTTGGCAATGGACTTTCCCATTTTGTTGTCGCGTCCTAATCCCCAATTGCCGATACGGGAACTAAAACCCTGATTGGTTACTACCCAAAACGCCCATGCGCGGGAAAGCGCATCGTGCACCTGTGAATTGTTGTAAACATCCAACGCTTTGTCATAGCACACGCGACTGTGCAGTGTTTGTTTAATTCTACGTTGCAGGTTGTCAAAATCGGAATGGAGAACCGCGTAGAAGTTGGTGACTTCTCCATTTATATCATTGATGACTTCGCTCCTGGACGGTTCTTTTGCAAAGAACAAAGCACCACCTCCCATGAATGCCTCCACATACAACGAATGCTCCGGCACAAGCGCAAGAAGCTCGCGCACCATTCGCTGTTTACCTCCGTAATATGTAATCGGAGGTTTTAGCTGAATGACTTCGCGCTTCTGTGTATGTATGGCAACTAGTTTCACTTTAGGAGTTCATCTTAATTTGAAGTAATTGTTTCATGAAGGGGACAACAGCTAAGTCAATCAACTTTTCCGCGTCGCGAGTGCATTCTCTCTCCCTGCCGAGCTTTTCCAATTGCTCGCGTAACACCTGCTTATACTTACCGTCCATCCAGTCAATCATTGTAGGGAAATCGTAGTTCCCCTTTGATTGTAAAAGAGGATAGATGATTTGGTAAGTTTCAATCTCAGTTTTCAGTCCTGCACTCATCTTGCGTTCATAATCTTCAAAAAGCAATAGAGCGGCTTTGTGAAGCAGCATTACTTTATTCTTTCCAGATTGCAGGTTAAGGTCTAATGCATGGAACAATTCGTTGTTCGCAGAAAGAATTGCTAACCGAATTTTCGGTTTGAGATACGCTTCTAGGATTGTGATAAGAGAATTAGCATATATGGAATATCGCTTACTCAAGCCTTTCATTTCGTAATCATCATCACCGGAAGAATGTTCGAAGCGAATGATTTTGTTGATTAGGTTTTCCTCTAGTTCCAGCAATCCAGCTTCAACGCTTTTCAAATCAGAATAAAACAGACCATAGTTGCTTTTGAACTGCATGTTCTTACGGTTGTAAGTCACCGATATATATAAAGGATATGCGTCCTTTTCTTTCCCTGTCTTCCCATCAACGATGGAATCAGGTTGGACATTCTTATTCAGGAAAAAATTGACCGTGATCTTTTTCTGTCTGGACTCGCTCATGGAGCAAATATAGACAATGTTTGTAAACTACATATATCTTACAAACATTTAAATATTTCAGTAACTGCCTGATATTCAACAGTTATGCCTCTTGATGTACTTTCACAGATCTGAAATTTGCCTACTTAGTTTGTGCAGAATCCTGATTAATTAATTTAATATCTAATTCATACAAGAGCGCATACGGATTAGAATGACCATCAGCATCATCCCATCCAAGCTCCTTCAGACTAAAATTGCGTACCGTAAAAACCAGTTCATTAGGTCCAGTGACTAAAGCACCGGAGTCGAAAGTGATAGGGACTGGTGCATGAGTTGTTATTTCAGAAGTGAGCACAGGTATTCCATTAATGGATAGTTTGCAAGTATCATCAACCCATAGCTTTAACGTGGCTTGTTCGATTAGTGTACTGTCTTCAAGTTCTATTTTTTTAATGAATGAATATGTGCCACCTGTGATTGCCTCCTCTTTGGGGATTACTTCTAAGTGCGCAATAAAATTTGTCTTCATTTTCTTGAACCACACATCTCTTGCAACAATTTCACTGAAACCTGAATGGGTGAAAGTGACGCTATTTTGGTAAGGTGAAACGGATTCATACTTGTTAACCAAAGTGCTTGAATCACTGACCTCCACAATGCTACCAGGTATCCAATGAATTGACCTGTTTTGCTTTGAAAACAATTTTAGAAAGTATGTCACTTCAATAGTTTTAGCTGTCCTTTTCAAACCCTTAACATATTGCGAAAGTTGCTCCGGAGAATCATCGAAAATCGATAGCGCAATTGCGTTTGGAACGTATCGTGAGTCCGGTTCACCTATAACTTCTGGAATAATAATGTTCTCCATAAAGTCCGAAGGTTGCTTTACCAAATAAGGAATGATCTTTTTCTTCGCGTCGGACATAAACTTTACATGTGAATCAATAATTTCTTCTATACAATTAGTATAGATGGATATTACCTCGGAATACTTTAGTTCTTGTATTACTGCTTGATCCAAGCATTGAACGACCACTGGCTTAAGAACTGCAGGCTTAACGATTTGACTGAGTTTGCCCGTTTTGTAATAGTGATTTGCTAAAAGCTGACTACACACAACAGCTACTTCAACAGGTTTCTCAACTAGAGAGTTCTGAATAAACTTAATGAGCTCCTCCGATTGCGCATCGTGCAGCAGCTTCTCGTTTCGTTCGAAAAAAGTCTCTACGGTTCCCGCCATCAACAGATCTTCATCTAGCAGAGATGAATAAATCACGATCTTACCTTTTCGTACAAGGTTCTGAGCAGATGGCGTACGAACCATCTCAGAGACATAATTCTTAAATGAAGACGTTTTTTGTGTGATTAGGACTTTAATCAAATCATTCAGTCCAGCATCCTCTATCGTTTCCGAGGTTATTCGGTCAGTGGGAGATAATATAGCTGTGAAACTATCAAAGTACCACTCAAAGTAATCTCGATTCCGTATTGCAAATGCTGAGTTGTCTGAACTTCTTCGTTCAAATAGCGCCTTAACGATATATTTTGATTCTCGGATCTTATCATTAGCGGAGCCCGTGCCAGGAAAATACATTTCTAAAAAATCCTCGTTTACACTTATTGCCTCATTAGGAATACTGTGCAAAAAAGATTTAGCACGAAGTAATTCATAAATTCTTGGCGCTTTAAGTTTTATCAACTCCACTTGAAACAATTCGTAGCTGTCGATCATGCTATACTTTTGATCTTCCAAAAAGCACTGCATAAATGAGTTCACTAAAATGGTAACGTCTCGTGGATTGGTTACAAAGTTTGCAAAGTGATCATGCGGGACGTCTTTCTTAAACTCTGTTTGACCTTGTGAGTTGAAACTCCCAATTAATTGTAGATGCCCAAGCAAATCTTCATGCGAATTTATTCTTTGAACGCAAGTATCTAAAGATCGCTTGGCGGATTGATATCCTGTCGCTTCAACTTTTTGAAAATAATTTAAAAGTGCATCTTGGCATCTTTTTGTAAAGAGCTCAACTAGAGCTGATCTGGTTGGATGCGGTAAATGAAATTGAACCTGAAATATCTTATTGAGATATTCCGTCGGATTTTCCGAGTTGATCAACTTTATCGAATTCTCAATGTAAGCACGGTCATAGCCAATTAAATAAAAGGTGTTTGCGAAATTGGCAGTATTGCGAATGATTCTAAGTACTTCAATTACTTCCTTGTTATTCAGTCGATCTAAATCATCAATGATTACTACATATCTATTATTCCCATCTGCTAAAGCAGTATTGAGCTGGGAAATATCAATTGGCTCGCTTGGAGCAATAAGTTCCAACGGATTTTTCTCAAACCACTTTTTTGATTTCTGGTAAAACTGATTTGCATATGATTTAAACTCGGAGGCAAGCCTTCCATCAAGTTCACCCTCAAACTGTTTTAAGAACTGAGATTCCAATTCTTCGAGTTGATGTGCCCAAGGAATGAAATACAGTATTTTCGGTTTAGGTAAACCTGATTGGGCTGCGCGATTCAAAAGCGACTGGAGGACAAGCTTCACAAAATATGTCTTACCACTTCCCCAGCGACCTACAATTCCGAATCCTACAGATCGACTTAGCTTAATTTTTAATATCTCCCCCGCTATGAATTCAGCTTTTGGACTTCGACCGAAGGAATCTTGAACAATTTCCTCTGGATTGTCAAATGGTAACTGTTCAATGGAAAATATAGAAGTATTATGAGGCTCTAGGGGTGACGTGATTTTATATGCCTCAATGCGTGAATAAGAAATGTAGAGGCACAGTATAATAACGGGTAAAACATAGGGAACTGAAAACTCGTTGAAATCAATTGTATAGAACTGCCAGAAAGGATTTGGTACTATCCAAAAGAAGATACACAACCATGCAACGAGGAAACTGGAATAGGTGACCCAACTTGGAAATGATTTTTTAACTATCCTGCTATGAATAATGCTTGCAGCAATTGATGACAGAAGAAATATACCAAATCCGATAATGCACAGAATATCTTTTGGGTTAATGAACTTGCCAACAGTTTCGGTTAGAACAATATCTCCGTAATACGCGAGCCCCTTGTGAAAAATGGTAGTAACAAGTAGCGTTAACGCTACAAATATTATGTCCTTTCTAACTAAAGATTGATTGTATTTCGCGGGACTAACCTTATCCTTTTTATCCATTGATAAGCTAATTAAACTTTGTAAGTCAAGAATGATAATTCATCGGGTCATTTTGGTTCTGTGAATCCCTCTTTAGCTAGTTCAAAGTATTTCTCTGGAGTTTGTGCAAACTCCATAATTTCATAATCAAGAGTGCCCCCAATTTGATTCAGAGCATTTAGGTTTAAACAAGTGGCCAGCCATAGTTCTCTCTGAAGATTTTTATTTTTCCATTGAGGATATATCCACGTAAGTCGGAATGCAATTTCTTCCAGCTGAAACCGGTATGATTGTAAGTAGAAGTATGGAATAACTCCTAAGGTCAGAAGTATTGGAAAAATGAACGTGTAAAGGGTGGTCGTTGAGGCGATTTGACTCCAATCGGAGAATATGGCAGTTGAAGAGTAGATTAACATTACAAGTGAAACTAAGACCAGATAACCAATCGAAAATCTAGAGATTGAACTTGGTTTCTTGTCATTTATCACAACGAGGACAGAACATATTAACAAAGTCGGCCAGAGAATCATCTCCCAAAGTAAACTGAAGCTCTTGAGATTTGCCAAAAACTCAATGAACACAGTCACTCCGATTGCTTCTTTAACTAACCGAACAAAGTTCTTTTTGGATTTCAGCTTTAACAGATAAATAAATGTAACAGCAGCGAAACCGATAAACCAGAGAAGTGAATCCTTGATAGCCTGATCATGCCAAATTCCAACGACCTTCAAAGTGACCACAAGAAGAACGGAGATTAGAGTAAGGATTAGGAAAGAAGAAAATACTTTCCACTGGAAAAGGGCTTGAATAAATCCTCTAACAGATTTTCGCACTTTTTTGCTGGTCGCAGCAATGACTGATAGTAGAAGCAACCAGATCAAGAAAGCTAATTCTCGGTTCGAAAATATTAATTGAGCTTTTTCCCACATCCTATTATCTGTTACTTTGCTTCTGAATATTCTTTCAATGCATTCGCTATTCGATCAATTTTATTAGTCCTTCGATTTATTTCTTCTATGCATTCATTAATTGCTTTTGACATTACCTGATCTGGTGGCGTCTTGTAGGTATTCAACTCTTTAGTTATTTGACCGAAATAGACGTTTGTCCTGTCGCGAAGCTGTTTAATCATATCGCGACATTGCTCGTTAATGTGGCGATTAAAATCACTATAGGTTTGATCAAACACCTTACTATAAGACTTTTCAGCTCGAGACATTATTTGATTAATTTGTTTATTTCGCACACCATCTCGTCCTAAGAAAAGACGCTCAAAGAAATCATATAAACCGGTAAATAAATCTCCGATTGAACTAAATATTTCCTCCAGTAAGTTCAAAGCTTTGGGAATCGATTGAGCAAATGAATCTCGAATCGGTCTGATGACGTCATTAATATTGCTTTTATCTCTCATCTGGTCAAAACTTGGATCTGCTAGAAACTCGACTTGCAACAATTCGGTTTTTATCCAATGGTTGAGTTCATTATACAAGTTGTCCAGTTTGTAGTTGACTTCATCATATACCTCGGTCAAAATGGAGTACGCTTGATTCTCCAGATACTGCCGAATCGCAAAACTATTAGGCAGCGGTGCGTTATCCGAAATCGACGTCAATTGATCTCGCAGATTCTCCAAACGTTCATTAGCCGATGAATTCAAATATTGTTCTAACCATAGGAGCATTTCAATTCTACTATCTTCACCTACTTGTGAAAGTTTGCCCAATTGTTTTTGTACACGGTGAATATCACTCTTCAGCTTCTGTGCAACCTCAGCTTCAGTTAACCGAGATCTTAGAATTTTGGATAATCTTAATAAGGCTTCTTTAAATTCATAGGTAAGTCCGCCCAAAGTCTGAAGACCATTTCGATTTGTTTTAAGTAAGTTATCCCACAAGATGTCTTCTAAATTTTGAATGTCCAGCGGATGTTTCTTTTTGATATTTTTTGTTAGATTCTCGAATGAAGCCTTCGCGCTTATATAGATCGGAGGGTGTGGCAAAATTTGATTTAACCCATTTTGTTCTAACACTGAATTTATATATCCTTTAAGCTGCTTGAGACCTTCGCTTGAAATTGTATCAGCTTTATTAAAAACCAAATAAACCCGTTCCATTCTTGGCGCTAGTTCGCGAAGGTCGTTGAGATGATGTGAATTAATTGAAAAGCCACCATAATTGAATGGCGAGACATCGATTAAGTATATAATTGCATTCGAACTCAGTACTGCGATCTTGCTGATTCGTCGGGTTTCTTCATTGACGTCATCAAGTCCAGGGACATCGCAATACGCAAGACCCTTCTCCAATAAGTCATTAACGAGATACACCGTAACTAATTTTACTTTTTCTTTATTCCCTCGATTATATTGTTGATCAACATACTTCTGCAGAAACTTTACAGTCGGATCGCCATTAACAATTGTGCCGTCGTGAAGCATAACTTCTGCGCGAGGTGGATTGCCCGATTGAATCGTAAATGGTACCCCTGTAGTAGGAAGAATATTGACGGGAGAAATTTCTTGCTTCATCAAAGCATTAATCGTTGTACTTTTCCCAGAGCGGCTTGGACCGACGATAGCAATAGTGTAAATTGAATTCAGAGTACGATCCAGAAGTGCGTCGAATGGTTGTCGCTCTTCAATTAGATTCTTATTAGTTAGATACGCAAGTATATCGGCAATTTCATTTTTGAGAGAAGTTCGAAAGTCAAAGAACGCATTCTTCGCGAGAGTTTTATTCCCTGTTGAAGTGGAAGAATTACCAGTCAAGTATTCCTCAATTAAAGCAACTTCGCTTTGTGTTAACTCTCGAAACTGATCTAGGGGAAGCCTTATTTCCTTCATGCCAACCCACTTAGCTCCATATTTTGTCCTCAGCCAATTGTAAAATTTATCATTGAACCACAGATAGTAAAATTTGGAATCAACTTTCGTTACAAGCATGATTGGTAATCTGGCTTTTTGCCACTTCTCAAACATTGCTGTTTGAACCACTACTGTTTCACCTTTAATTGAAGTGTGAACAGAAATTCTCAGTTTCTTACCGGAGACCAAACGGCGATCACTGTTAGATAATGGATTTAATACCTCAACAGTAAAATCATAGCCAGCACTTAATCCACGTCCAGGTTGAACATTACAGGGCGTAAATATTTTTACGAGCGCATCCAAAATACCCTGTTCGGGGTTCGGCTTTTTGTCAACCACTTTTTTAGACTGCTTTTTCATCTTTCCAAATTTTTGTCTTGCCATCCTGTGATTTATAGAAACAGCATGAAAACATACCGGACTCTTGCATCGCCTCGAAAGCTTGTGAACGAGCACCGCCTGACGTTCTCTGATATTTTGACTTATGAATTATATAGTGAAATCCTAATAACTTCCCGTCTTCTGAAAAAATTGTGATGCCATCATTGTTGATAGCAGCTTCCAGCATGAAAGAAAATTGTTGTAGTCGTGAAAACTGTTCAGGTTTTTTGCCCTCCAGAGCTTTAACAACTAGCGCCCCCAAATCAATAGCATGATCCAATTCATATCCGATAAACTCTTCACTGTCAAGTTTCAATTTGGAATTTCCAACCGCCATCAATGTTCCGTGACCTTTATTAATTGCTTTGTAAATTGAATTATGCAAAAACGATTTAACCTCCTTCTTTTTTTTGCCCTTCAAGTTTTTTACGACGCTATCGGTCAGCACGGAAACATCATTGTAAGGAATGTTATTGGTGCTATTAGTAGAAAAGGATAGTATCAACTCCTCTTTGTGCAGGCCATTCAACCTTACATTCTTCTGACCGATATTTCGCAAAGCAATGACTCGAAGATTGCGGAGGCGGACTTCTTCACTTGAGAAAATCTGTTCAACCAGAGGTGCCGATAAATCATCCTTAACACCATTCAAGATGCCGAATTCAAGCCAACTCGGCGAGCTGTACTGGTCGACTTCGATGTAAATCACCCACCCACCAATTGCAAGTGGGGCACATGCCTTTAGAATTCTCTCAAATTCAAGTGGAGATGGAGGAGGTAATGCGAAATCGCCAATCCTGACCTTGTAAAAGTGTTTGAATTGTCGTGCGAGTTCCTCTATGCTTGATACGACAATAACGTCTGGCATAAGTAGACGTCCTTCCTCATGATAGTCTGACAAAGAATCGGCAATACACAAAATGCCTTCAGATATTTCAATGGATAAGTACGCGCTCGATTCAAAGAACTTCTCCTTCAAAAGGAGCATCTCAATTTTCTCACGGTATTGTTCCTTGAATGCAATTGTGGACATCGTTTACTAAAGCAAGATATTGGAGAAGTGGATTTAGGGCGGCGCTGAATAGCGAATTTAGCCCATAAAGGCAGGATTTTGAATGAAAAGCTGACTTTTATCCGTTTGAAAACGGATAGTTACTAACAACGTGTTTAAATTGGAGCGTAAGTATTGCAATCATATACAATTATTCTTCCTCACAATTGAATCTGAGTTCCTCGCTATCCTCTGTAACCTTCCAACGAACAGGGAATCCTCCATTAATAAGTTCCATGACTAAGTTGCTGGGTGGAGTAATGCCAGAAGGTTTGAAGGAAACGTAAACATCCACCTTTTCATAAAACGTCATTTTCAATGCTCTGAGATTGAACTGATCCTGTTCTCCCATTCTATAGGAAAAGACTTGAGGATTCTCTCCTTTTGCTAACCAATTTTTTCCTTCCGCTTCAAATGCAGTTTCACAAAGCCGAGCAAGATTTCGCGTGTTCTCAGTTTGATACTTTAGGAAACCCAAAATCACCTGAATCTCACCAGAAAATGGTGTGCTAAACTCATGGAAATAAATTCCACATGCTATATTCTTAAAGCACTTTTCTAGTCGGTCGTAATTCGGTTTGCCTAAGAACACAGGAAACTTATTGCCGTTACCGTTGTCTAAAACTATATGTTTTGCGTTGCGCACGACCTCACTCATAAATTGGTCGCCCTTGCGATCGAAAATGCGTCGCGTTTTTGAATGAAGATGTAGGAATGCTACTGCGTTACTTCCTACGTTGGCAGAAAGAGCAGCAATTAAGAACTCATCGTCGTCAGATTTTCCTGTATTATGCAGTTCGCAAGACGGCACCGTTATCAAGTTCCTGCGGAAATTTTGTCCGAGACCGATGTCTTTCTCAGCTGGAAATAAACCACGGGCAGGAACATGCTCGCGGCTTGTTGCTAGTTGATTGCATATATAACATCTTTCAGAGTTCATCAGAAAATATACTTATGGTAAAAGTAGCGATAGACATCCACGTTTAATATGATCGAGTGTGAGACCTATTGTATTCAGTCAAAATTGAGGTAACTTTCAACTCAAATACAAACACATGAAACATATCCTCCTTAAGTATCTGGTTGAATTTACGCGCAACCGTTTGGACAATCCAGAAGGTTTCAAATATGACTCTACAGAAGGAATGTGGGTAGACGAATTAGATGTGCAGCACGTTTTAGTTAAGTCAGTCGGGCCAGGAAAGCCGATTAGAGGAACTAAAAAAAATGACGTGGAAACCGGCGAAGATATGAAAGGACAGTAAAAATGACACATGCGCTATTAAAACATCTGGTACACTTCAATAGGAAAATAATTTCTATTCCCGAAGGGTTTCGGTACAATCGTGAACTTGGATATTGGGCTGATGAGAATGCGCTGACGTCACCACTTGTTAAACAGCGTGATCTACTCGCTCTAATAAGAGGTAGTAAAAAGGAAGATGTAGAAACAGGTGAAGATCTCAAAGGAAAATAGATGAATGAGATTTATCCATCTGTATTAATAGTATCAACTAAATTTGATTTCGGCACTGATCACGTTGCGTACCAGTTAAAAGAAAAGGGGGCTTCCTATTGGAGATTGAATAGAGATGAGCTTCCAGAGTACACAGTATATTTTGATCCATCATGTTCAAAATTATGTCTGATAGGTGAATCCATTAAGGTTATCATTACTCCTGAAACTTTAAACTCCATCTATTATCGTGCTCCGACATTTTTGCGTGAAATACAACAAAACGCAGATAGTGATCAACAACTTGAGAAGAGTCAATGGGCCGCATTCATTAGGGCATTATCCGTGTATCAAAACATACGGTGGCTAAATAATCCTGTCAGTACATACTATGCGGAAATGAAACCAGTGCAGCTTACTCTTGCGCATAAGATCGGCTTCAAAATTCCTGTGACGCTAATTGGAAATGTTGGCGATCAGGAGGTGATAAAAAGTATTCCTGGGGAGCAGATCGTGCTTAAAACGGTAGATACTGGTTATGTGACAGGTGCCGAAAAGGATGGATTTATCTACACCAACTTTATTGACAAGTCGTCACTAAATACAGAAAACACCAAGTCGATTCCATTTATCCTACAAGAAGCCCTAGTGCCCAAAATTGATATTCGGGTTACGGTGGTTGGTGAAACGCTATTTTCTGTTGCAATAAAATCAAGTGAGCCAATTGATGGGGATTGGAGATTGAGGAAGAATGATTTGGATTATGAAATTATTGAGCTTCCCACCCAAGTCAAAAGGAAATGCAATGATTTGATGAAATTACTCGGATTAAATTTTGGTGGTATTGATTTGGTTCTTCACAATGGGGAATATTACTTTATTGAAATTAATCCGACAGGTGAATGGGATTGGCTCCAGCACCATACTGGTTGTGCCATTGACATGGCATTAGCTGAAGAGTTATGTAGGACTACAGTATGAAAAAGATTTTTTCGATCCTTCTTTCTTTTTGTAACCAACACATTTGGGTTACATTTTATTCGTGGCGCGCGAACAAAATTATTTGGCGCCAAATACAAGAGTTAGAGGCAAAGGAGTTCAATGTAAATTTATTTGCAAATAAATTTGAGGATGCGAAGAAAACGGTTGAGGAATTTCATCAAGAACATCTAGAGAGAAAGAAAATTCTGGAGGAAAAAGCGCGATCTCTTCTTCTGATTGTCACCGCAAGTGCAACGCTGACGACGGGAATATTGACTTTTGTTTACAATTTGGAAGGTCAACATCTATTGTTACTCACAACCCTGATTTTAGGATATCTGTTTTTGATTCTTTGTATCATAGATATACTCGCTACGTTGAACACCACGCCTTATTACTATATCAGTGACCGCGATTATTTCAGGACTTCAGAAAATTCAACTGACTTGGAATATGACAACATTAACAACAAGATATCTTACATAGAGCTTTTATATCGAAACTCTCAATTAAATTCTAAGAAAAATTTGATTAAGCAAAATCAACTGTACGCCGGATTTCAGAATTTAAGAAATGGCGTTTTGCTTATTTGCATTTTTTTCATGCTCTCAATTGTACAGAAAATGGCTGGGCAGGAAACTCCAGTACCAAACAATTGTTCTAGTGGAAATTGTCACATCCGAGCGGGCATCAATGATAGCACCACATTAGGTAATACGAATTTCCCTTTAGAGCACTATGGGATCGTCGAATTGATTCCTCAAGTGGAAAATTAGAGCATTTGTCGAGTTAACTTAGCTAAAACAATTTTTTACGGAAATGGATTTGAACGAACCATACCAAATTGGCTATATGCCTTTCAGAATTTTAGAAGGGTTGAAATTCTATTATAAAAAGCTGGACGAAATAGATATGACGATCTATTTGGAACCAAACTTTCCGATTAAGCGTGACGAAGTTCTCATGGTTATTGATTTTCTGTCTACTCTACCGGACACGTCACCAGCTAGAAATATTTGCCATAGCCACCCTGCTCTGCAATTGGGCATGGAATCAATGGATTCATATTCCGACATGTCTAATGATCAACTTAGTCAATCCAAACTGCGAATCCTTGATTTCGTTGGACACTTTTTGACCTCAGCAACGAATCTTATGGTTCGCGACAAAATGATTGAAATCGAGAGCACTATTCTTCCACTATCGTATAGTGATAAAATAGTATTTCTGGTTAAGCGAAAACACTATTACTCAAAACACGTAGGATCATTCCCACGAAGATTTGTGAAGGAGATCGGGGAGTATTGTGACGCATTAATTCTCGAAAATAAAGAGCTGGTAAACGCCCTTTCCGGCTATGACAACCAAACTCAACAGGCAAACGTTGTCGTGCATAGTGACGAGCAGACAGGAGGCATAACTGCGAATACAGTAAATATTTACAATGGAGGATTCGCAGCGAATCCTGATGGAAAGATCGATTAAAAAGAATATTCACTGGTGATATCAATGGCGTTGTGTTCTTCGCGCATCTTTTATCCTCTGTTAGTGCACACCTGAATCTCTATCAACGCTCCATTGTCTTTCTCTACGGTCTGGGCATCGTAAACGGGGCTACCATACGCAACTTGATCAATGTGCTGTGCAACATTGCGTCCCGTAGATTGCAAGTACGCTCTTATTTCAATTGCCGCATTCATTGCCTCAGGATCTCCCATAATTGCGGTTACGCCAAACCGACGTGCATTAGGGAATTGTTTTAATGCAGTCTCAATACCTTGCTTCCCTGCCTCATCCAATTTACGTTCCCGCTTCCCAATGTTGACGGTGTGCGCTGTAATTCCGCCACTTTGATTATGGCTCGTGATATGAATATCACCCTTGTTCTCTTGATCGTTCATTCTTATTTGGTTATTTATTAATAGCATTGACGATGGAGTCTTTATTTCCAGGTTCTGCTGGTTTGAACCATTCGCGTTTATTAGCAAATAGAACGAACAGTCCTATTGCCAGCGGTATTAGAATCTTCCACCACCAATTTTTTAACATCTCAATGAAGCCAGATGTTTGAGGAGGTTGCGGAGGGTTATTATTCGTGGTGTTATTTTGTTCAGCAACATTAACCGTGTGGGCTGTTATTCCTCCAGTTTGTCCTTTAGATTCGATTTTAATTTTCCCCATAACACAAAGCTAGTCCACGATATTCAGAAGTCAAGCCTTCTTTGATGTCAATCCTGTTCATGTTTTGAACTCGACCCGAATTCGGATAGATAGGCTTGGATATTTCACTGTCCTGTGCGGTTCAACAGTGGTAACGTAGTGTGGCACAATGATGAATTCTGCTGAATATTGCTGTCACATACCTGTTTCCTCCTGAAAACTCCTGCTTCCAAGCTGTTTCCTGCTGTCCAACTCCTGATCTCTAGCTGTTTCTTTCCCGCAGTATGCTGTTTCCTCGTGATTCCATTCTGTTTCCTGGTTCTCAATCCAGTTCTGAAGTTGTTTCTTCCTGCCACCGTCCTGTTTTCTCGTGATTCCAAATTGAAAACTGTTGTTTGCGATTACTGTTCTCAGAAAATTCCGTTGAATTCTTATAAATTCTCAATGTTGAAGTGTCTGTTCTTAGAAAATTCACGTGAATTCTCATAAATTCTCAGTGTTGTAGTGACTATTCTCAGTCGACTCTCAGTCTGTTCTCTGTCTGTTCAGCCAAATATTCACGCAGTTCTCAGTCGCAATTCAGACTGCTCTCAGAAAGTTCAGGAAAAATACTGCTGCGATTCAGGGTTTGGCGATCAGCAATACTGACTTTTCTGTTAATGCGAAATTCCAGAATATGGTCAAAGTAAATCCAAACTGTACTTTGCGACCACGTCAGGGGTTAGATTCCCTGCAATGATTTTGTGTGGCTACTACAGGATTTTGTTTTCAGATGAAGACACGGCAAAGCGCAAGCGCACATCAAAAGAGAACTTACTTGTTTTAGGACGGCGTCCGTCCCAAAACTTTATATACACTTTTGTTTGGGTGCGTAATCTCCAGGGCCTAAATTTGTCTCCGCAAACACTTTAATACGATTTACACATGATTCTATTTTATATTAAAATCGCTGCGCTCTTTGTCGCAAGCGTTATTGTGCGGAAGATTATTAACGATTCTCTTCCAAAAATCGGAGTCAAAGAATTGAGAGGCTATGCTTACCGTGTCGGAATGTACTTAGTGATGCTTGGGTTATTCTGTGCGTTGTGGATCAAATATCTTATTCTGAGCAACAAGCAACAACCCACACCGCGTGAGCAACAGTTAATATTTGCTATACTTTGTCTAATGGTAATCGGTGCGTTTGCAATCTTCATGCTACGCAAGATTGAAGAGGACAAGAATAACAAACTTAATTCTCCTATGGCATAACCGTGTAAAAGGGATGTTCCCTCAGAACGAGAAAACGCCTAACTATTTAGTCAGGCGTTTTTCTTTATCCTTGAGGACTGCGACAACCAAAGCATCTTCGATTTCCCCTGATGCATTTTCTATGAAGGAGATCTCTTCAATCATTTCATAAGGCATCAACAGTATCCACGTTGGGTTTAAGTGTTTGGTGTATTTCGCTACGTTCTTGTTCGCCACAAGCTGGAGCATCACCGTTTGATTTGCAGGCAACTTTATTCCCACAAAAAAACCTTCGAACTCCGCAGCAGTATTCAGCGTAATTTTTACCTGCTTAAAAAAGTAATCTACGATTAGTTTCTCCAGTGGTGGGCGCATATGAATTATTTCTTGCCTTGGACTTCACAGAATAACTGTTCACCTCTTAAAACCGAAATAGTGGGCTAAAGCACACTACTCTCGTTCTCAAGCTCACACACCAGCTTACTTGCAATTCTCCTTCACATCTTGATCTACATTTACTCCCATACTTCTCGCAATCTCAAAGTCTGCGCATGCACTCGATCGGTCATTTAGCTTCACTTTGATCAGTGCCCTATTATAGTAAAAATCTCTTTGTTCTGGGTTCAATCTAATCGCTGTATTCATCATGTTTAACGACTTATCGTATTGCCCTAAGTGATACAATGAGATACTGTAATTATAAGCCGTCGCATCCAAACTGTCCAATTTAAAAGCCAGTTCGAAATACTCAAGTGACTCACTGAACTTTCCTTGATCTGACATTGTGAGTCCATAATTATTGTAGACATCAGCTGCTATGTACTCATGTTGAATCAGAAAATCCAGATCCTTAATTGCTTCGTCGTATCTACCTAGTTTTCGTAAAACATCCGCTCGTGATATTCTCTCGTAGGATAATGTACTGTCCAAGTTAAGCGCACGCGTGTAATCCGAGTAGGCGCTATCGTATTCTCCCATTCGTTCATACGCCATAGCTCTGCCCTTAAATGCTTCAGGGGAACTGGGTCTCACTGCAATCAGTTGGGAATAAGAATCAATTGCTTCCGGAAAACGATGTAAATATAAATATGCGTTAGCCTTAAATATCATTAACCTGTCCCTTGAAAAAGTGTCGCAAACATTAATTCCTTCACATTTCACAATTACATCCTCATAATTACCCTGCTCCATAAGTGCACTGATCGTATCCAATTTCAGGTGACAATCTGACTGAACAACTGTATGAGAATTCGGATCACCACAGGCTGTGAAAACCACAATTAATACTAACAATGAAACCATTAATGTCTTCATATAGCTAAGTAATTTATCAAATTTAGTGTTTTTATACTTTATTATTATGGGCCATATCGTCCTCTTCCCTGAACTCCAACTTCGTAATATAATGGGCCACCGTTTATACCATTACCATAAGCTGCATGATATCCGTGAGCCATTCTCGTTGTGTCTCCACTATATCCTCCACCCTCCCAAGATAGGGTTTGATAGTTTGGTTCATAAGCGATTAATTTATATTTTCTGTCAACCATAGTCCAATTAACCTGGACTTGTACAGGCGTACTAACTGCCATCAACTTAGTGCGTGTTCCATATCGCCTTTGACCATCATCATCTAAGTAAAAACCAGGATATTCAACCCAACCCCAATTCTCCTGCATAACTTGTGTCGTCCCGGTCCCGCTGCGCGTTGTCACCTCAACTCCCGTCCATATAGTCTGAAATCCATAGTTGACACCATCCTCATCAACACTAGCGTTTCCATACCATTCACCATCTAAGCTCAAATCTCCTTTGTGAGTATTGAGGTTATAAGTGTACCCAAGCCCTACTTCGGGACCGTTATTTTTGGAGGAGTTAAGACCTGTGCCTGCACCAACATTAAACTGGTCGACAATTTCAGGATCGGGCCCGAGAAGATTGAATTTATCGTAAGGGTCGTATGAATTTACTGCAAAACGTGGTGTATTAACATTGTAGTTTAGATTGTCTTTACCCGTAGATTCCAACACGGCAGGATTCGTACCACCGCCTCCAACGTCAACCATCGGCATTTGACAATGAACAAAACCATTCTCGTATCCCGTAACAAAATAATAAGCACCATCGGCCATCCGAACATATCCTGAAATGGTTTCACCCAAATATTTTTCCCCATTTTGCACATCACCCTGACTATGCACATTTTCATCAAACCGTACTTTCCCATCAGTTCCTTTAATCCACCCCTCTGCGTCAAGTCCACTTGGATCAACACAGTAAATCGGATTATTGGCGAAAGACGAGTAAGGGCTTTCCCACGGTTTCACAATAGGATCTTTGCTCATCCATCTTCCAATTCTTGGATCGTATTGACGATACTCCGTCGTATAACTCAACGCTTCCCCATTCTTAATTTCCGGATCAGATTCCATCCCGTTAAACGCGTACCTGTAGCTGCCACCCGCACGTCCCGTCTGCGGCGCGCCAAACACATAATAATCTGAGTAAGACTGTACGTCTGCGACATACCATTCCACTTCCGTCGGTGATCCAACTGAAGAGTAGAGTAGGCGCTTATCACTAATCGTAACCAGCACGTTTCCTAAGTGGTTAGATACCTCGTACTGTTTATATCCAATCGTCCTCGTATAATGCGTCTTGTTGTACGCGCCAGTACTTGCAGTAGGTGTCGCACTATTGAACTTTCCGCTTGTGAGTGTCGTGGTGAAATCCTGATAGTAATCACTCTCATCATCCGCATGTCTTATGCCTGCACGTCCACTTCCATAAACACCGTTCTCCTCGAGATCAATTTTCACTTTGTAATTCCCACTCGTGAGATCTTCAAAGCTCTGTTTGTACACTCCCATCAGGTTTCCACCCGCATCGTATACATACCAGTAATAAATCCAGTTGGTCTGGTCATCGATTCCGGCTCCACTTGCCTTGTGCGGTTTTACAATTTTGCATAGGCGCTGCTGTCCTGCTGTGTAGAGGAATTCTACATCTGCGTCACCATATTCAGTACTCGTGCACGCATTCGTGTTGTTTGCCTGGTCTTTTCGTACGGCTTTTACTTTGCCATATGGATTCCACTCTATATCTGTAATTCTTTCACTGGCATCATCAGTCATTTCTCCGATCACATCGTACACATAATTTCCACCTGTGCCCTGGTTATCCAGATCATCGCTGTAACTGCAACTGCCTTGTCCATCCATGATCTTTAACAGGATGTTGCTGTTGTCTTTGTACTTGTAACTCAACGAATCTGACTTCACCGCCATACCTCCTCCACCTACATTTCCAGCAAAGCGGTTTACGTTAGTAATGTTTCCGTTCCAGTCGTACCAGAATTCTTCTTCGAAGCGATCGTTTTGCGTATAGCTGGTTTGCCACTCGTTGTTAGTGAGTGCTGTGCCATCCATATGAAAGGTTGTGCTCCACTTTATGCGATACAGCTGATCGTACCTGAATGCTCGTCCCTGTACTTCTGTTCCGTATTCGTCTGCATCGAGCATAGATGTAGTCATACCTGCAATGTTACCGTTGTACTGGTTGGAAATTCCGGTTCCATACGCGCTCGTGCTCATGTCCGCTTCAAATGCTGGTGTTGCATTTACACTCGTGTAGTCTGCACTTATCAAACCTACAGCCTGATAGTAACTCAACGTAAATCCGGCGGCATCTGTTCCAATGTTTCTGTTCAGATTGTTTGCGTCATCCACTCCGTCCTGACCCAAATCCCGCTCCTGAAATTCTCCATTATCACCAATGGTATTTCTGTTCATGCCTTTCAACCATCCGTTGATTGTGAACGCATAGTCCATAGCCTGCACGGTCTTATCGCCAATCTCAACCCGTCCAACTCCTCCGGTAGCATAGTAAAACTGCTTTTGTTCCTTTTCCCAGTGTACGTTGTCTCTGGAAGTGTAAACTACTTTCAGTCGGTTGTCGGCGTCGTACTCGTACTTGTGGTGAAACTCGTCGCGTTCTCCGTCCTGATAATGAACCGCGTTTACATTTCCACTAATGAGATCGTACTCGTATGTCGTGCTCTTGATATTCTGATTATGCGTTTTCAACGGCGGAGTTTCCTGAACAACCTGTTTTACATTTCCATGTATATCATAGCTGTAGAAATACGCACTCAAATAATCGGGCTGTGAACTTGCACTGAAATTGTACAGGTCATATTGTACCGTTGGATCATCATCGTACACAACTGCTGTTACACGGTTTCTCGTATTTTCTAGTCCGCTTGGGAATGCTGCAGTTGCGTCACTCGAGATAGAAGGGTCTACATCGTAATACGTAAACGTTACATCATTCTTTGAGCTTGCGCCCGCGATCCACGTTTCCAGTGTAGTACTGGACAATACATCAAAGAAATAATATTCATCATCACTTCCTCTCGAACCGGTGTTGTCGGTTTCGAGCGTTGATGTAGTGTGAAGTTCTCCTACTTCATACACTCTGCCCAGTGGATCATACAGCGTATAACTGTACCCGGGAGTTCCCATTGCAGCCTGCTTTGAGTTCTGCGAGACAACCATTCGACCCAGGTAATCGTACCAGAAAGATGTTTCGCCGCTTTCGTACGTTCCGGTTTGTCCTTCTTCGTTCTGGCTCGCATTAATAGGTTGTTGAAGGCTATTATAAGCATACCGGCTCTTCATGTCGTGCTTTGCCGGAGTGAAATTTATACTCGTGGTTGTCGTACCATCACGGAAATCATCACGGTAAATAGTGATCTCTTCTCCATCAGAATATCCGTCTCCCGGTCCGGTTTCACTTTCAGCAGCCAGGTTAATCAGATTTACTCCTTCCGGCGGAACTGTTTTTACCAGATTGCCCGCCTGATCATAATAGTACAATGTGTAGTAATACTCGTGCAGATCGTAAGTCACCGAAAATTCTTCTCCTTCGTCCACCGTGAGATTGTCAAGGCACGCTGCCGTATAAGCTTCCATGTAATCATCCGCGGCTGCATATACGTTGTTCGTGTAGGTGAAGTATGCATTGTATGCCGCGAGGTCGTAGTTCTCCTGCTCGCAGTTTTCCTGTGCGGCCGCACTCAGGTTTGCAATGCCAATATCGATCGTGCAGATCAACTCTTCAGGAAAATTGTAAGTAATCAGGTCATCCACATCTGCTTCTTCTACTGCACACGTTGTAAACCAATTGCCTACGTCAGTGCCGGTATAAGGTGTTGCAGGATCATACTCGTCGTTGAGTGCCGCTGCAATATCACCGTAATCTCCTGGATCGGTTCCAATGCCACGTGCTTCTGCAAAGTCGATAAGCATCTGGCAGGTGCAACCAATGTCGGTCGGAACTTCGTTGTCGATTTCATTCGGATTTTCTGCAGCGTCTTCTACTAAACCTTCCAACAGTGTTACCAGTTCTCCCTGCGTTGGATTGTCGCAACCGCCCCCGTAAATGTCTATCAGGGTATTGCGCATGTAGAGAATAGGAAATCCTTCGGGCGTGAGTGAAGGGTAGTCGTCGTCGGACACTAAATATCCGTCGGTGTCAATCACGGGTACGTCATCGTCAGCATACGTACTTCTGCAACTTGCGACACCGGCATCACCGGCAAAGCCTTGTTCGATCACCAGCGTTCTGTAATAGAAATAAACTGAACGAAAGAATTGATAGGGTGTGACCTGTCCTGCTGTTGGTGTTGCATCAATCAGGCCTTCTGTGGTGCCATCGCCGTGGAGCATCTCAAAGAACTCAACTGTTTCGGTGTTGAGGTTCGCGTCTTCGTCTCCAAGGTGAATGTCATCCGGATCTTCAATCACATACCAGATGCTGAAGTGATAAGGAAGATTAGCATCGGTTTCATCTTGTCCAAGGAAAAAGTTCTGAAGATAGTCTTCCAGTAAATCTGTTGCAGTAATAGAAGGATCATCGCACACTTCAAAATCACAATCGCCTGCAAAACGCGGGTCCTGATTGAGTATATTTTCATCGTAATTCAGGTATCCGGAATTATCGCCATCCACACCCGGCAGTGATGTATTCTCCGTCATGTTCAACGGATTCCAATAGTCACCATCCGAACCGCTCACATGACCATCGGTATTATACAGCGTTGCCATTTCATATTCCCACGAATAACTTTGTGTGTACACAATGGTATCCCAATCTTCATGCGGCGGGTCGCTGTCATAGATGTACTCACAGCTCCAGTTGCAGAAGTAATTCCATGTGCAGTATTCGGGATGGTAGGGAACCAATAATTCTGCCCAATCTTCATCCCAATCGGCTTTTACTTCCGTCCAGTTGGTAAAATCTGTTCCGCCCCACACTGCATTGATTGCCGCGATCATCGTGCTGCTCTTGTCGTGCGCACTCAGCCAGCCGTACTCGTTGTACTCGGTATTGATGGTCTGCGATCCGGTGGTTTCATTGTAAATAAACTGATCAGGAAGATTATCAAAATACTGTCCGCCCGGCGACATATCACTTACCATTGCCTGGTATTTCAGTTCACAAGGATCCGTTACTATTGGTGCGTCACACAATGTTGCCTGACATGCGGCAATCAACATTGGTCCAGCATCTGTTGACTCATTACCCTGGTCCTCCAGTTCCACTCCTGCATCATTGTAATAGGTTCCGTCAATGAGATAGTGCAACTCACACGCTTCATGACAATCTGCAGCGCAGGGGATTGGTGTAAGTTCTACGAGCGGCACGCAGGATGTTTCCGGATCGGCCAATTGGGCATCAAGAAAATCCTGTCGCACGTCAGCAAGGTGTGCCTGGTTGAGAATGGTGCGCTTTTGCACACGATAGGTTCCCGGGGTAAGTGTAACCGTAAAGGTGATAGCTTCCGCAGTAGTAGCGTACTCCTTGATCATTTTGGTTGTACCCACGGCAGGGACGATATCAATAGAATCTCCGCTTACCGCATTGATGACACTGATTTTTACATCGTATACACAGTCTTTGCAGATGTCGTAACACTCATCTTCCCCGCAGTAAGCTGCGGAGTTGAGTACATACACAAAATCATAATCGCTTTCTTCGGTCACCGTAAGTGTCACCATCGATTCTGTCCCGTCTCCATTTGTAGTGGGTCCGTTGTTCACCAGCAGACCTTCGTACATGCTCACCGCTGTGTTCGGATTGCCATTAGGGTTGTCAATAGCCTCGAGATTATCAGGAGCTTCCCCCGCGAGTGCTGTTGCGATGACGTTGCCGCTCTGATCGATGTAACTCACGCTCACTACGCCGTTCGGGTCAATCACAAAGTTCTTCTTGTAATGACTCGCATAACCAACTTCATTGCCGAATAAACGGTCGAGCTGGTACTGTGAAGCAGTGCCGTAGAAATACTGCGTTTCATTACTACCGTTTAAACCAAGGTTATCCCCAGCCGCACCCGATTTTACCGGGCGGTTGGTGCCGTCGTTCATGTACACGACTCTTGCATACGGATAACCTTCTGCATCGGGAACGGCGGCATCCATACCTACCGTAGGACTTGTTGCACTATAGTATGTTCCTGCACCACCACTTGTCATTGTTGCGGGCGCTTCAATTGTTATGTCGGTATCAAAATCGTTGCAATCATAATCCTGATCGGCCACGTAAAACGTAATTCCTTCGCTCGTTTGCGGGTATGGTAAAACTCCTGCTGCAGGGCGCCCTTCAAAATCGTAAATGGTTTGTCCGATGATGACATTGCCATCAGTGTTCACGGTAGTGATCGCTTCTCTTCCACGCATCATGCCATCGTAAAACTCCGCTCCGTCCATGCGCTTGCCGTCTTCTGCAAAACCTGAGCTGTACGACCAGTTCATCAGTGGAAGCAATCCGAATTCGAGATCGTAACGTGCTCCGCTGTAAGTAGAAGTGTTTCCTGTGTTGCCCGTTGTAGTCCAAACTCCTTCACCCCGCGTGATGTAACTATTGGTTTGATAATTGTCCCAATCGATTCCAACTCCTCTAACACGCATCACTAAAATGCCTCTCGGGAATGCAAGCGGAATATCATAAAACTGATTCGGAACATTTACACGTGTGGCGTTTCTCCAATCAAAATCCATGATAGTAGTGTACGGATATACTTCATTACCCATGTCGATAAACAACCATTCCAGATCATAACTCTCTGCACCTTGAATATAATTCCAGGCAACATTTAGTTCGTTTGTCGTTGATTGATAGTTGGTGAAAATTGTTGTAGGAGTTGCCGCCTCAAGATTGTAGTAGCGTTCTACATTCATCTCTAAATCAAGATAGATATCGTCGAGAAATGCAGGGATCGTTGTTGCATTGATCCAGCCAACTACAGGCGTACCACCGGCATCCCACTCAGTATAATCTATACCTGTGCTCGCATTCACAGTAATGGCGATTTTATGTGCACCCGGATAAACTTTCTTGTCACGATCCGTATAGCGGATTCCTGTTTCGGGATCGTAACTAATTTGAAGCGTTTCGTTTGAAATTAAAGTGGTACTTCCGGCTGAATTAGTGGTTACCACATCATATTTTACAATGAGCAGCCAACTGTGCGTAGTGTATGTCCGCAACGCATCGTCATAACGTAGCACCACCGCACCTTCCGAACCTTCCACAGCGAAAACTGCAGCCCAGCCCGTTGGAAAAGGATACCACTGGTCAGTCAACGACAATGTTGCATTGAGCGCAATTGGATTACCCAGAGTAGCGGATAAACTATTCACTGTGCTCTCGATCGCAGCGAAACTTACTGAAGAAATCAGCAGGCATAAAATAACGAATAACTTTCTCATGGGCAGGTTCCTCTTTCTTAATTGTCGTAACGGTCTCTTAAATCAATGATGGTGTATTGGCTGAAAGCAGCAGCAGCCGAAATTGTACCGCCCTTTCGTTGTATGTATTTCTTCTCTGAGAATTGCGAGTCCGGAATATTTTCATCAAAGCGGACATTTTTATATGTTACCACGAATGCCGGCTTTCCTCCGGTTTCAATTGCGGTATAGTAATACGCCACCTTTTCCATTGCGAATGTTGTGGCATTGATTGTAATCTCCGTTCGTTCATAAAGACTGTTCTTCTCTTTAACAACAATTGTTCGTGTGTCGCCGGTTGTGTTCTGTAGTGTAATACTCGTCGCAGCCAACCACGCCGAATCAGGCTCTGTGCTTGCAGTTGTATTTTTGCCCGCGTCCTTACTGTCGCGCCCCGGAAGCACAGTGATGCTCTTTTCGGTTTTGTCGACAATGAGCATTGACTTTTTGCTGATAATGATTTCCTGTCCCATTGCATCGGAGTAATAATTCCCTCCGTCGTACGCCACCTTTCCCTTCATCGTGTTCGATGCAGTACCCAATGAATGCGTAGTATAATACGATGCTTCAAACTCCAGCTGGATGCTCGTCGCAGCGGCGTACTTGTCGTTCATTTTCTTCAGCCAGTCTTTACCGGTTTCTTGCGCGCATAGTGTTATCGTGCTCAAGAACAAAATCAATAGTGTTTTCATATTTCTGAATTTATTTCTATTTCTGGTAGTGATTTGGAGGCTGCTGTTTTCAGTTCGAGCGAAGTCGAGAACTCAGCAACAGCAGAGTCTCCGGTATTTGTCTACTTCTCGACTGCGCTCGAAGTGACAAATACCGACTTTACCAAACGCCTACTGTCTAATGATGTTTCCTCTCGAAGTCTGTACCGTAAAGATTCCCTTCTCCGTTTCCTGTTTCACCTGCACCAGCGCACCTTCTTCATCATAATTGTAGAAAGTTGCATAGTTGCGGTTATCCAGTTGAGCCATGAGCCAATGCGTCTGCGGATCGTAAACGTAGGAAGTCATTGCGCTCTTGAATGGTTGTACACGGAAGTCATCGAAATTGGCCTGGCCCATTGTCTGACAACTGAGCGTAATGCTCAATATTCCAGACGGGGCAATGAATGAACCTTCGATTTTTCTCCATCCTTCAATAGCTGAAGTTGATTCATCAGGTGTGTATATCACTGGTGTTCCCGCGTCAATGATCACAGTTGGAATTCCTCCATCATCTGATCGTGCCCACACAGAGAAGAAATATTCCTGTCCGGGAATACCTTCGAAGTATTGTTGGTTCGAAGGATACGTCCCGTTGCATGTTACAGTATACACCGCATCACCATTGTACTGAACTCCGTAACTGCTCTTTCCTGTGTGTGCATACAATGCATCCAGTCCAGTTGGATGTCCCGGGTCGTCGTCAACAAAAAGCAGGTGACCATGTCCTGTATAACCGGAACTGTAATCCTCAAACCCATCAAAGCCCATTTCAAAATACTGACTGTTCGCTGCCGCTGCTGTCTGTTTAGTATTGTCATAACCATACATCACCGAGCTATAGATACCGAGTGCATCACGCGTTTCAAGTGCATAACCATACGGACTGTATCGCGTTACTGCAGATACGAATGCCCAAAGTGTATTATCCTGTGCTGCAATCTCCCAGTTGTACAATACGAAGTTGTCATACGTACCATCTTTGCTGATGTCAGTTTTAGACGCGCTTGCAATACTTTGTTTGCGATCGACCTGGTAGAGGTAATTACTGTGTGTTCTCCATACGCCTCGCAAACCATATTTATAGTCGTTGGTACTCGTAACGGTAAGACCTGCATCGGCGAAATTGATTTCCTGCTGATGACCGGTTGTGCTGCTCGACCAGTTTTCTGCGAAGCGTACTGCAGAAGCGTGAAGGACGTCATCCATACAGAGCTGAAAGCAACCGGAATTATCGGTCCAGGTCAGCGTATGTGTAACCAGTTCGGAATCTATGGTCTTGGTTGCTGTAACAATTCCACCAGAATAGTGAAGGTCCCATGTAAACGCATCTGGGAGATCAACGAGTACTTCATCCGGAAAAGTCAGGAATGCTTCGCAACCTCCGTCGAGATCAATAATCGTAATTATGTCATCGCTGATAGAGAAACGGATATCACGTTCTTCTCCGGTTGCACAATCGACATAGAAATCCTCAAGGTCCGTTGGGTTTGCTGTAATACTGGTTGTACACGCATTAAATGCTTCAAACAACGGGAAGTTGCGATCTGTAACGGGATTTGAAAGAGAAACAATCACACCGTTAGAAACACTTTGCAGGTTACGGCGTCCGGAGCGGTGGATGATGAATGTGCCCGCGGCATAACTTACTGCATCGCCTCCGTCTTCTTCAATCAGATGAATATCATCGCCGGTTACATCTTCAACCCACAGCATCGTTCCCGCTCCACCTGCATCCGGAATGTACATGACTTCATCACCAGGAAAGAAATAGTCGTCTCCATCTGTAACATCAAGGATTCCGCTACCATCAGTAGTTTCAACGCCGAAGCGCGCACCTTGATTTTTGTATGCTCCCTGCATTCCTTCGTAAGCCCAATGCGCTGCAAAGTTGTAGGTGTACACCGGACGTTCGAATTCATTTTCGACAACAGTGAGGAGTGGAGCTCCGGTTTCAGCATCGAACATGAGATTGCGTGCGGTACTTTTTGCTCCGTCGTCCATTGTTTCTACTTCGGTGAGGATACCGGTGCGGTAGATGACTTTCATGGCGACTGCGGAACGATAGAGGGATTTGGAAATGTTGATATTAAGCATGAAGGTTGGCACCAATGCGCCCGTCACTCCATTAACTTCCATGTTAAATTGCGCACCCAACTCCTGTGTTTCATTCGAATGCTGACGCAGATCGAAAAAGAAATCATATGTTTCACCAAGATTCTCCTGTGAATAAACACCGTCAGAAGTAAGTACATCTACAGTACTGCTCAATCTGTTTCCCGCCCCAGTTCCATACTCACCATTGTACTTGTAAAAAACTCTCCGCGTAGGCATCGTTGTTGTTCCACCAATGAGATTTGCGTAAGAAGGATATGTTGCTACAGATTTCAGCTTTCCGTGCATATCATTAAGCACAACAGAATACCCCTGAGAAAACCCTCTCATATTATATGAAATGGAACCAACGAAAGGAATTACCACCGGTACAGGAAACCATGTTTTCTGAAGGTCAGTGCGATCAGGCTCAACAGGATAATCCTTTGCCGTATAGAATTCGTATTCTGTAATGCCAGTACGCGAAACAGTCACATCCGGCTCAGCCTCTGGATCAATCTCAAGAGCTGGATCCTTAACCACACTGGATACTATTACCCTGCTGTATCCGACTATAGGAGCCGGATAATAGCTTTCGGCAATTGGTTCCATTACGTAGAACGCCTCATCCTTCTTCACTAAATTGTCACTATTATAACGCAAGGGAACACACATTGAATTTTCTTCACCACCCATTAATGGTTCATATGATGCAACGCCAGAACTACGTCCGTCGGACAGCGCGTATGAGTAAATCTGACCGTATTTACCTTCCTCACCGGCATCGCTTGAAATAACATCCCATGCGTCTCTGATCATTATACGATGCACGCGATGCCCGCCCCCGACTTTCCTTCCATCTGGTGAATTGAGCCGGATATAAGACGGTCTTTGAGCACATTCATGTGTAGTTGTGTTTATGTCCAAAGCATCTGCCCAACCTGAAACATTCGCAGAAATGTATGGTGCCACTGCACGTGGCAATTCCGTAAAAATTCCCGTCAATGTTGTAACCAGATTGCCCACCGCGCCCGTCCCGATGTTAGGGTTTGCAAAAAGATCTGAGCGTTCCAGATAAAGATGCTGCCACGCTGCTTTTTGAATCGGATTCACTTGAACGGGACTGACTATGTTCGGGTAATCATCACGATCCACGCGTTCAACTGTCAAATACGCGAATCTGTGCATGTTTCCTACACCTTCATCGACCACACCATAACTGTTTACATCGAAAGATATCTTACAAAAGCCATCAACGTAGTCATACAGTAAAGTACCTCCGCCATGTGGCGATTTTAGCCCCAAGAACATCTTAAAATACATGTCGTCAATATTATTAATGTACTCAGCGATCATCGCCTGTTTTTGACCTGTCGTAAGCGAATAATAATTGATAGGTTCATTTAACTCGAAATAAATTTGAGTTTTTTTCTTCCCCAATCCTGCGAGCACATCGCTACTCAACGATGGGTTTGAATTTCCCTCACTACCGAAACCTATTACCTTACACATCTGCATTGCCGGTTTATCCTGAACATACGCATAGTCATCGGCTTCGTACTCAATATCGACAATCGACCCGGAAGGCAACGTAATCTGTTTTAAACACCAGGCTGCCGCACTTTGATCCGCTTCGGTACGATTCTTCTGATCCGTGTATGGATTTTCGTTGTTGCGATAGTTTCCGGATTCCTGTTTTTTATAGGTCCCCCATCGATCATTGCCGAGTGGATCATAATCAGGATTGATGTCATTGTCATCCGGATCACCATAATCAAAAGTATAAGGACTCAATTTTCCCTTTTCATTATCCCGGTAAGTAAAGTAGATCTGTCTGAGCGTGAGCTTCCCTGAATCGGGCAAAAGAAGTTCATTATTAACAACACCAGGGCACAACGTGTAATTGTAGTTAAAGTATACAGACTTGATTGGAGTGGCGTCTGCAGTTCCAAAATCGGGATCTGCTTTACTGTAAAGAGAAACATGATCCAACGACCACATTTTATCTGCCGTAGCTACCTGCGAATGATAAATCGTCGAGTCCAGCACATATTCTGCAATGGCTCCATGAGCGTCCTTCCGTGCAGTTTCATTGAGAACAAAACAAGCCACGTGCGTTTTAGTTTCAATCGAGTGCAGTAAATACACTTCTTTAGTTCCACATTGATATGAAAGTTTATCGTCATATACGTTCGAGAGATGGCCCGAATTGAGGACGCCTCCGTAATAGGGCGCCCGCCATTTAAACGAAGCGTCAGAAAGCACATAATTGAACTTAGTGTAGTAACCCATATCATCTTCTGTTGGCCCGTCTCCGGTTACATCCACGTAATCCGGCGAAATAACTTCAGTCAGCAAATAAGACTCTGCATAACCAGGTGTTTCCGTCGATGAATACAATTCATCAGTTCCTGTTTCATTGTTTGCAAGCGAAGCATCTGTTGTGGTATAAGAGAAAGAGTAATTTGTTGGATACGTTGCGAATCCGTTCTTGGAGAACATGACCTCCTTCGTCCCATACGCATATACCGGAATTCCATAAACATAACGGCTCCCATCCGCACCCGTTTCCGTGAATTCGGCAACATGATGATCCTGTTTTGTCCCATAGGCATATTGATCGCCAGTAACTGTGTTGTCAAGAGCAGGAAAGTCATTCATGTCAAACAAATTCACCGGAACATCGGTCGGAAATTTTTCCATTTCACCATCAGTTCTGTATATGTTTCGCGTTACTGTTTTTTCTCTTGAGGCCCGATGATTTTTTGAATTGTCCAGGTTGATGGAACTAGCCTCCGTATAAAGTCCATCAGACAATATCTCCGGTCGTGGACAGAAATTATTTCCGGACTCAAATGGCTCCTCCAGTTTAAACCGTACGGCTGAAGTTCCACCGATAAAATCTAATTGATTCGCAGGGCTGGATGTAAGTTCCCCTGCCATCTTGAAGTAAAATGGTTGATAGGCATAGTCTCCATTATGGTCACCATCAGAGTCCAAACCTTGAAAAACATAATCATCAATATCATTCCACCCCTGATTACTATTACCATTCCAAAAATGGTTATGCCACATCCCGGAATAACTTTGAGACTGTACATAAGAACCATCAACACCGAATTTCGTCCAGGTTGTGCCAACAGCCGGCGCTCCCCATTCCGCACCAACCGTTCCTCCGTAGATTGTTGAAGTTACCCGTGGTTCCGTGTAGATTCCCATATCCGAGCGATAAGGCCTGAAGCTCCCCCCCATACCTTGCGCAGAGACATTAAACATATCGTAAGTTGCAATCGGGACTCCGAGGGTCTTTGACTGACGGGCTGGCGGAACATCCTTGTCGCGGTTAATATCCTCCAGCGTTAAATCATTGTAGATCGCATTAGAATACTCATTGTACAAATAACCATAACTGTCATATGATTGAGTAGTATTCTTTATCCAAGAGCGATTGTATGACGCCTGCATTGTAGACACCTTCTTAGCACTCCATTTCCAGGTCGTATCTGTTCCGATTGAAATTGCGGTGTTCGCAATAAATCCTTCAATTTCCGGATTGGATATTGGTACGTAACCACTAGAGCTAAAAGAAATTCCCGCGCCAATTCCTTGCAAAATATGAGAAAGGCCCGTCCCTCTCGTGAATGAAAAGTTAAATGACTGAATTCCTTCGCGACTGCCCCAAGAAAGTGAGGCGCCAATGCCCCGACTAAATTCCTTATATGTCCGCTCCACTTTGTGTGTAATGCTATAAGCTAGGTTCACTCCGACACCATCACTACTACTGGTCAAATTCAGCCGCAACGGAGAAGAGTTTACCGGTGAGTTAGCCTCTGCACTGGCCAACGCAAAATTCCCGGCAAATTGAAACCCGATACCTCTATAATTATTGTAGTAGACCTGAACACCAGCGCCGTACTGGAACTGATTAAAGCCTAATATTTCCCTGCTGATATTAACGTTACCTATATTCCTCCCCAAATTAAATACAGCACTATTCGATGGTCTAAAATGCAATTTCTTAATCACCTGATCTCCCTTAAAATCATCCGGCAATCCTCTCATCGATCTATTGATCGCACCCGCATTTATATTCCATCCTAATCCAACCCAACTCGCCTCCTGCTCCATACCAATACCAGCGTGGTACGCGAGGTTAATCGGATAACCACCATTCGGTCCGGGCACAGTCATCAGCGGAATGTTGTAAGAGAAATCACCTGTAAAAAGATTCACCATCTCCGATGAGCCTGCTGGTTCGAAACTCTGGAACTCCGGCTGACCGGGTCCATTCGTCAATGCAAATGCAGCTACTGGTATGCAGTATTCTGCAATAAGGTTTAGCAATAAATACGCTGCAATGATGCGATATATTTTTTGTCTCTTCGGGCTCATGGTTATTCGGATAAAAGGAGTTCAGGAATATTTTCTAAGTCATCGGCTTTGATCGTTAGCTTCACCGGACCGCAATCCAGTATACGATCGGAATAGATCAGCGTTTTGTCGTTGTATGATTTTGCACCAGCCGGTTTTTCAAATCCCAACAGAATATTATTCTCCGGAGAGATATTGAAATTCCGTTCGCAGTGGAAAAACACACAGTAGAGTGTATCGTTCCCGTCAATGAGTTGAAAATCATTCTGCATTTCAGACATCATATAAGTAACGCGTTCTCCAAATATATTTTCATCAGCACCGCCCGAGGCAGGGATTTCCTGTTTGTCGGCTGTAACAATAGTGAGTGTAAAAAACTGCAATCCACCGGAATTTGTTTCGTACTCGTTTAAGTTCTGCTGGGAAACAGAATGATCTTCATCCTGCATCAGCATCTCATAGGCAGAAGGTTTGTATTGCAATGTAAATGTTTGTCCTCCAATTTCTTTTTCCACTTTAAGCCCGTTGCTTTCATCGCGCACCCAATTCACATAATCAGATGGAGCGAGTGTTTGCTTTACGCAACCGGCCATTACTATCCCGGCAATCATGTACAACAGAATATTTTTCATGTTACTTATTTGTTTCGCCCTGGTAACGTTCATTGCAATACACCACAACTTCATCCGTCAGATCAAGACCGGTTTCAGTATACATAACGTTTCCTGAACCATCTCCACCTATGATGCACTCAATGCCATTGGCTTTTCCGTAATCTTCTACGTACTGGTTCAATTGTTTCCAGATTTGCTCGTTGTATTGATTCTGCATCGCTTCATTGTCCTGTGTGATCGCGCTCTGCTGACTCATGTATTGCTGGCGACGCACCTCAAATTCATTTGCTTTGGAATCGTAAGCTTCCTTGTTTGCTTCAGGATCCATACTCTGAATTGTTCGCGACAAAATATTGAGGGATAATTCAAGACTGTCCAGCGTTTTTTGGCGTACATCCACCACGTTAGTCATCTGACCTTCGAGTTGTTTTTTCATTTCGAATCCATTGTACAATTGGGCGAGATCCACAATCACAAACTTCTGGTCGCGATTCATTTGATAAATCGTTAACGATACACTAGTCACCGCGAAGAGACCAAGTACAAGGAGAGTAATTTTCGAGAGGTTCAGTTTAGGTAGGTTCAGTTTTTTCATGATTATTCTTCTTCGGCTGGTGGTGGACAATTTGAGAGTATGATATTGGAATCCTGTTCGAAGCGGAGGTACCACTTTTCGTTTTTATCGTTGATGACTTCAAGAATGTAGAATCCATCGGCGAGCGCGCCGGAAGGTGTGATATCACATCCCACTGTGTTGAGATGATATCGGTTGTCGCCATATACAACTTGTAACTGTAGCGTTGCCGGCAGCATGCTGTTAGATGACACTAATGTGTGTTCATCGTCGTAGATATTAAACAACAGGTCTCCAGATTCTGCGTACTCTTCGTCGAAGCGGAAGAACAATCTACCGTTAATGGCTTTGTAATATCCTCCGTCGAGTTTTTTCTTCAATATTGCAGTAGGAAAATAGTTGACGGATACCGCAGTGGTTAAGTATGCGAAACTGCTCACGAACGTTACGTTTGTTACACTTGAAATGTCTCCGCGATAACCAGCGATGAGTATCGATGATGCTCCCAAATCACTCCATTGAGTACCGTTCCAGTTAGCAACGCGTAAATCTCCATACACCCCAGTATTGCAGCTGTTCTTGTTCCACGACAACCCAACCTGTACGTTGGAAGAACCAACTTGTCGTTCGAGTGACCAGTGTTCGCACGTACTGAGATCCGTTAATGAATCAACAATTGTTGCGCCTTGTGACTGCGCGGTTGCAGTATAAATTGCCTGAAAACGGTCAGATGTATTTGAAGGAGCTGACATATCCAGCGGGTGATAAGCTATACTATCATGTAATGTTGTATCTCCGAGGTGAAACTTGAATGGATCATTTCCGGTTTTCCGAATAGGCCCGCACACATAAGCACTATCATCATTAAACAAGGTGCATACTGCACCATCCGGAAATGCGAGGTAATTGGTAGCGTCAGTAATCACACGTCCCTTCGTCAGGATCATCACCGAATTCACCTGCATCGGATTCTGAAGATTTACCGATGTCGGTGAACCTGCAGAGTAACTTCTGTTGACTGTTACATTGAAAAAATTAACGGTGCCGGTTCCTTTAATTTTGTTATGTCCGATTCCATCGAAAACAACTGTGCTGGTTGAGTAAGTCCATGTGCCAACACTGTTCCAGTCGCCCCCAACGTAAATTTTGTTTGACCCTGCTGAGCAAGTTGCGCCGGATGCGATGGTGAAATTGTTGTTTGCGTCTACGTGACCGGTTAGTGTGCGTGTATTTCCATTGATCGTAATGTTGTAGAACGGCATGCAGTTCGTTGAACCGGATTGCTGACCATCAAGATTTTTAGTTCCATAAAATGCGACAGTGGAAGTTCCCGGTGAAACAGTTCCTTGGGTGTAAATCCAATTGCCCATGATAGTGGTAACACTGGCAAGCGTGAGTGTATCTGTACTTTTATCAATTGTAACATTAGGGAGCCCACCTGTCCCTGCAGTGCCACTTCCGGTAATTGTTTGAGCACTCGCTCCATTCAACGTAATAGTAGCGTCGCCACCGCCGCCGGTGCCAGTGTTCGTAATTACAATGTGTTGGTGCACGTAAATCTGTCCCGAATCAATAATAATGTTACCAACGCCTGCAGTTTCAAAATTCCCGCCTGCAGTCAGGATTGTTGATGGGCTAATCGTAAAAACGGAACTGAGTCCCGTGGAGGCCCCAAATGAAATCGTGAAGAGGGTGAGCGATCCTGAAATTGTTTTGCTTCCGGAAAAGTGTAATGTACTGCTACCAGGATCAACTGTACCGGCCGTGTATGTAAAGTTGCCTTGTATATTAACATAGTCGATAAGGTATAATGTTCCCGTTGTTTTATTAATGACCACATTCGGTAATCTGGAATTGCCCCTTGATGCATTACCGGTGAGTGTCTGACTGCCCGATCCATTAATGACCATGGAAGCTGATCCTCCTGCGGAATTTCCATTAAATGTATTGGAGAGCGTAATATTTCCCTGAGCATAAATTGTTCCTGTGTTGATAGCTACCAGGTTAGACCCGTCTATTGACAGAAGGCCAGTGATAGTTAATGTGTTTCCGCTTGAGATCGTAAATGTTGCGTTAGCCGAATTGTTGAAGCCGACATTAGCGAGAGAATGTGAACCGGAAATTGTTTTAGTATTCCAGAAGCAGACTGTACCAGTGCTCGTTGATAAATTGCCAGCGGTATACGTCCAATTTCCAGCGACGGTGATTGTACTGTCCAACGTAAGTGTTCCGGAACTCTTGTTGATAGTAACATTCGGGAGTGCAGAATTTCCTGCCGTGGCGTTTCCGGTCACGGTCTGACTTCCGGTACCATTAATAACAATGGACGCAGAGCCTCCTCCACCCGTTACCGGATTTTTCAGGTCAATATTTCCCTGTGCATGAATAGTGCCGGTGTTAATCGTAATATTACCCAAGACGTTGTTTACATATTCGATGGTACCCGTAGTAGTTAGTGTTGTTCCACCAGCAATCGTATATACTCCGGCAGCGCCAAATCTTACAGAATACAACGTGTGAGAACCGGTAATAGTTTTTGTTCCCGCAAAGTGAATTCTGCTTGTACCGGCACTCACCGTACCGGCTGTATATGTCCAGTTACCTAATACTGAAATTGTATTAGAAAGTGAAAGTGTTCCTGAACTTTTGTTGATGACCATATTTGGTAATCGACCCGTAGCACCTAAAGTACCGCCGGTTAATGCTTGACTCCCGGTACCATTAAGCGTAACCGTTGCAGTTCCGCCACCGCCGCTGAAATTGTTCGTGATGACTACATCACCGTTTGCTGAAATGCTCCCGGTGTTTAATGTCGAGGCGACAGTTCCAGAAATCAGTAAGGTATCACTCACCGTTAAGGTTGTTCCTCCTGCAATTGTATAGGTGCTGGTAGAGGCAGGTGCAAATTCCAGTTTGTAAAATGTAACCGATCCTGTGACAGTATTGGTAGCGGTGAATTTCATTCGTCCGTTGTTATGCGCGAAACTTCCGCTGCTATAAGTCCAATTGGAATTTGTTGTAAACGTACCGCTGGTGCTCGTAAATGCGCAACCTGAAATTGTGACGGCACTGGTACATGTAATTGCAGCAGAGCCTCCAGCAAAAGTTCCTCCGCTAAATACAGCGCCACCAGTCCCGATTGTTATTGAGAAAAGGCCGTGGGTGATGGTGCCCGTGTATCCACTACCAACATTCAATCGTTTCACATTTACTGCAGCATCCAGTACGCAAGCACCTGTTCCGTTACCATCGAAATATGCAGTATCGGTTGATCCGGGAACAGAAGCACCCGAGCCTCCACCGCTTGTTCCAGACCAACTCAATGTGGTATTCCACGTTCCGGTTACATTCATAATGTAATAACGCTTACCGGCGTTCGCATCTGCCGAAAAGAACAATAGAGCGATCTGTGAAAGAAATAATAGCTTCTTCATATTGATGAATTATAATGCTGTTAATTCGAAGGAGTGAAGGTGTAACGATATCCTTGCGCAGGAATGAAATTCAGAAATGGTGTTTCGGGATTACTTTCATTCACTTCTGCAGTTTGTGGAGCAGATGGATTTCCCGACACAAACAATCCGCGATCCTCTGTATTCATATTCATATTGAGAATTCCAATACGATAATTTTGTGTAGAGTCCAATTGGACCACCACGGTTGTGTCTTCCATCTCTGTTAATTCATTGAACACTATGTTCTCAAATGAATTTGTCCGCAACGACCCTGGACCTACCCGTACTTCCACATTCCCGTTTTCTTTCAACCACACCTGCCACGACTGCACTTCTTCGCCCGTCGCATTCGGACTGCAATTCAAATACTGAATTTTCAGAATATGATTTCCGGCAGTCCCCGACAGCTCATAACCTAAAACGGAATGATTGCCTGTGGTGGCAACATGATCACCCACTCCGGAAAAAGCAGTTAACGCATAGTTGCGATCATTATCAAAAACGAGATAACCGTTAGTTTCAACTGTGAGCGAGTCGAAATTTCTTCCGAGATAATTAAAAGTGAATCCAAGTGGTATTTTGTAGGAGAAGTTCCATGCAGTGTTATTACTATTAAGTATAGTCTGAGAATTCAGCTCATTCCACGATACTGAATCCGTACTTACCGAGTAGTTGAAATTCTGTCCTGCCGAAATACCGTAACCGGCCAGAACAAAAGCGATGATGAAAAGGATTCTATGCATGTTGAAGTTATTTAGCGATTCAATATTTCAATTGTCATCCTGAGCATTTCGACTTCGCTCATTATAAACTCCGTCGAAGGGTGATTTGAAATACGACTGCAAGTAACAACAATCAAATGCGGAAGTAAATAGATAACCAACAAGCGTATGTCAAAACCAACAAGCGTAGTTAAAAGCGGAATTTTTAGTTAACCAAAGGCCGTTCCCAACTTAAACATTGGAAGATACATCGCGACAAGAATAATCGCGACCATCACTCCGAGGAACAGAATCATTACGGGCTCAATAATACTTCCGAGAAGAGATGTCTCGTGATCGATTTCATCGGAGAGTTGTTGCGATAGTTTTGCGAACATTACATCCACCTGATTGACTTCTTCTGCGACACGAATCAGCGATATCATGCGCTTCGGGTAAATACTGAACTTTCCGAGGCTTTCATGCAGCGAAACACCTGCAAGAATATCCTTTCGTACTGAAGACAATGATTGTTCAATCGGATAAAACCCGACCATCTTCTGTACAAGTTCCAACGCGTCGATAAGATTTGTTTTGGACATCAGCAAGAGCTGCATGGAATGCGCAAAACGTTCGACATATACTTTTCGCGTTATTTTTCCGATGAATGGAATACGCAGGATGAACCAGGAAGATATCCTCCGGTACGCTTCCGTTTTTCGTTGCGCCCATAAAGTGAAAATCACCACTGCGACAAAAAGAAGAAACCAAGGACCGTAATTCCCCAAAATGTGTGATGCAGCGATAATCCCTTTCGTAAGTGCAGGAAGTTCCGCTCCGAACCGCGATAGCATGTCGGCGAACATGGGAACCACAAAACGAAGCATGAAAACAACAGCCAGGACTGCAACAGTAAGAACAATGATTGGATACGAAAGCGCACTGGTGACTTTTCGTTTTTGTTTGATCTTCTTACTATAGTACGTCGCCAGATCCTGAAGGATCACATTCATGCGTCCGGACTCTTCTCCGATCCTCAAACTGTAAAATTCATACGGCGAGAATTTATCCGTACTTCTGATAGCATCCGGCAATGTTGCACCTGATACGATTTGCTCAAGAATGGTTGAATAGAGGACTTTGTCTTCCTTTTTTTCTGCTTCAGCCGAAAGCAATTCGAAAGCTGTCCGGATATCTACACCAGCTGTTAATAGAGTATGAAGTTCACTGTAGAACCGTTCCTTCCTTCGATCGTTAAGACCAGTTCCGAATAGGTTGATCTCGCGGGACAAAATGGATTTCTTCCCGGCCGAAGGTTTTGAACCTGAATCCGTACGATTCGATATTTCTGAAATGTCAATCATCGATCTTCATCAGATCAACTGAACTTAATTTTCGATTCAAAACCAACTCTTGCTTATTTCCATTTATCAGAATTGTACATTTCATATCACAAATACTCACATCTTCGATATTATCCGAATCATATTCGCTTCCGGATTTGACATCAGATATCTGAGCATGAAAAGTATCTGTTCTCCCTGCGCCTTCTCTCAGCACAAACTCGCTGAGGAAATTATACTTTACGTCATGCTCTCGATCTCCAAAGGACATTGAAAAACCTTTTTCGGTCCAGACAACAATCTGTGCATTTTGAAAATCCGTGGAGAAGCATCGTTTAAAAAAAGATATTTCTTCAACTTGTGTTACTGAGGAAAGCGAAGATTGTGCGAGATTACTAACAACCCGAAATGTCGTCCACACAGCCGAGATTACAATTCCGCTTACGATCATTCCGACCAACAATTCAGTCAAAGTAAACGCATGGTACTTTTTATCGGATGAAAATAAACTCATAATACTCAGATATTACTTTTCCCTTAGGAGTAATTGCTCGCAAGTTCAACGTAGCAAGATGTCTATTTTGTTCACTGGAATTAACTCTTCGTTCAATAAAAAATCCGTCAGCCTGAATGTCTTCATCAAATAACATTCCTTCAGTTTTGCACCTGACGGCTTCTGTTTTTAATGCAATTTCCGCCCGGATCACAAGATAATTTCGTTGATTATCTGTCATTGAATTGAAAACTGATAGTGAAATAGAAAAACACGTCATGATAATAATCATGGCGAACATTGACTCCAGCAAAACATATCCCTTCAGTTTCAGTTGAGCCATTGAATAACATGAGCTGTTTCAGATTTGTTGAATAAAATGGATCCGAGCCAAAACTCAGAGCGCTGACTACAATCAATAATTGCATCCATCAGATGATTTTCATAAACAGCCGAGTTTGTTCGCAGCGTTATCTTTTGACAACACAAGGAACCAAGAACGCTTCCTTTTAAGTCAACGCTGCCATAACAATTTATCGCACCTTCAATGACAGACTCTGTCTCAAGAAGAATATTTCTTTCATGGTTAATATCATTCGTTTGACAGTCCAGAAACAATTCACCACACACCTTTGAACTATTCCCAATAACGATCGCCACTTTTTCTATAGCGCCACTCAAGGGAATAATTCCCAGGACCGTTGGATATCCGAGATCAACATCATTTCCAACTATTATTGAGTCGCGTGCGAATGCCTGGAAAGATCCGCGAACAGATTTTTGAATTTCAATTCTTGGAGCGATCAGAATAATATTTTCGAGCAATGCTTCTTTCGAAACAATTATTGACACGATGGAGCGTAATACAATTTGACCGGTGAACTGCTGACTTGTTAAGTGAATCGGTAAATCAGATGTGATGATCAACCTCTTTCCGGAAAATGATTGTTCGATTATCTCCTCGCTGGAAATTTCATTCCACGAAACGATCGAATCGAATTCACTTGCAGAAGTGGTAAACAACGCCGTTACTCCCTTCATGCGTTCCGTATCATACGACGGCATAAATCTTGAAGAAGGTTCGATTGTACCGCGAACCAGCTCACGTCCGGAGTAACTCTTTCCTTCTATGTACGAACGTTCAACACCCGCTTTAGGCAAAAAACATTTGCCATTTAGCTGCGTCGAACCCGTTATGGATAATGGTCGATCCATGTCAGCAAGCCATAAAGCGAATGCATCTTCCTTTTCCTGAATGTTTCCAGTCATTGCAATCGTTTTCCACGTGATGTTTCCGGTATGGGCGGTCGAAACACAAATGTCATAGGCTCCCCACGGTTTTCTCTGCACCAGAACAGAATCTTTACCACGACCAAAAAGATCAATGTCCACATCGTCCTCAACATTCATGGCATCTACTGTGCAGCAGTAAATCACACCTGATTCGGCATTCCGCACAACCTCTTCATGAATACTATTGGTACGCAGAATACATCTATGGTAAAACTGAGCAAGCACTACGCTCCCGGTCAACATTCCAATGATAATGCTGATCGCAAGTGCATAGAAGAGAGAACCGCCGTTGAGTTTATTCATGGTCGCTCTGCTCCTCTAACTTTTTGTCTTTTCGTTTGAAGATTTCACCGATTCGAATCTTCATTGGACGCTTCATTGTTTGTTTGTTTTCCTCAGGCTCAGATTTTGACTTTTTTATTTTTCTGCGTGTACTCACTTTCACGGAGTCTGCGGAGTTAGTTGCAGATGTATCTGTTTTGACAGCCTTCCTTTTCCGTCGTTTGTTGGCATCTTCAATTGAATCGTTTTTTATTTTGGGTACAATGGCAACGCCATTTTTGTATCGAATTACGCTATCAGAACTATCTTGGCTAAAAATTGTAGTTTTCCCGGTACGCTTGCCATTCCTATAATATATTCGCATCGTCCGTTGACCCGAGGAATCATACAGTTCTCTTGATCCATCAGCCACTCCCATTGAGTAGTGAGTTCGTTCGCTGACCTTACCGTTTAAATTCCATGTAGTCCATATGCCTTGTTTCAATCCACGATCAAACACTCCCTGACACTTTAAATTATGATTTTTATAATAGGATGTATAACTGCCATGTAGCAACCTGCCGCTGAATCCTCCGTCTGAAGAAAGTATCGAATTCATGTTATACCAGTAATACGAATGTCCCATCTTCGCCTTGCACTTCACTTCACTCGTAATAGCGTGAGCATGTACACTTGAATCCGGACTATTAATATAAACGGGCGAGGTAGCGATCCGGGCACTGCAATTATTAATATTTAGAAATGTGATCATACTGCACAACAATAAGCACTTTAATTTCGTTTTCATGATCAATTAATTTTTGGGTCACATTGGAATAGTCGTGATCAAATATATTGCGTCAGAATAATTTTACACCATCAAACCAACCAGCGTAGCATTCATAAAATCCTGTGCATTGCAATCAACCTTAAATCATCCACTTATGCATAAAACGATTACGCTTGTTGGTTTGCTCTTGACTTTACTATCAACATAGACATACTTTAGCACCGAATGTCTTTTGAATGGATCGCTGAAAGTCATTATGCTCTTAGTAGCAAAATGGGACTACGACAAGTGACTTAATTCATTCACTGGGACAGGGAGGAATCAACATCCCGTATGATGTTATGCTCACAACCCGATTTCAGGAACAATTCCTGATCAATCCGGATGGAGAGATTGTCTTTAATAAAGTGGCTTAAAAAAATACTTAAGTCATTGGTGGAATACTATGTCCTAATCTGAAATAAACACAAAAACAAAACCGCATGACCCCAATAGCGAATACTCCCAACCCTGAAGGCTTCTTCATCTTTAATGGAAAAACAATCAGCTATAATCTGGCCTTCAATTCCATCCTTCGGTTAGAAGCTACAAGGTTTTATACAGTTATTCACCTAAAAGAAAAACCTTTCGTGGTGTGTTCTAAAAACATTGGTGCAATAGAAGAGATATTTCGCAAAGCGGGTTTCTTTCGGATTCATCGGTCGCACATGGTAAATATGAATGAGGTAGTGACATTTGAAAAAAGACAGGTTCTGCTAAGTGATGA
>CAYUTR010000003.1:0-50735 GCA_964447465.1 uncultured Chryseobacterium sp.
CATGGGGTCTCTGGTTCAAGTCCAGAAGGGGGAGCAGCTTAAAAGCCTTTTTCGGAAACGAAAAGGGCTTTTTTGTTTTTAGCAACTGATGAGCAATTTCGGGTTGCGGAAAAAGGTGCGGTTTAGGGTGCGGAATTTTTCAAACCCGCACTTTCATTCTCAACGTGAGAGACCCTTTTCTCGACCCTTTTTGTCCTCGATTTCGATTTCGTTTTGATCCTCGGATTGGTATACGGAGAAGTCCTTTGCCGCAGCCGCAAGAATCTTTTTACTCGTGTAATGGCGTTGCATTACTTCTGTTCCAGAATGGCCAGAAATTGCCCTGGCGTTCGAGAGACCCACAGCTGCGGCAAGTCCACTGATGTATGTCTTCCGCAAGCATCCGAACTTTAATCGCTTGGAATATCCGAGTTGCGCATAGTAATGCGCGAATGACTTTGACATGAGGTTACGCATTGAATCGCGATCCATTGTTTCACCTGGTGCAAGAATGAATTGATCCAACTGCATGTCATTTGATCGAAGTCGATCTAACAAACCACGAAGCTCGGAAGTGAGTGGAACAATGCGATATATCCAGTCATCTTCTTTTGAGAGAAGACCTTTTTGACGAATTACTTTGTAGTCCGGCACCATTATTCCGTCTTCGGTAATGTCTTTCCATTTCATCCGCAGAATTTCTTCACGGCGTCGGCCAGTATAAAGAGCTAGTTCCACCGCATCTTTCATCCACGGCTTGTAGTAATTCTTTTTTACGCCATTGGAAAGTGTGTGAATACCGCGCTCTTGATCTTGCAGAATTTCGGTCAGTGCCTTGAACTGATGTTCTTCCATCGTCATAACGTTTTCCTTGGTCGGTTTTCTGATAAGCGAAGTGAATGGATTGCGCGAAGTGAAACCTTCGTTGACCAAGTAGTTGTAGAAGGAAGTCATGTTCGTGATGGCCCGATTGTATCCGGCATTTCCGAGTTCAAGTTCTTCGGTAAGGTATTCGTAGAAGCTACCAATGAGCGCGTCGTCGATGTCGTTGATGGACATAGTTGATACGTCGCGGTCATTTTCCTTCGCGGCAGTTGCGAGGCGAAGAAAGGTCCTTTCCATTTCTTTCAAAGTTTCAGGACTTCTTTTTTTGCGTTTGAACGCCGGGGCGATTTCCGGATCACCATGTAGGTAGCCGATATAGCGAGCCATCAACTCTGCGAGGTTATCGCTCGCGACTGTCGGTTGTTGTTTTTCTTTTGTTGCTGTTGATCGCGGCACAACGGGAACAGAATTCGCTTCGTCTTTTATTTCACGCTGAAATTCTAATGCAAGACGTCGCGCTTCATTCAGATCCCTTACGCCGGTCAGCGTCTTCGTCCTGCGCTCGTTGGAAGTTCCAGGCACATGCGCAAAAATTTTGAAGACGTGATCTGATCCCGATTTGCAGAACTGGATGTCTTTCCCAGAACCCTTACACACGCCATCCACAGTCGTTCCACACGCGTAGCAATGTACCTTGAGCCCTTTGACCTTCTTCGTGGCGGGGATGTACAGTGGCTTGGTCATGTTTGTGCTCCGGAGATTGTTTGCATGAGCTCAGAAAAGAAACGCGATGCGTTTTTTCCTGGCGGTACTTTTGGAATTGCAACTTTCTTTTTTGTATCTTGAAGCATAGTTTCAATACCGCTGATATCTCCAAATTGATAAGCTGTTAATGCTAGTTTCCAATCAACGCCGTACCGCTTTTTGAGATACGGTATCAATGAGTGAAGCCGAGCGGCTTCAAATTCAGTTTTCAGTACATAGGGGGTTTTTGCTCCTACATCAGAGAAGATCGCGACTGTGTGGTTAATACACCACCTGCGCGCGCTGCGCTTATCCTTAAAACTCAGAAGGCGCGCGCATTCGCGTAAAGTCAATCTGGCTATGTCTGTCGGCATGGGTGTTCCTGTGTTGCAGATACAGTTGGTGCATTGGTTCACGGACACGAAAATTATTTTTTCGTGAAAGTGTCCGAATGCGTGTCTTTTCAGATGTATATCAATAGCAAACACACTAAAACCAAACTCCCTATGAGAACGACCCTTACACACGCCGAATTGGTTAATGCAATTGCTGATGCACACGACGCAGGTCTTACAGTGGAAGCTGAACGTTTGTTCATGGAGCTGTATGAGAGGATTCGCGATCACTTTTACAGAGCGTATTGCAGCGTGCTTCGCGAAACGTTCAAGTCATCGGAGACTTCGCCGAGAGCGGAAAGGGTGTTTCAGGTCATACTCAACGAGATCGAACGAGAAATCCGCCGACGAAAGTTTAGTGTTGCAGCGGATGTAGCCGATGAAGTGGTGCGTAAACGGCTTGCGGTTCGCGTACTTCTGAAAGCTGTATGGCGAACGAAGGATGCGATCGAGAAACAGAAGTTTATGTCTAGCTCTGACCTCGCCCCTGGACAATTGGAACAGTACGCTGATGTGCCGGATCACGACTCGGAGGAGAACGAGCACTTGCGCGTTGGGATAGCGTATGTGTTTGCTAACCTCGCTGACAAGGACCGCGAAATGATACAGGTGTATCACTACAGCGGACTAGCGCCTGAAGCCGCGGAAGAAATTCTGCGGGAGAAACACGCGCTCGGCGAATCCGCATTTAAGAAGGCGCTGTATCGTGCGAAGGAACGATTTAAGGAACTCTGGAAAGAGTACCTCTCAATGGAATATCGACTAACCACAAATAACCACTCTCAAAACCGCGAATACAATGAAAAACAACTCAACACCTAGCCCACGTGGTCAGGAATTGCTTTCTCAACTTTCCGTTGATGTACTACTTGCTTTTGGATTGATTGAATTGCTTGCCGATGAAACCTTTGCTAAACAATATGCCGAAGTTCATAACATCGAATGCGTTTCACCGGAGTATCAACGACTGACTAATTAAGGGAGCAATGATCACGTAACGCCACTTACCACAATGGTAGGTGGCGTTTACCTTTTCTTGAAGAGTTCTGTGACGATCCATTCAATTACTGGCACTGTGACTGCGTTACCTAAACACTTGTATCGTTGTGTGTCGCTAATGCCGATGGTCCAGTAATCAGAAAATCCTTGCAAGCGTTCGCACTCAAGCGGCGTGAGTTTTCTAATCTGCTTGTACAGGTTTCCGCAACGTTTCCCGACGAGCTTCACGTTTCTGAAATCACCAGCGCACAGCGCAGGTGAAATCGGCTTCCATCCGAATTCACGGTTGGATGAATTCGTGATCGCGATCACTGGCACAGAATTCGTCGATGCAACGAGCGCAGGACTGAATCCGGTTACTCCGTGGATCTTTTTGTTGATGTACCCACCGTTATACAGGCAGTGAATGCCCGACCCGTTTTTCGTTTTATGCGGCGCGTCAGTCGGCGTATCTGTGAAGCCTTGAGGAAATATTTTGGGTTGGGTGATGCTTCGATGATGTCCGATAATGAGGACGCGTTCGCGGTGCTGTGCGACTCCGTGATTCTTGCTGTTAAGCACAAGCCATTGGACGCGATACCCCAATGCAGCAAGCGCGGCGACGATGACTTTGAAAGTGCGGCCGTCGTCGTGATTGAGCAGTCCCTTAACATTTTCGAGAATGAAGCGGGAAGGTTTTTTCGCGCGCAGTATTCTTTCAATGTGATAGAACATCTGTCCGCGGGGATCAGCGAAGCCTCTTCGTTTTCCAGCGATGCTAAAACTCTGACAAGGAAATCCGCCGACGAGCAGATCGAAGTCGGGCAATTCCTTTTCGTTGATCTTGGTAATGTCTCCGAAGTTTTTGTGCTTCGCGAAATGCGTTGTGTAGATTTTGATTGCATAGGGGTCTATTTCGGAGTACCCCACGCAATGAGTTTTCTTTCCCGCTAATGCCTTATGAATTCCTGCTTCAAACCCTCCGATACCACTGAACAATGAAAAATATTTCATGGTGAGGTAGTCCCGAAATGGGAAGTGAATTAGTAACGCGACCTAGGAATTGATAATGACGGCGTAGTGCCGCGCGTATTCTATGATTGCGTCGATGATAGTGTTTCGACACTTCGTACATGCCGGACAACAGTTTTGCGCCCGATGCATACTGTAGAGAAATTTTCTCTTGAGTGTGATTAGACGCTGTATACTCTTTCGATCATGCATAAATGATTACTCGTTGATGCGAGGATTTAATTTTGATAATCGACCAGCTGCTTTACGTGCAGCGGACTATGGAACTGGAATTCGCATTGGTTGTTTCCTTCTGTTGCCAGAATGTCCCGCAGGGGATCAATGCCAATTCGCAAGAGCATCCATAGACCGCTGAAAACAAAAACAAGCCAGCTATTTAAGCTGACTTGCTTTTCCGTTGAGCCACTTTTCGGATTCGAACCGAAGACCTGCCGTTTACAAAACGGCTGCTCTAACCAACTGAGCTAAAGTGGCACTTTCCTCTGTGTGAACCGCGTATTTACAAGACGTAGTTCTCACCGAGAGCGGAAAGCAAGACATGCTTAAATAACAGGTCTCAGTATATAGCCCAGTTGGTTTCGTTTCAAGTTTGAGTTGTGGATAACTCTGATTTAGATTGTCGAGTATATCTGCTGATGCAATGGCTTGAGCTCTGATTGAATAACCTGGAAATAATAGTTGAGCGTCATGTACAAACTCTTGTGGTGTGCGAGTTGTTGTACTGTTTTTGGATCAATTCCTTTTTTGAGAGGAATCGTAATGAACGTCGAGCGGCATGTCTTGTGTGTGAATGTTGATAGTAGTTTGGCGTCGATCTGTGATCGCTTCTTGAGTCTCTTGAGTGTTGTGCCAGCGGAGTTTTTGCGAAGCCTTGTACCATCCATTGATACAAATAGTGCCGGACAATCATCGGTACGCATCGTGAGGTATTCCTGAATTGAATTTTCTGCACCGTGTACAAAAACGGTTTTCCATTCGTCGTCGGCTTTTGCATCTTTAACTCTGAGTTCAAGAGTGTTCCAATTGATGTTTTCTATATCAACGCTGAGCGCTTCGCTCAAGCGAAGACCTGAATGAATCATCAGTTCAAAAAGTGCGGCGGTCCGCTTTATACTTAGTTGATGACCCCGTATCAATCTTCCGCGACAATGTTTGCTGAAGTTCGGGGAATGATCTTGCGCGAGAACCGTGCGAATCTCTTTGATGTCTTCAGGCGACCATGCCATTACATCTCTTGAGCGGCGATAGGATGGGATGTCGATTTCATTTGCTTCTACGCCCGATCCTATTCTGCACTTTTTAACGTACTGCAATACCTTCCTGAATGTGAGCACGGCACTACGCGCAGTGCTTTTACCTCCAAGATTTGCCCTGTCTATGATTTCATTTCGGTGAATGGGCAGTAGCTCCGCTAGATTTTTATCACCGATCGCTGGTGAGATGATCTTAGTAAACATTGCAACGTGTTTTGAAATAGTACTCTCGGCTAGGTCGTTGCAACGACAATCTCTGATAAATCCCTCAAGTAAATCCTTGATTTGCATAATACAAAAAGCCCGGAAACAACCCCGGACTTTCTGCTGCACCCAGCTTGCGCCGGGCAACAAAAAAATAGCACACTTCAAAGAAAAAATAAAGAGTAGGTAAAGAAACCCTCAAGAAGAGAGCTAGAGCTTATCGGTATGTATTAGTCCCGTGTTGTTTCACTCCCTTTCGAGGAGCTGCTTCTTACGAAGCAACGGTCTTAATTAACATAATAAAGTTCAACCGGCGTGAAGATTACTCTTTCTCGCATTTCGTGTCAAGGAAAGTTGTGACCTCGAGATGATTTATGCTATAACCTATTCATGTCTGAGCATGAACAAATAGCGCAGAAAGCAATTGACTATGCACGTGCAAACAAAAAGAAGATTGCCCGTGATTTGACCGACACAGATAAGTTTCCCAGCGAAGAAAATCCAGTTTCGGTTTTCATGGCTGGGTCACCGGGCGCAGGGAAAACCGAGTCGTCCAAGAATCTTATCAAGAGATTTTCCGATCAAAACAATTCCGTGTTGCGTATTGACCCTGATGAATTGCGAAATTATTTTGAGGATTATACTGGCACCAATTCATTTGTTTTTCAGTCGGCGGTTTCAATTCTCGTGTCTTCAATTCATGATCACGCACTTTCAAATCGCCAGAGTTTCTTAATTGATGGGACGCTATCAAGCTTGAAACAGGCCAAAGAAAATATACAGCGCTCGCTTGATAAAAAAAGATTTGTCCAAATACTTTATGTGTATCAAGACCCCATTCAGGCCTGGGACTTCACGCAAAAACGAGAAGCCTTAGAGGGTCGCAACATTCCCAAAGAAGTTTTTATAGAACAGTACTTTGCAGCCCGAGAAACAGTCAACGCATTGAAGAAACAATTCGGACCAACAATTCGGGTTGATTTGTTGGTCAAAAACATTGACGGTTCAGATCAATACTATAAGGAGAATATTGACATTATTGACAGTTATGTTGAAGAGATATATAATCGAGAGACCCTAAAAAAAGTGATATAATCAATATGTATATGTTTTCACTTCTACGAAAACCGGAGAAAGAAACGGAATTCTCAAAGTTTATTCGAAATGCCTCTTCTGGTGAGAAGAAGAAGGTATTTATTGATGTGCTTACCCAAGCCACGGAGGATCAACGCAAGATTTTGAATAAGGGGTGCTAAATAAAACCGCATGCGCGGTTTTATTTTTTCTACGTCAGCACGAATAGAGTTTCACTTTTTCGAGCATCCCTCTCAAAGTCCACCGCGGCATGAGATAGCCATCTTTCAATTCTGTAACGCGAAGCACTCGTTCATTTTCGATAACGTATTTGAATCCCCACATGTAAGTGGGGTGGTAATACAGAAAGAGCCATATCTCATTGTCTTTCATTGAATGCGTGAGATACATATCGATCGATTTATAGGTGCGCTCTTGATACACAATCGCAAAGCGATCCTGCTGCGCGAGTTTCCAGAGAAAAGCGTAGTAGCCGTGCTGCTCTGGAATCGCGATGACGCCAGGACCGATCCCGACCGCCCGATTGAATTCACGTATTGCCAAATCAACGTAACGCGTGAGTCGTCGCTCGTCCATTGGGATTGAGCTCGTAATCATGCGACGCTGTATCGAATGTGATCCTTTGAGACAAACGTGAGCACATCGCTTCGTTTTCCTTCTGACGGCAAGAGAAAGCACTCGCCGATGATTTTCTCTTTGAAAATTTCCTGCGCGGTTTTGTTCTGCTTTACTGACGTTCCGTTCTTCAGTTTAGGAGGAAAGGTTTTATACTCTCCTTCGACGACTTCACCGTACCAATCATATTCGCCGCAGTAGAGCGTTCCCCATTCAGTATTTACTTTCTTCCATTCAGGAGCAATCCTTTCCATGAAAAGTTTCGCCATTGGCTCCGTCATGCTTATTACGCCTCCGTTTAGATTGAAATAGTAGTATGACATCTTCACAGATTTTAATGTCCGTGAAGGTTACATCCACAATTCAGGAAGTCTGACTAAGAAATTTAGCTAAGTGTTAAAGTAACGTGAACTAGATGGCTGATGCATCAGAACGCAACTCGCGCAGCATCAAGTGCATCTTGAACGATGCCTAATTCTCCAGGATATTTTTCGCAGAAATCATCTGGGTTTCCATTTGGAGGGCAGTAAATGCCATTCATCCAACCTTCATACTTGCCATGACCACACCAAACAAAGCCATTGCTTACTCTACGGTCTTCATAGATTTTTCCGACTGGATAGTCTGGTATACCATTCGACTCTGCATAGTGGAGTACTTTCCATCTCTCATCCGGCTCACCGACAAAACAATAAACTGTTGGCTGTCTGGACACATCGGATAATTCCTTTAAATGTTCGAGCGTTTGTGTTGTCGGCACTTCAGCACAGATCTCAACGAAGCATTTCCACCCAGGTATGAAAAATGTTGGTGTGTGTAGTGTGTCATTCTTCAGTACAACTGTTCTGGATTTGTACTCCCACGCCGTATCGAGTTCATCAAAGAACACTGCCCATTGCGCTTCGAGCTTCGTTGCAAAAGTGACCGTCTTATATACTACGTCCATAGAATTATTGCTTTATAAATTTTCCAGAACACGGATTCCTTCCTTCCTCAGTAACCTGATAGAAATACATACCCTCCGCAAATTGTGAGGCAGAGATCGACACCGAGGACTCATCCGTTTCTTCCCGCCACACTTCCTTCCCGAGTGCATCATATATAACAAGCTCACGCGATTTTTGCTCGCCCGAGAATTGAAACGTGATAATGTCACTTACAGGATTCGGATAAACAGAAATTAAAGGATTGTTCAACGGGCCTTCAACTCCAAGATAGAATTGACCACACGTGTCGACCCAATTGCCGCCATCAAACTTGGCAATATGCAAAATAGAATCTTGTCCAATGCTCCAGAAATTGCCACCGAGAAATAGTGAGTCGCGGAATACCGCGAGCGCATACGGTCGAGTATCAAATGTACCGATTGTATCAAATACACACCACTGCACGCCATCCCATTTCGCAACATCTTCTCCTGCCACTCCACCAGCGCATTGAAACGCTCCGCATATCCAGAGCTCATTATGAAACACGACCATATCGTGTATCTGACCATTCACAAACGGATTAGGTGGATTGAATGTGCCACCGGCAGGATCAATCCATACAGTTCCATCCCACGCAGCAATGTTGTCGCTTGGATTGTTTGCATTCTCTGTTCTTGTAAACGCTCCCGACACATACAGTTTATTTTGAAAAATACACATCTGCTCGACACCAGCTAACCCTCCATAGAAGCCGCCGCCAACATCTGTCCACGCAGTACCATTCCATCTTACAATTTCCCGGATTCCACCTGGACCTTGAAAATTGCCGCAGACATACAATTCGTTGTTGTATTCGATAACATCACAGAGAAGATTTCCTCCGTAACTCGGCAAGGCATGTACATCTGACCACGTGGTGTCATTCCATTTAGCAAGACCATTGACCGGAATTCCATCTGCATTGGTGAAGGCGCCGACAACATACAGTTCGTCGTTAATTACGCGCATCCCCGAAACTGAATTACTAGTTCCCCCGAGTACTGAATCCCACGTTGTGCCATTCCATCGCGCAATATGATTGCATTGCACACCACCTGCCATCGTGAACCCGCCGCCAACATATATGTCCCCATGATATTCAGTTATGCAACTTACAGATGGCCCGGGACCAGCAAAGCCAGTCAAGCAATTCCATTCAATACCACAGCCAAGTGAAAAATAATTCGTGCCGTTCCACCCCATTACGCCGGGACAAAAGATAGCAGAATCAGCTTCCTTGAAAACGCCAGCCATGTATAGAACATCACCTACGGTATCAACAAAAAAGTCCGTGATTGCACTTCCTTGTGTTATGCCATCCTTCACGGGAATCCAATGCTGCGCACGTCCCTCAAAGGAACATGCGCAGCAAAGTGCGATCAGAAATATGATGATGTGCTTTCTCAATGTTGAATAACCACTTTCTGGCTATACATATTTTCGTGATCTATGTACTGAATCGAGTAGACGCCATTTGCCCATGTCGTCGTATTAAACGTGGTTCGGTTTTGACCTGGATTAATCGTTTGAGTTGCCACGATCTGACCGAGCGCGTTATACACTAAGATACTGCTTTTCTCTGTGCCATCGCCGGGGAGAAGAACGGTGAATTCGTCAGCTGTGGGACTTGGGAATACGGTAAGTACACCGGGTTGTTCTTTGATTGAATCAGGAATCCCAACATTCAAACCTTGAAGGTCGAGTGAAGTAAGATAAATATCCCACGGCGCATCGGTATTCCAGACGACAGGTGTATAGCACCAAGGATTCGCTGTGCTCGGACAAATGAATGGATAGTTATTCGATCCTGTAAACCCTGTGAAGTAAAGTCGCTGTTGCGCCGGAGACCATGAAATTTGCGATGCGACATCACTTGCACAATCAATGTACGGGAAGCCAGTCCAAGGACAGTCACCACCGCAGTATGTCGACCACGCTAACGATTTGTTTGCGCGGAAGCAGAACATATTGACGTCAGCTGAAGTCGGTTCTCCTCCTGCATACGCAGACTGCCAAAAGAATGGCGGTTGATTGACTGTTGGAAATGCAGAACCTGTATTATCTGTAATGCCCGTGAGGTATACGTTACCGCTGTCATCATGTACTGCATCGAGGAATTTCTTCTCATAGTTGATTTGAAATGCAAACGTCGCGGATTCATCTGAACCACCGCCATAGAATGTTGCCCATCGCAGCATGTTCGGCGGACCGAATGCCATGATGTAATAATCGGCTTGACCATTGATAGTTTGATCGATATGTCCTCCAGACGGCCCCCAGATTGCATAGCCGCCCGATGTATCCTGTTGCGTTATGATTCCTGGATCAGTCGGAATGTTCGTTACTCCAGCGATCATTACTTGACCGCCGATGCTCGTCACCGTTTGTATAGAGCTCACGCGATTTACTGCAGTACACCATTGCATCGCTCCGCTGTTTGCGAAACGCGAGACAAATCCTTTTTGCGTATTCATCACCGCATATGCACCGATGTGATAATCTGAACCACTCCACATGAGCGGGAAACTACCGTCTGTCGCACCAACAGCGAAGAATGCATTTTGCACTGTGTCGTATGTTGCGTCATACATTTCATCTAGTCCGCCGCCGCCGAGATACGTTGACCAACGCAGCGTATTGGTAGTATCAAATGCAGCGATGAAGCAGTCTTGCATTCCACCACCGAATGTATAATCGAAGTACGACGAAAGCACGGAGTGACATAATGGGAAATAATGATTTGCTGGCGCAGTGCTGCCAGTTGTATCATTAAGAGAGGAACGTGTGTTGCCCGCCAAATACACGCGTCCATTCGGTGCGCATCGAACAACTCTTCCTTCATCCTGATCTCGCCCACCGAAGAACGTGCTCCATGATATAGCTCCAAATGCTGTATCCATCCTCGCAATAAATGCATCATAGGACACAGTATTGTAAACGTAGTTGGTGTCTTGCCAATAACTACCGTTGCTCGGGTTAGCAGAAGGGGCAATTGGGAATGTTCCTGCGCGACTATTTGTTTGTCCGGCTATATAGAGGTGATTTGAGGATACGCCACCATTGAATGTGACACTACGTACCCAATCAAAACCAGATCCAGATGGTCCGCCTCCTCCGTAAAATAATACCCATTCTCTTCTGGCATCCGCGTTAAACTTCAATACAACACCTTCTGTCATTCCTCCATTCCAAGTTGTTGCTGTATTCCAGAGTGGAAATGATTGATCCCATGTATAGCCGCCAACGTATGCATTGCCAACGTTATCATTGCATACATCCATGCCATAGTCGTTATCATTGACTGTCCCATAGTGCGTCGACCACCACATGTTTCCATTAGCAGGACTTGATGGCGCGGTGTATGGTCCTTGATACATTCGGAATACGAGTGTGTAGCTTGAGTTGTACGAACCAAGACTTGTGAATGAAACGGTGTTGCCACTTATACTATATGCTGGTGACCATGCAAGCGAGACATAGTTGCCGCTTGCATCTACTTGAAACACGTCAGCTTTTTGTATCGTCATTGAACCGCAGCCGGTAGTAAGTACAAGATCTCCTCCTCCATTGATGCTCATGCTTGTTTGTCCAGACCAATTCATTTCAATATTCGCTGGATTGCCTGTCGGTTTGACGGCGAAGTATGTAACCGGTCCAGTACCATTGTGTGTTTGCATCATGTCGATCTTGGTGTACAAGTCATATGTTGTAAGACGACGATACAAGGGAACACGTACGGCACCTTGTGGAGTGCCGCCGCCATAATAGTTGTGATGATCTGTGCGTGGATCATAAGCACGGATAACACGATCGGGGTTCGCGTTCTTCGGCGTCATGTCGATGCGCGCCATCGAATCGACGAGGTTCAAAGAATCACGACGATTCAGAAATACATACGAAGTTGTCTTGTTTGAGAAGTACGTACGCGGCCATGTTTCTGCGTTGTAATATTTGATCGTATCGTGTTTGTTACCATCTGTGCCGAGGAGCTGACCGCGATTCTTTACGAATGCCCATGCAGTTGAAAGTGCCATGCCATCGGGCATGTAGATTGCAATCTTCTGAATGTAGCGTACCGCTGTGTAGGAGAGCGCCCCTGGTACTCCTGTTTGTCCTACAACAATGAAACTGCCGTCTTGTGCAGCAGCTACGTCGAATGCGCGATCGTCTTTGTCACCGACACTATGCCAACTTGCAGACCATAATGTAGTGCCTGATGCGTCATACTTGATTGTGTAGTAATCATTGTTTACTCCGTTGTGCTTCCAACCTGTTACAACTGGAAGACCGCTGGCATCGAGCGCAATCGCTGTAGCTTCATCGTGTCCGTTGTTTGTTCCATTGACCGTTTGTACCCATTGCTGTGTTCCGCTTGAGTTATACTTGATGGTCGCATAATCAGTGCTTTGTCCGGAAAGAGTTGCATACCCAGTCACGTACACATTGCCCGAAGCATCGACTGCAATGCCCTTTGCTTCGTCGTTCAAACTTGCAGAGCCGTTATATGTCGCTGTCCATTGCGAAACAAGATTGCTATCGTACTTGACCGTATAGTAGTCGAGTCCAACACCAGTATTTGATTTGCTGCCCGTGATGTACACGTTTTTGTTTGCGTCAGTTGTCATGCCGTGAACCATCGCGAAACCAATTCCTGCACTGCTACTTACAGACATTAATGACGGCACTCCGGTCGTAGGGTGGAAAATTAGTGCAGCCATTTTATAGTCGGTCGAATTATTTTGTACTCCTGCGCCGACTGCAACTTTACTTCCTGAAAATACAATCTTGTAACCACCATCATTGAGGTTGTTGTAGTTATAGAATGACACCCATTGTTGCGTACCGCTTGAATTGTATTTCAGTCCGACAACGTCAAACTTATTAGTGCTGCCGCGATTGCTCGTGCCGGTGACGTAGACGTTACCAGAAGCATCGGCCATTAGAGCTGTACCATAATCGGAACCCGTGCCACCGTGATATGTTGATGCCCATTGCTGCGTACCGCTAGAGTTGTACTTTACAGTGAGTACGTTGCTGCTGTCGCCGACTGTGTTTGTGACTGCACCTGTGATGTACACATTTCCGCCTCCATCAAGAAAGAGTGCTGATGCGAAATCATCTTGATTGCCACTGCCAGCGTATTGATTAATCCAGATCAATGCACCTGTAGAAGAGTACTTAGCAACAAGAGCGTCATAGTTGCCGGAGCTGTTCATTGTCGCTCCTGCAATAAACACATTACTACTGGCATCTGTTTTGGTAACCGATTTTTGGAAGAAGTACTGAGTCCCAGCGGAATTGTTCCAGTCTTCAAAAATTGTTGGTTGCGAAGTTTGTGCGTTGCTTGTTAGCGTAAAGCAGCACACGGAGATTCCGGCTATTCCTTTGAGAACGCGCGGGAGAAAGCGTTTTGATTTCATTGTGTTGGGTTTAGGTGATATGTGTTTGATTTGGGCAATACAAATTCAGACACGCATTGAGCGTGATTTTTTCGATGACAAAATGATTCTCACAATCCCACCTCGCTCGACAGAGTGCCCGAGCACATAGAGCCACACTCTATGATTGCTTACTAAAGGCGTGTCCGGGTGCCGCCGAGGGGAACAAAGCGACACCCAAATGACACATTCTAACTTCTTGTAGAAGAACGTTACAGCAACGCTAATCTATTTAATATATTATTGACTGCACAACAAATATTCGTGATTATTTATCAACTCCAAGGCGCTAAGTGTAGTGCTGTTTTGTTTCAAATCCTCAGATTCTTTCCGAATGCGGCAAATCACTTTGCCAGTGAGGTGTTTTTCTTTCTGAACTCAAATCCTGCGTTTGTCATGCTAGAGCGCGATTCGTAATCCAATCGACAAACCAACTGCACTATTCTTGTACTTCGATGTTTTGTTCGGATCGGAGCCAGTATAAAAGTGTTTCCAATAAAGCTCTGCATCGCTCGCATTGCTGTCAGTCCATTGTGACGTTTCATTTTTTACGTCACGCAAACCTTGATTAACATTGAGCGAGATGGGTACTGATATCTTCTCTGATATGTTCAGTGAAAATCCGCCAGCGAGGGTAATGCCGAAGTCCGCCGAGCGAAACGGTTTCTCCAGGAAGGGATGCGTCGCCGATGATTCGTTTCCTTGTGAATCTTCGTTTGAAAACGCGAGCTCACCACCCGATGCGATTTTAGTCGCCTCCTCCCAATCACCATTTGAAAGATCATCCATGACTATAATTTCATGCTTATAACCGAGAAGGAATCCGAAGTAGATGCCACCCGAGGCGAAGAAAGATATTTTCTTATCTGTTCCTTTTTGTATAGAGACGAATGCAGGAATCTGGAGGTAATGCAGTTTCGCCGTGCTCGTGATAGTGAAGTCGTCGACCAGGTTGCCGATGGGTTGATGTCCTCTGTATGATGATTTCTGTCCGTAACCGGAGTAACAGAGACCCGTGCTGAAACTCATCTTGTCGTTGATCGGCATCGAAAGCAAAGTGCCGAGACGTAAGCCAAGCGTGAACTTGCGATCGGATTCTGCGTAGTCTGCATCATTTGCGCCTGAGGTTGGAACATAGAATACGCCACCGCGAGTGCTTTGCGGTTGGAAAAAGAAAGTGATCGATTTCTGTGCATGAGCTACCGAGACGAATACAGAAAGTAGTGCGCTAGTAATACAAAAAGCAACGTGTATTTTTTTCATAATCACTGGGTTTGGTTTGCAAGCTAATCAAAAAACGCAAAATATAACATATACGTTATAGGTTTTTGCGTAGGCTCCCCGCACCTTGATTCTCGGAAATCAGGCCATTTATGCAGGAAAAGGAGTTCTTAAAACAGGTGGGGAAACGGATTGCAAAATACCGGAAGGATCGAGGAATGACCCAAGTTGAGCTAAGCGACCTGTGCAATATGGAGCAGTCTGCTCTGGCACGGCTTGAATCTGGCAATTCCAATGTGACCGCGCTTACGCTACGGAAGGTGGGAAAGGTACTGGAAGTGCCGGTCAAGAAGTTTTTTGACTTTGATTCTTGATAAATCCAGAATTATACGAACAGGCTAAATCGTTCATTTATTGAGATTTGCTCGTGAAATTGTTTAAGAATTGCGGTCTCGCATTTGTAGGATATCGTAACTCTCATTACCTTAACTGAACTTGATAAACCATTCATTTTGCCGCTAGAACTGGCGTGCGGCAGCTCGACATTACTACCCACGACCTAGCCCTTCGCTAGTGCCAATCGCTTGACTAACAGGCGGCTAGGCATTATAGTTGCTATTGTTATCGTTCTTTAAATTAATTACCCAGAAATTAGGACAGTTCGTAACTCTTACTAATTTCGCATGGGGATAAAAAAATCCCAAACTGTTCAGAGTTTGGGATTCAGGTTCTGCCTACTTAAGCACGCCTCGGAGTTTCTTAATCAATCGCAAGAGCGCGATTAAGATCCTCACAAGGTCCTCGAACCATGGAGCTAGTGTCTCCATTTTGTCCTCCTTTTTTTGAATGTGGGTCGACTATCAGCGGTCCCAGCGGTGGCAGGTCTTCGGACTTTCCGAAACAGGTACTCAAGAAGTTGGTAGCGATCATTGTTTGATTTTGTAATTGTTTTAATTTCTGAGGTAAAATAAAAATGCTGGTGAGTTTTCGACTTAGTCGAAATCTCATGGCTTGGTCAGTGTTGCTTCCAGGGAGTCGAAATTCCGGAGAGCGCTGGCCTTTTTTTATATTATATCAGTGATGCATTCGATTTGGGTTGATGAATAATAGCTAAGAGTTGAACTAAAATCAAGAGTTACGCGGAAATTCACCTTGACCAGTCCGTACGCGAACGGAAACTTTTAGTGTGGGAAGTAACAGGAGGTATATTGCCTGTGTTTCTGGTTAGCCCCCTAATCAGCGAGGCAGCTGCATTCGGCTTTGCCGGCCAGAATGTCTAATACGAAACTAGCGCAGATTCCGCAGACGCGAAAGAAATCTGGGTCGAAGTAATCAACAGCAAGCAAGTTTTTTAGTTAGAAAAAAGCGTTTGTAAAATATGGAAATAGAGCCTTTTACTTCCCTGATCACTTTTGTTTGCAAAAAATGACCCCAAACCGACACAAAGTATGTGCGGATTTTAAGAAAATCGAACATTCCTTCCGGATAAATTAATTTAGGGAAAATGTAAAGGGATGTGAATAACTAAATATCCAACTTCGCAAACTCCGAACTCGCTGTAAAAAAGGAAGTCGTGCGCAATCGCAGATAATATCCTTGTCTTAGTCCGCTTTGACCGGAATCATAAACGGCTTCATACATTCAGGACACTGGACCAATTTCTGTTTTACTTCTTCCGCTTTCTCTGTTGTCCAGGTTCCAGTATCGGTTTCGGTGATTTGTTTCCTTATGCAAAGGTATGCTGCGCGCCCTGAATGAAACAAGGCAGGATAAATCGCGCTGCAACAATTTTTCATTCTTGTCTTTTGAATTGATCTCATGAAAATTTCTTGCGCGCGTCCTCGTTTCATTCAGGGACGCTCCGCTCAAATGGTATGCACAAGGAAACAAATCACCCGATGTGAACCAAAGAGAGACAACATGAGAAAACCGAGAACTCCATTCGTGACAGATATTGAACTTTTGTATCGACCCACTACATTCCTGCGACGCGATTCGCAGATCGTGACGAGCGCCAATGCAGAACCTTTGTGCCGGTCACTAATCCCCGAAGGACAAATTGCATTACGAGAATACTTCGTTATGTTAATGCTCAACCGCGCAAATCGTGTGATTGGTCGCAGCATTATTTCCATTGGAGGCATGAATACAACAGTTGTCGATCCGAAAATGGTTTTTTTAACGGCGCTTTCCGTAGGAGCGGGAGCAATAATAATTTCACATAATCACCCTTCAGGATCGGTAAAGCCCAGTCAAGCGGACATTCAACTCACCAAGAGAATTGCTGACGGCGCTCAGATTTTAGATATCTCATTGCTTGACCATATTATCTTGAGTGCTGATCCGGCTGGCGATCCATTAACTTCTCGATCATATTTCTCATTCGCGGAAGAAGGGTTGCTTTAAAGTTAAAGCGCAGTGTGTTGCGAACGATGTAGCGCCTATTCGTTAGTGGGGATGCCGAAAATCTTCAATTCATTAACGTTACGTGGTAATTAAATGCGGAGCCGGAAGACAAATAGTTATTTCATCGAGTCGTTCGTCCGTAGTGTTTCAGGCAGGTTACTGATATAGCCTGTTGCGCCTGGGTGAAGTGGACCCACAATCGACCACGCGCCTGAACGTGCAGGAGTGATAACCACCTCGCTAGTTGGTTTGATGGTATCGGTTGGTGTGACAGTTATTATACCGACGCCGCTGTCCTCAAAATGCATCTGCATCGGCAGTTGGTAGTAGGAACAATATACTGTGTTGATTACCTCGTTGCGGTCACGACCGAGTGCCACCCACATGTTGATTTCATCATTAATGATCTGACTTTCGGTTTTGTTAGGAGAGATGAGATAACCGTTGGTGCGCACATGCAGACCAATACCAGCTCCGAGCACGATTCCGACGAGCAGGAATGCAATAGGCCAGGGTGACACCCGATTACGCATGAGCTCCGCGATCACCGCCACTCGCGACGGTTTTGTTTCGGTCGTATCTGTTTTGTCCATCTTGATGCCAGCAAGCACGGTTGCGAGCGTAACAAGCAAGGCCACAAGCGAGGTAATGACGGTGTTGATCACGGGAGATACGGCCATGCCTATCAGCCATCCAAATGTTAGACCAATGACCAGTACAGCGAATACGTTCGAGAGAGATTTCATTGTGTAGCGATTAGCGGTTGGTATGCCAATAGTATGAATTTCCGACCAGACTGAAAGGGCACTCAAATAAACTAAGCTCTAGTCCATTTTCGGAAAGCTCAGGATCTCTCCTTTCGTCGAGATGTTCGCAACCTCAAAAGGAATGTCGCAAAGTACGGCCACACGCACAGTCACTACGTTCCACAAGATTGCATTTACCAATGGTAAACCACTTTGGTAAATGCAATCTTGGTTAAGGGGCGACCCTTAACAATCCCGAACATCTCGCAAGCGCAAAGGACAAGCGCAGCAAGTCCAATGCTATGCGATCTGATTTAAAATGCTTCGAAGTCACCGCGTTTAAAGACCGAACATGATCCGCTCAGAACCATTCACGAAATTAAGATAAAGAGGGCCGACAAGTGACGGAACGACTTTAAGTTGAATTTCCACGCTGTCGTCCTGATAAAGTGAAACTGTTGTGGCCGTGCTGACAGCCTCATTGCTGTTATTAGCTAGAATCCTGATCGAGTCCAAGTCCAAATTGGATATCAATCCGTCATCATTCGAAAGAAAGAAGTGAGCATTGGTTTGAAACGGGATGAAAAAACGGCCGAAGTCAGTATTCAGAAGTGTAACAGTAATTTGCGGCTCTTTGTGCGTCACCGAGATAGTGATCTGACCAACAGTAATCGATTGATTTAGATCTCCCCAAATGATTGTGTCGTTTCGTTTGAATAATCTCCTAATTAAGACATCGACATTAGTGTACGGATTCGTCGTGGCATGTTTTAAGGCATTTAGATCAGCGCCTTTTTTATGTCTTAACCATGCAGCATTTTCCAAAACGTGCTCGTTGCGAGACTGCACAACTTGATATACATTATATCCCCATTTCTTATTATAGTCAGGAATGTATTTTTCTCTTATGCGATTCGCAGCGCAACGTACTCCTTTACAATCTAAAGGATGATCTTTTCCTGGTTTACCACAATCAAAATGTTTTTCACCTTCCTTGCAATCTGATTTTGCGTATGCAATTTGGTTCTTTTCGTAGTGAAGCAAAACCCAATGTTCAAAGGCAACGCTCGAATAGCCAACATTGACGATTCTACCGTCAATTATCTGTGCGGCATCGGTTAGAGCCTGAGTTGGAACATCGCCATCTTTATCAAAGACTGCCCAAACCTCCGTATGTGTTTTAGATTTTTTCCGTGCGAGATTTACCAAAGCCGTCGCATCATTGGGGCTCTTTGAATCTTCTGGATACACCGTGATAGTTACGTCCCACGTGTTTTGCACTTCATCACGAATCGCCTCAAAATATCTCCTTTCTGATACAGCTCCTTCACAGGCAATATAAATCGTGTGTGGTGCCGGTTGCTTCTTTATAACTCGCATACCAATTAGTTATTTTGTCGGAGGAAACTTGATACCTGTTTCATTGATTTTGGGTTTCGCGCGCATATTCCCAGCATCATACCATTCTGCCAATGAAACATCATCAGGAACGTTGTCAAAATCCTGAGCAGAATAAAGTTCTGTTGAACCATATTGATTTTTCTGAGCGAACCATACCTGATCCTTTCTTAAAAAGGTTTTGTCGATCAATGAAATGTCGTGTGTAGAAAATATTAGTTGCGCGTTGTTAGGGTTACTTACAGCATCGTTAAACAATTTTACAAATAACGCGCAGAGATCAGGATGAAGACTTGAGTTTAATTCGTCAAACAATCCGAAGCCGCCTGTATCAATCATTTGTGCAAAAATTCCACCGAGACCAACGAATGATTTTGTTCCATCAGAAGCAGTTGGAAAAAATTGAAACTCCTTTGTGCCAACTTCGTGCTTATCCTTAAAACGCTTGTGCTTGGTGTAAGGAGTATAGTCCTCAGGCGATGCTGAAGCATTTGGTGTTAGCCCACTAGAGTCCTTTTTTTCCTCGACTCTCATGCTCATTGTTTGGAGATCGGCTTCACTGATTAAGCGATTGATCCATTCATTCGTTTTATTATTACCCCCATTTTCATTCATGGATTTGAGTGCCGTGAACAAAAGTTGTCTGCGGGCATCCGCATTATTTGCGTCCCAAATAAGTGTGGTTAGAAGGCTTTTATATACCGCACCCATGAAGTCGTCAGCATGATTGTTTGCCAGATCAGACAACGCCAGACGTTGAGCTATTATTTTGTTCGGTAAACTTCTATTTTCGAGGGCGACTCCGTATGTGACTGAAGCTCCCGATCTCGTAAAAAGGCGTTGAAAATTTCCATCGGAGTAATGCTCAAGATCTTCCGAAAGGAATTCTGTAGCCGTATGAGAGAATTGGTAGCGGAATCGTGTAAGATTCGTTCCAACAAATTCGAATAAATATGATGTGGGCTTGTCTTGCATCGTATCTTCCAATTCATACGGATCATATTCAATGGTGCTCTCCAAATTATTGCTAGCGCTGGTCTCAACTAATCTGCAAAAACTATTAAAGGCTCTAAGGAAATTACTTTTCCCGCTAGCGTTTGGCCCGTAAATCGCAACCGTTTTTAATAGTTTTACTGTTTGATCTCCGGACAGTTTCAGATCAAATGTATTTTCAGCACGGTTGGGTATCTTAGGATTCGCCTCCATGCTAAAAATGAGTTCATCACAGATTGATCTGTAATTGGAAACTCGGAACTCAATAAATTTTGGTTTACTCATTATCGTTGTTTTCTTTCTCGTTCAATTGAACCCTTTGAAGTTTCACGGATTATCTTTTTTGAATCTCATATTTATCGTGAGATTGCCACGCTTGACAATACTTTTTTCAGTATTGATTGTAGCAATAATGGTCTTAACCGTTGGTCGTTTCACCGGGTCTTTTGATAGCATTGTGTTGATTAATGTCACTAACGTGTCTGGAAATCTATGAGCATTTTTGACAACAATCTTTCCGCCATTATTTACGACGTTAGATGCGTATTTATCGGACGATACTCCTTCAGGATATTCTCCACTTAAGATTTGGCAAAAAACAATCCCCAACGAGAAAATGTCAGACTTGAGAGAAATTTCTGAAGTTGCTATTCCAGAACCTGTCTGTACATACTTTTCAACTTCCGGGGAAAAGTAGGTTAAATCACCAATAATATTTTCAGCTTGCGGTGGGTTGTGATAAAAATATCCATTGTCATAATCAATCAAGTATGGCACGAAAAAACCTGCCGGATCTTTTTCGAAAAGAATATTCTGTGGCTTAATATCACCATGAACAATTCCTGCGTCGTGTAGTATTTTTAATGATTCAGAGATTACTCTCAGAATAAACGTCCTCTTTTCAAGAGGAAGTCGAGAAATTTCGGCAATTGAGAGTGAAGCCGAATTAATTTTTCTCGTGACCTTATAGTATTTGGCGTTGACGCGAAAAAAGTCTAATGTTTGTACAAGGTGAGTATCAAATATTACGCATGGATCTATTGTTTCTTTCAGCGCATGGTGCTGCTTCTCAAACTCTAAACATAAAGCTCGCTTTTTGATTTTTTTAGTTTCGCTCCCCGGTGATCCAATAATAGGAAAGGTCGGCGCCAAAAACTCTTTCATGAAATAATAAATGCCTCTTTTTCTTACAAATGTCCAAGTGCTACACCCTGCATTCTTGTTAGAGAAGGGAGCTCCATCCACACCAGCTACTTCGTATCCATTTATTATTTCGCCGATCTTCATTTGGCGTCAATGTTTTTCAAATACCTTTCATATTGAGCTTTATACTTTTGCCAAAGCGCTCTCTTGAGTTTATCCCTGGTGTCCTTAACACCTTTCAGTTCTTTCGCTTCTGGAGTATTTTCTTCAATTCTGTTCTGCTTTTTGAACGCCGATAGGTCAGACTTTAGATCTTTTGAATCAGCTTTAACTTTTTCAAATTCCGAATCCTCATAATCAATCCGCCTTTTTAAATCTTCTCTTTTCTTCTCAAGTTCATTTAGTTCTCGAATCTTTTGCTCAATAAGGTTTGACGTTTTTCGAAATTCATTTTCTGCATCATTGATTGATCTTTCAATTTGATCCGCTAAATCACCAAGAGACCTGATCCTCATCTCAAAGCGATTAATTTCTTCTTGAATTCTTTGATTCCTTTCAACTGTTTCGCGCATAGATAGCTCGAGTGCGTCGGTCTTCCTATATGTGTCAGTTAGCTCTTCAATATCAACAGCCAGTATTTCACTTCTCTTTCGGAACAAATGTTTCAAATCGCTAAACGAGCTACATCCAACTACGCTTAATGCAATAGAAATATCATCACTTTGATCTCGCTGTAGTTGGACGATTAATTTGGATTTCCACTCCTCAATTGTCGAAGCCTTAAGTAGAGTATTTAATAGTAAGTACTCAAAATGGATTGGTGTTTGTAAATATCCAAATGCACCGTCTGTAGCAGCAAAAATTATTGAAGGGACTTTAACTGTATGGCTTGCAATATTTATTTTGTAATCTCTATCAGCATTTACACAGTTCGAAATTGGCGAGTCACTAACCAAGTTCTCAAACGCGTCATTTTTGTCTACAAGATCATCGATGGTTAATTGCTGCAAGCCCTCGTTTGGATCTAACACATATATTCTTGAATCTCCGGCCCAGAAATTATTTATTTCAACCTGCTTGTCAGTGCTTTTTAAATGCGCTATCGCAAAAGTTGTCGGGAGTTTTTTAATTAAGCTGCTTTTAATTTTGAGTTTAGGATTACCTCTTTTTTCGATTTTCTCAAGAATTTTTGAGAGGCCGGTATTGATATGCTGTTTTAACTCAGACGCAATTTCTTTCTGAGTGTTACTGGAGATTTCTGCTCCGTTAGTTATCAATGCAGCAAAATATTTCTCAGCTATCGAAATAACTGCACGAGAAGCTAAATATGCACCGCTGTGTTTTCCATCGTCAATTTCGTAAATCGTTCCGCCAGCGCCACCCATGCCATCAGCAACACCAATCACCGTAGAATCGTCATCAAACTGAATCAATGTTGCTGGCGAATCTTCTCCCTTTCCACTAATCTTTTCAAGATCAACAGTAAGGTTAAAGGCCTTGTTCGGAGTAATTTGATGTACTTTAGTTTTGTCCTCAGGTACTACTTGTACTTGCTTATCTTTATTGTGAAATTTGAGATTTGAAACCTCTCCAATTTTTTTGTCCTCCGTTGAGACCTTCGCATCACTTTTATTATTTAATGAGTCGGTTACGGGAATTTCTCTTCTTTCCTCTTTCGCAGTCTTCTCCAATGGTGTTGGGCCATTTTCAGGCTTCACCGTTCCGGTATCAATCGACAAACCGAAAAACTCAAAAACTAGCTTTATCCTTTTATTCACTTAAATGCTATTGGCTATGGCATCAATTATGGCACTGTAATCATGTTCTTCAAGTCCTTCTCCAGCTCGCGAAGTATAAATTATTGTGTTATCCCAGGTCGCTATTTCTTTCCATGGATAATCTTCTGGGCCATAAATAATTAATCGTTTAGCGCTGAATTCCTGATCGTCCCAGAGATCAGTCAATTCGTCAAGATTTTTTGGAAGATCTGAAGGATAATTTGGAAGGTATGAGCCAGCTCCTTTCTCTAGTTTGTGGGCTGGAGCGTCAGTGTACAAAACAATTACACGTCGATGTTTTCCTTCACCTTTATTCCATTCAGATTTCATAGCTAACGCCAGTGCTTCTAATGAACTTTCTGGGTCGTCACCACCACCATCAGCAACTATTGTACTCACGAACATCGAAAAGTTAGTTTTCTGAACGGGAAGAGAATAGAATGGAGATAGCTCCATTGCATTTTTCCCATCAGCAAAATAATCTCTGAACTTAATCACCTTCACACGAAGAACGTCTATTCCTTTACCCTTGATTGTAAGATTGTCGGTCAAATCTTGATGAAATTTGATCGCATTTTCTTTTACATGATCAATTACTGGCGCCATACTACCGGTAGCATCAATGCAAAGGACAATGTCCACCGTGTACTTCATTTGTTGGCTCATAGTAGTAGTCTAAATTTGGGTGTAAAAGTAGAGAATTTGTAGATGGGGGCTTGTTTTAGCTGAAAACAAGGACATTCCGCATCGAATGAAACCATTTGTAAATCAAGGCTTTAGACCAGTACGACACGTGATTCTCAAAACAACCTTTTGACTCAGGGTTTCAGTTTAGGGTCTAATCCTCTATAAAAGTACCAAATCTTAGAAATTGGACGTTAGCTAATCACGTCAGACGTCGGCTTTTCGGAAGCCATTTACGTTTAAATCAAACGGTATACTTTTGCAGGACTAGGCAAATAATGGTCTTGCGGACTTTTTCTTTGACAGCGACAAATCAAGGCCGGCTGAGAAGACCATTCCAACTTTAATAAAAATTATCACAATGAAAAACACAATGATGATATATGGTCATCTGATTGATGGCAACACATTTTCGGTTTCTCCGATTGATGGCGAAACTTTAATTAAGAAAGTGTGGACGGATGATTTTGGTGTGCCGCCTGAGGCTTTGATCTTTGATGCTAGTACGGAATCAGGGGAACGTGTGCGAATTGTAGTTCCATTTTCAAAAACTCAAGAGTCGTATGCGATTATCGGAAACCCACAAATGAAATGACGGATAAAGAAGAAAAGCACTTAACACAATTAAGGACGCACTCGGCAGAAACTGATAAGCTTAAAGGCTATGCAATTCAGCGAATCGATCTGCTTATTATTTCTGTAAGCGGAGCGAGCATCTATTTATCTCTAGAGATAATGAAATACATGCACGAAGCAAATCTTGCCTGGAGTAATTGGCCATTCAAACTCGCCGGCTTGTTATTCGTGTTGTCAATCGTTACGAATTTTCTCGGTCAATGGGCCGCGCACAATTCATCACATCACATGAAGTGTTCTACTGATGCAGAGATTTACTGGCGTCAATATCATGGAGGCGCAGATTTACAGAAGCCATCTACAATTGCCATGCATGATCAAAAATTCACGAACTATACCAAGTATGTTTCGTGGGCAAATGTTACCTGCACAAGCTGTATGCTAGCGGGTCTTTTTGTATTAATTTTCGCTGTACTGATTATTTTTTAGGTGGCGGTGGTGGTTTTGGGCCTGGAGCCTGTGGCGGAAAGTTTTTTAATCGCTCTCGTTGTGGCGGAGGATTGTTGGGCCTAGGTTGTGGCGGTGGCGGTGGTTTGGGTGGATTTTTATCTGAAGACATTGTTATAAATTGAACTTGCAATTTATATAAACTGCAATCATTCTTGCGAATAATTTAGTTCACACAAACGACACTTGAGAATCACCCCCGTATTTATACGGGGGTGATAAAGGGGGGTATTTATACTGGTTTTTACCCGTATTTATACGTGGGTAAAAACGGGCATTTTAGAGGTTTTTAACTGAAAATGAACCTACTACGAAAGGACTATTTGGTTCATTTCATCAGTTTATTGAAACATTTGTTATTACTTTGCGTTATATAACATACTCTACCTACTAAGTCATGCAAACCTACGCGACAGCGCCTAAGTCATGCTCAATTTTCCGAATCAAAGATGAACTCGGTGCAAATCATGCTCAATTCTATGATCAGGGGTTGGCAATTGGTAAAAAGGTGAATTGTTCTTTAGAAAAAGGAGAACAGGTCGAAATCTCATTCGTAGGAATGCCAGAACCAAATTTTCCATTTCTTAGTGGACTTTTTGGATTAATTTTTCATCAATATTCGGTTGAAACTGTGAAAAATTTACTTCATTTGTCACACGCAACCGCCGATGTGAAAGCTGATATTGAAGATGTGAGATGGCGTGCTGATAACATTGAGTTTCACAATGAAGTTCTCTATTCGGAAAAAGAGTAGAGTTTGCAATCCATTATATGATTTCTCCATTACCTGCAGTTCCGTCCGCTGGATTTACTTACTTATTGGACACCAACGTTTGGCTTAAGGTATTTGACTTTCCTGCTGATTTGTTCGGAGATGACTCAAAGTTCCCAAAAGAAAAAAAGCAGCGTTACGCCGAGCATCGCGGCTACTATAGTTTCGTGAGAGGCTTTACACTCACATTCGCCCCTCAGATTATTTTGCCAAGTATAGCGTTGTCCGAAATTGTTAACGTGTACATGCGGTCAAAGATGTTTCTCATCTATCAAAAAAAACACGGTTTTCATAAACAGTACAAAGAACACTATCGACCTAGTTGGGAACATCGGAGAGACTTTAAAAGGATTCAAAATGGGATGCTTAGTTATGAGAGATGCTGCATACAAACAAATGATGGATTTGGCACCGCTCACACCATTTCCTCCGCGTTGAAGTATAATTCAAACAAATTAGATTTTGCAGATCATTATATGTACGCGATTGCTAAGAAAAGAAATTGTGTGCTTGTAACTCATGATGCCGATTACAGCGTGTGTAACGACATTCCAATCCTTACTTTGAATCAGAACATGCTTCCTAAACCAGGTAGCGCTTCAGCATAATAAAAGCAGCCATCAGGCTGCTTTGTTGTTGGATTCAGCTAGTTTTTTTAACATATCGAGCGAAGCACGCAAAGCTGCGATATAATTCTCTTTCTCCGCCCGATTGTAGTACCCCGAAATATCGTCTGAATAATCTTCCTTCAAGAGTTGGAACTTCTCAATTTCTGAATTGATCTGCTTTTCAAATGCTGAAACTAATTCCGCTACTGTTTTCATGGTTGTCTTGATTGGTTCTCCCAATAACCCAATCGATGAGTTACCAAGAGAGCCAATCAATAAAACGACCAAAGTAGAATCGCAGTTCTCCCCAAATAGTAGCATGTTATAGTTTTTTGTCAAGTGGTAGAAATACCGCTATCTGTGGCGAGACTTGCCCCTTGCTTTGCGCTTCGATTGCAGGCGATTGAGGGCTTTTTCAACATCAAAGTCCAACTGTACACCTAATGTTCCGAAGCGAAACTTTCTATTGTCTTGGACAACTCCATATAGCTTTCCTCCGCGCACATAAACCTCCAAGTTCTTTCTTTGGAGTTGAACGAGGAAGTCCTCTTGCGATCTCGCTTGCGCCTGACATTCGAGCACTGCTTCACGAACTTTCTCGTGAATCGATACTTTCTTCATTCGTTGTTTCATCTGCACTTCCTGGTCGTTCACGCGCAGTTTCGATTTTCTACCATGTGCAACCACAGACTTCGTGAGTTCTCTAAAATTCGTGATTTGGTGCTGTTGAACTTGCTTCTTAATATCGCCGAACTCTCCGCGGCTCATGCGCATTGCTTTCCCGGTCGTATCGACGCCTGACACCAGAAGATGTACGTGGTAGTGTTCTTTATTGTAATGTGGTATCGCCAAAACTTTCGCACCGCGGACGCCAACGCGCAACCGGATATACTCTCTAGTCATCTGTTCCATCTTCTCGGCAGTGATGTGTCGCGCGTCATCTTTGTGCCAGGATAGAATCTCATGCGTCATGGTCACACTATCTTTTCTGCGGAGTACACGCCCTACCTCAAGCTCTTTGAGCTGATTCACCCAACTGTCAATTTTGTTTCCTTTTAGATTATGCGCAACGACAAATCCCTCGCGACCGGACAGTCGATCGTTGTCGTGCAGCATGTATTCAATGAGCTGACGATAGGTTTTATTTTTCCTTGATTTTATCTTGACGATCATGTGAGGTGATCAGTTGCAGCAAGTGAGCTTTAATATCAAGAGATTGGTTCAGTGCATCGCATAAAAGTTGTTCGAGTTTGGGTGGACTACTCAAATGTTCACGAACACTCGTTTCAAGCAGTATGATTCGTGCTTCAATGCTTTCGATCTTCTGATCTCGTTGCCAGAAGTATTTCTCACGAACTCCAGCGAGAGCCTGAATCTCATTGGCGCATTGAGCCAATAGCTGCTCCAGGTGAGCGAGAAACGCACGATCCGGCACGATATACGTCTCAGTGAGATATGCCACAGCAGAGGCGCGTATAAACGCGGCCAGAGTCATTTTGTGTTTGCGTGCACCTGCAGCAATGCGCTCGTAGGTTCCATCTGCGCGAGAGAAGGCGACAATAACCTCTGGATTTTCTTTGAGCTGTTGTCGGCGATGGTTGTAATGGTAGGTCTTCCAATAACCGCGTTTCGCAGCGGCGATCTCGTCAGGCGATCCTGTTTCCAGAATTCCCAACGCATCAAGATGCTTCCATAGACCACTACGCTTTCGCATTAGATCGCTTTGATTGCGGTAATGGCAGGATTGGGACAACGCCGAATCCTGCACCGACCATTCGCGGAGGCGTGAGTTCACTGTGTGCGCGGAACGTCGAGTCCTTATAATAAGGACGAAGCTTCGCTTTGATCGGTGGATTGTGACCACAAATGATCAGCGCTTCGCTCGATGACATCGTACGGATTTCCGATGCGCTCATAAGGCTACGAGTAATAGTCTTGCCTTTCTCATCCTTGTAATCGAATTCACCCATCAGATCGGAGAGTTCTTTCGCCGTATCAAGTGGTTGTCCCGTGAAGTACATTTTCGCAAAGCAGTTAGCGCGGATGGCTTCTGCATCTTCGCGTCCATAAATGCTCACAAGTTGATTGTAGTCCTGCACAAGTAGCATAATTCCTGCGCGGCTCTTACGTACGTTCGCAATCGACAGTTGTAGATTTGGAAAATGTAACGAGGACGCTTCGTCGATCAGGAAGAATATATCGAGTTCGTTTTCTTTCGGTATTCGTGACAGGACATATCCGAAGAACTGTTCCAGGAAGAGCGAGGTAAGTATTGAGTAATACTTGACGTCACCTACTGACGTTTGCAGGAAGAGCGCTGTTGGACGTTTACGGAAGTTGTCGAAGGAAATGGAATCGACGCTCGTCACTTGCGCGACAGCGTTATCTCCAAGCAAAGTGAGAGAAGCAAGGCAGGTCGCGATAACACCGCTTCGTACCTTCTCGTCCAGGCCAACGAATGATTTGTAAGCAAGCCAGAGAGCAGGATCATTTTGTGCGTGCTTTGCATACAGCTGGTCCACGGCATCCGGATCGCCGCTCATGCTATTAAGTAAGTAGCGCAGATTCGCAAGGTTGCGATAGGGTTCCGCTTCGAGATGCAGTGTCGCAATAAGCGCGGCAAGCAATGAACTCGCTTGGGAATTCCAGAACGGGTCTTTTTTCCCTTTGCCGAGCGCGTTGTCAATAAGCATTGATGCGATCTTCTGCATTTCTGAAGATGTCTTTGCGCGTGCAACAGGATTGTACCCGCAGGAGATTTCCGGCTTGGCGAAGTTGAGTACGCGCACGTCGTATCCACGGTCAACAAGCGACGCTGCGCTTTTCTCAAACAGTTCCCCCGACGGATCATGCACAACAAAACTGCCTCGCATTTTGTAGAGCGACGGCAACAGCACGACGCTCGATTTGCCGACGCCAGTTCCACCGATGATGAGCGCATTGGAGTATGCATCTTTCGCACTGAGAGAACGCCTACCGGTCAAACAAAAACCCGCTGCATTCCTACTGAGTAATTCTCGTTCGCTGATAAAGTTTGAAGTATGTGCGTGTTTGCGCTTGCCGACACCCGAGATGAATGTCTCAAGCGTTTCGCCGAGCAGCCCGAACAGGGATTCGAGCAGTGAGATTATAAGTTCAAGGATTTTTTCGATTAGGATCATCGTTACGTCTGTCGTTAGGAGTAATGAGAGACTTCACCCAATCACCAAGCACGCGAGCGGCGAATTCTATGCCACGCAGACATGCCCACACGCAAGTCAGAAACACTTTCCAGCAGAGCATCAAGAGAAACTTGATGCAGTTGCCGAGAAGCTGTTTCAGATTTTCTTTCATGGATTGGGTTATTGATTCGTTTGAGCGATTACGTTCGCAGCGACAATGACTTTCGCGCCATGAGATTCAAGTAAAGTCTGGTAGAACCCTGCGACCAAGCGAAAGAGTTCATCCTGTGCTGCGTTTTCCGGTTGAAAAATCAGATAAACACTGATGCCGGTTAAGTCTTTCAAATCTGCTTTCGCAATCAGCATAGCGGTAATCTTGTTCGGATCAGTGCGAAGTGATCCAATGGTTTTCTTGTCATAGAAGGAAACGGTTTTGTCGTTTTCCATCAGATCGCTGTACACAATCAGCGTGCGCTCGGCCGAATGACTTTCAGACAATCGGTTCAATTCGTTAGCAATTGGGAGATAGACAGAAGAGTGCGGACGACCAACAGTGTCGACCGCGCGCGCAGCGAAAAACGATCTGATGCTATCCTCAAATTTTTCTACTTCTCTGTCGCGCGTAAACCCGCTTGAAGTAAGCCGGTTTCCCCCTGGCGCAAGAGAAAATGTCGTTCGACGATTGAAGCTCACATCGGTTAGATCGGCATAAGAGAATTCAGCGCCATCCCATTTGTTGGTGTCGAGACCATAGAGTCCGATGATCTCATTCGCATCAGGTTTTGCAATCTGCGCTTCCGTAAGATCAACTTGAATGACTATCTCAATCGTATTGCGCTTCGGGCATTGCTCATTGCATGATCCACTGAGGACAAGCATGCATAGGAGTAAAAGTGCGATCGCACCTACGACGTATGGTGTCGGATCAAATTTATTTCTGGTTGGTTTTGCGTTCTTCATGGGTTATCGGTTTTGGGTTAGTGGCGTGAGTGGAGGTACTGGATCACAGAAGCAGTCCGGTGTGAGTTTGTCGTCGCGGTGTGCAAGCAGCGTGCTCTTAAACGCTTCTGCGGTTTCGTTGTACAGGGTAGCGATTCGTGCTGTCGCGTGATTCGCAAGACTTATGATCTGCTGATGGTGCAACGCCTGTTCACGCGCCTGATCCTCGAGCTTGTCTTTCTCAGTTTTAAGCCCTGTGATCTTATCTTCCCGCTCGAGGATTGCTTCATACTTAGCGCGAAGCGCACGGTCCGCTTGTGCTTCCTCTTTCTTCGGGAAGAAGAAATACGACGCGAGCATCGAACCGATAAACAGGAAGAGATTCACCACTGCAAATATTCCTGGGTGTACGGAAGTCTCTCCCGTGCTACCTAGCATTGTCGCTCTCCAGGAAGACAGCACAGCGATAAGGGCGAGCGCAGGAATCGCAAGTGCGGCAACACCAAGATAAAACTTGCGGCCTTCGTTCTGTGCACGAGCAATCAGGTACATGATGCCGCGAGAGAACAGGTACATTCCTGCGGTGATGCTAGCTGCAATGAAGAGTGAAAATAGCAAGCTATCGCCCATGAACTCGAAGCTCCACGCATTGAAGACCAATTCGCCGAGGTAGATCAGCGCAAGTATCACAACACCTTTCCAGTTGGAAGTGTGTCGCATGTCAGGCACTTTGCCGTCGAGCTCGTGTTTGGCAATGGTGTTCTCGTGCGTCAGACGCGCGATGTTGCTACCTATTTCCGTTTGCTTGTGTTCAAGCGCGGTCCCGTTTGTACGCATCTTCGCATCGTGCATGTCCGGCTGAATGAGTTGTAGCACTTGCGCGCGTAAGTCCTCATATCCGCTTTTAATAAAGCCGATGTAGGGTTCGAGCTTGTCCATCACTCCGGGACGATTCTGCATGCCGAGGAATTTGGCCTCCTTGATCGCTTTCGATTTGAGTTCAGCATCCTTTTCAAGAATGCGCTTCTCTAATTCAGGATAGGTGTGACCGTATGTGTTGTTGTTAGTGCTCATGGTTTTTGTTTTAGGTTAGCGTGTAATGTGTTTGCGAGAAGCTGTTTTGTTTGTGCGGATGTCGCGTAGTTCTTGCTCCGGTGTGCTCCGCCAATCTTCCAATAAATCCGTTGCATGCGTTGATGCCATGTCGATTGCGTTTCGCAAATCACTCGTGCAGACCCCGCCGTCGAGCGGCTCCCGTTCATCTTCGGCGATGTCATTCACTGATCCCGCATAAATGTTGTATTCGAAATCACCGTCGCCGCGCTCAAAGACTTCTATCGTGATCTCTTTGGGTTTGCTCATTGACGGTTGTTGTTAGCGGGTAATGCCCTGTGATTTGTCTTGCTGATTCTCCCTGAGCGCAGCAAGCTCTTGTGATGGACGCGAATCAATTTCCTGTGTCTGTTCCTCCGGGGATTCCTGTGCGTGCGGCGCCGACACTTCATGTTCAACCTCCTTCTCATCGAAGACCACGCTGTGTCCTTGCTCTCTCGCATTATTCATCCACTGTTCAAGGAACTCGTTCAAATCTCTCTTGAGCTTCGGACGCAAGTATGTCTGACCGTCGTGCTCCTCATATATTTGCTGATAGACAAATTGGTTTTGAAAGGTTAATGCTTCGGCAGTCTTCTGTTCCGGATCAATGCGCACCTCCATATCGGGATCGGGCACCTGGTCACCATTTGATTCAAAGTAGTGTGCGAAAGCGACTATGTGTGCGTCACCATCTTTGCGTAGGTAATCGTAATGCAAATCCATGAAGGGTTCCGACTTGGATTTTCCTGAAGCTGTTCCTTGCGTGAGATGCGTTTCGAGGTCTGGAATGATCTTGCCGATGTTGGCATATATACGTTCGTGTATGTTGGTTTCGGACATAGTGATTATTAATTAACGAGTAATGTCTTGCGACCTATCTTTTGATTTCGCGCCACGATTACGAATTTCTTTGAGTTCTTCCGCTGGATTTTTCTCGGGTGGTGGAACAGGCTTTGGTTCGAGCTCAGGTGTCTTCTCTTGGCTGATCTCCTGTTTCTTTTCAAGTTCCTCAAGCGCCAGTTCGTGTCCATGCTTCGCAAATCGCTTTTCGATGTCCACATAGGATTTGGAAACACCGAGCACTTCTTTGCCGTCAGCACTTTTAGCGGTGTATGTTTTTTCTTCTCCGACTTTATCGAAGTAGATACGTCCAATCACCACCTTCTTTTCTTCACCGGGAACGGTTTGCAGCACGGTTGTCATGTGCTGGCCCTTATTCCATCGGCTATATTTCTGGAAGATCGTTTTGCCTTTGGGTTGGTCGAGAGATTGCTTTTCGGTGCTCATGGTGCTTTGGGTTTGCACTTGAGATACCATTCAGAAATCCGATTTCGGACACGCGCTCGGGAAAATTCTTCGGAGGGAATCGCTAATTCAGGGTGCGGAAGGGTGCGGTTTTAGGGTGCGGAAATGTTCGGAAATCCCTCAAAATGGCACACTATCAGCACAATGAGAGCACCTGAGAGCGCATCACTGTTAATCATGGGGTCTCTGGTTCAAGTCCAGAAGGGGGAGCAGAAAGCCCGGTCGAAAGATCGGGCTTTTGTGTTTTGTAGAACCAGTAATGTGCCGAAATGAGTGAAATTGACTTCTGTGTTTATGTAATATATTCTGTCAAATTGAATCGAAACTACATCGGATCAACCGACGATTTTGAGGAGCGATTCTACAAACACAATGCTGGATTGTATGATGCCGCTTTTAGTGTGAAGGGAATTCCGTGGGAGGAGAAATTAGTCATTTCCGGATTGACATCCCCACAGGCTTATGCGATGGAGAGGCGCTTCAAAAAGATGAAGTCCCGAAAATACATTGAGAATTTGCTCAAATATCCAGAGTTGATAGACGCGCTCAAAAAGCGATTTGGGTAAGGGTCTCTGGTTCAACCCCGAACGCTTTCGGGGCAGAAGGGGGAGCAGAAAGCCGCAGAAATGCGGCTTTTTTGTTTTGGCAGCACCTCAGGTTGTTTCCACCTCTGCTTTACGCAAGGAAACTGAGCACCGAGCACCGAGAACAGAGCACTGAGAACTATATTTGCGCCCTGTAAAATCAACAACCAAAAATGAGCCTACTTGTAGTCGGAACCATGGCATTTGATGCCATTGAAACACCTTTCGGAAAGACAGATAAAATTATAGGCGGCGCCGCTACCTATATCGCACTGGCTGCTTCCTACTTTTTCAAGAACATCAATATCGTGTCGGTGGTTGGTGGCGACTTCCCGGAGGAGTCGATGGACATGCTCAAAAAGCACGGAGTGAAACTCGATGGTGTGCAGATCAAGAAGGATCAGAAATCATTTTTCTGGTCGGGACGTTATCATACGGACATGAATTCCCGTGATACACTCGCAACAGAACTCAACGTACTTGCCGACTTCGATCCTATCGTTCCGGAGCATTGCAAAGAAGTTGATTTCCTGATGCTCGGAAATCTCATGCCGCAGGTTCAGCAAAAAGTAATTGCTCAACTAAACAAACGCCCGAAACTTATTGTGCTCGACACGATGAATTTCTGGATGGATACGGCGCATGATGAACTCGTGAAAACAATTTCACAGGTTGACGTGCTCACAATCAACGATGGCGAAGCACGCCAGCTCTCCGGAGAATATTCTCTCGTAAAAGCAGCTCAGAAAATTCTTTCGATGGGTCCGAAAGTACTCATCATCAAAAAAGGCGAACACGGCGCATTGCTCTTCAACAAGGAACAGGTGTTCTTCGCTCCTGCCCTGCCATTGGAAGATGTGTTTGATCCAACCGGTGCGGGCGACAGTTTCGCTGGTGGATTCATCGGCTACCTCGCAGAAACAAAAGATATTTCTTTCGACAACATGAAGCGCGCCATCATCTTCGGATCGGCAATGGCTTCGTTTACGGTTGAGAAATTCGGTGTAGAGCGTCTTGTTGGATTAACACAAGACCAGGTTGATGAACGAGTGCAGGAGTTTATTGACTTAGTTCAGTTTGATATTTCGTTGGTGTAAATTTTCGGCGGCCTGCGGCGCTAACCACATAGGGCCATAGAAACATAGACATTATTAAAAGCGTGATGCGCAACCGCATCCGACATAGAACACAATAGAGAGACGTAAACTCTATGTGCACTATGACGGACGCCTTAAGGCGTCGCGCTTAACAAGTTTAGAGCTATGAATCTATGATCCTATGTGGTTAAAAAATCGGGCTACAGATACAGCCCATTCTTAATCGCATACATCACAATCCCCACCGTATTTTTTGCTTTTATTTTCTGGAGAACACTTTCCCGATGGCCCTCCACTGTCCGCTGACTAAGATTCATCTTCTCTGCAATTTCCCTCGCACTTAGTTCCTGGCACAGCAACTGAATCACCTGCAATTCGCGCTCGGTAAGTCCGACCTTTTCAAAATTCGGTTTGATTTTTTTCCCCAGCATCAATCGTTGCACAAGCGCGTGCGATACACGTTCGTCGAGATAGTATCCCGTATCCATCACCGAGAAAATTGCATCAACCAACGTTTCTATCGGATCGTTCTTCACAAGAAAACCATGTGCCCCACTTTCAATCATGTGCGCGATGATCGCTTCTTCATTGTGCATCGTGAGAATCAGCACGCGTATTCCGGGATGAGTTGCTTTAAGATACGCAAGCGTTTCTGTGCCGTCCATCTCCGGCATTTCAAGATCAAGCAGAACAACGTCCGGCTTCTTCTTCTTCAGTTTCTCCACCAATTCTTTCCCGTTACCCGCTTCGATCATCACGTTGAGCTCTTCGAATTCACTCAACAGGGAAATCAGTCCCGCACGGAACATAACCTGATCATCAACTACTGCGATGTTATATTTTACCATACTGCCGGTACTTCAATGATGACTTCTGAATCTGATTGTCCCTTACTCAGATATTGTATTGTGCCGTTTACGAGTTGTACCCGACTTTGGATACTCTTTAATCCAACTCCTTTTTGAGATTGTGCAAGTTCCGACGCGGCTTCATTCGTAATCCCAATTCCGTTGTGTCTGATCTGTACACCCAACGCTGTATCCGTCGCGCGTACCGCTATTCCAATCGCCGTGGCTTGAGAATGCTTGAGAATATTATTCACGATCTCACGTACTGCACGGTACAATTGAAGTTCTACTCGTGGCGCGAGCCGGCGATCGTTGGTTTCTATTACACAATCCATCTTCACTTGTCCCGATGCGTTGATCTGTCTGCACATTTCCGCCAGACCTTTATCAAGACCAAGCTTCACCAATGTAGGCGGCATCAGATCGTGTGCAATTCCGCGAACGGTCTGAATGCTTTCATCTACCATGCTCAGACTTTCCTTCACAAGCTCTTCTGTTTTTGCTTTGTCAGCCGCATTACGCGAGAGCTTCGTCATCTGCAGGCGGATTACATTCAGCAACGTTCCCACATCATCGTGAATATTCTTCGCAATTTTTTCACGCTCCTGTTCTGCAATTTCCAATGAAGCGTTAAGCATGTCTTTCTGGTGACGGTTTTCTGCGGCCTGTATGTGCATCTGTTGCGCCATTACTTTGCGCTGATATAATGCAACGAAGAGCACGATGGACACAACGAGTATCAACATCGCACAGGTGCCAATGGCAACCAGAAGTCCTACTGGAATTGCTTCCTGGCTTTCCATAGTCCGATTCCGATTAATAAATTAAGTAGTATTACCAAAACCGAATGAACTCCCCACCAGAGGATTTCCATCAGATCCATTGAGTTTGTAATCAAATAATTGCTCGACACAAAAATGAATATATCTCCACCGAAGTAAATCATGATGCCTGTGATGATCCAGAACTGAGGCGTTGCAGTAATGTTTGCATATACCATGTCTTTCATCATCGTATAAAGCATCACGATTGAGTAAAGCAGAAAAATAACCGCGGCGATACCGATTGAAAAGTTATCCATCTGCATCGCGCCCTGCAAAATAATATCAGTCACAACCACGCCAATGAAAAGAACGTTCACGGCAATTATCGCTACCTGAATTTTCAGACGTCTGATTTCGCCCACAAAGAATGTGCTGATCAGTGTGAACTCTAGAATTGTGTACACCCTGGGAACATAGGCACTAAAGGCATGTGATTCACGATATAACTCTGTCAGTACATCTGCAGAAAATGCAACAACCGCCAATAGAATCAAACATCGCAATCCGTAAGAACACTGCTTAAAACGCAATGCCCCGATCCCAACCGGAACCAACGAAGACCAAAATGCAACATCAATCAGTACTGTAAGTGTTTGTGCTGCTCCAGGAGACATTCGTTGTTTGTTATAACCCGCCACGAAGATATGATTCATACGTTCCTGCATTTAACCGCTTACTACTTCTCCAAAAAAAGGACGTCCCATCAATTGCTTGACGGGACGTTTCCCCCCTTTTAATTAGCCCGCAAGCGGGCTATCATCACCGTCGCACCATGGCGGGCAAGGTTTTACTCTTTCCGCAACAATTCCACTAGTCATATCATTCTCATCCGCGCTTACACCTACGAATACTAATTCCTTGTTTCCGCTGTCGTCCAGCCCGTAATACACTCTGAAACCTACACACCCTGTTTGACCAAGAATCGCGTTGATAATATTCTTTCCAATGAAGTGTGCTTTAGCGCCGGATGCGCCTTCGGAGTTTCTGTAGTTTGCAGTCATTGCTGCACCTTCTGCGAGTGTAATTACTTCTCCTTCTTTTCCGTCAAATGCCATAAGTTGTTTTGTTTAATTGTTGTACACTGATTGAGTTAGAGGGTCTGTTTCGTTTTTCTTAAAAATAGGTATTTCAAAAATTACCTTTTGAATGTTGCTACAAATGCCTTTTTCACACAAACTTTAGGATCAGATGTTTAACACAAAAAGCGCGCTTTTTACCCCCGTATTTATACGGGTAAAATCCCGTATAAATACGGGGGCGCAAAACACATATTTGCTCTTTTGTGCCAACACATAACGCGAAGCTGCGGCTGAGTTCATCGTCCGAACGATTCCCGCAGGATTAATAATGGCAGAAGGACGGTAATACCGTCCTTCTGCTTTTCTCTTTCCGGATTGGCTCTCCGGATGTTATGTCTATTAGCTGAAATTCCTCATATGTTTCTCCACGCGCCAGCTAAAACTCCGGTAGTCCCGCAATATGGTGGACACGGACGGATGCGTTCAACTATCACTCCGTTTTCCAAGTCCTCCTCATCAGCATTGACACCCACCAGCACAAGACTCTTTTTTCCGTCTTCAATTGCATAATAAATTCTGATCCCAACGCATCCGGTTTGATTCAGAATACTGTTGACTTTGTTTACACCAACTGTGTGAGCCCGTACTTCCTCTTCATCGGGGTTCTCTGTACTCCAGTTTATGAGCCATGATTCAGCGTCTTCTAGAGAAACTACTTCTCCTTCATTTCCATCAAATGCCATAATAGTTTTGTTTTAGGTGGTTAATAAATGATTTGCTTGAAATGAAAGATAGTTCAATTCACCGATTACTGCAATGCAAAAAGGCTTTCGTACTTCAATTATTTTCAGACTGTTGTCGAAAAAAACATACATAACACCCCCGTATTTATACGGGTAAAATCCCGTATAAATACGGGGGTGCAAAAAAGGGTATTAGTACTCTTGTAGCAACACACAATGCTAAAGTACATTTGAATTCAAAGTTCAGATGTGATTACTTCGATAGACTCAGTACAGGCATGGAGAGCAACGAGCATTTACGTGGACACCACATCAACATCAATAAATCGCGCGAAGTGATGTACTGGTCCTATATGCTGGAGTGTGAGAAAGAAGATCTCATCAACGCGGTTGTCCGCATCGGCACCTGTGCAAAAATGGTAGATGACTATCTCGTGATGAACCGCAGAAAAATTTCTTCGAATGGCCAATAGAACTTCTGCCGGCGTTGCGTTCGACGATGATGTTGTTCAGAAAATATGGGAGAAGGCGCGACCGATTGCCGGACAAGATCCTGCACGCGTTCGTAAAGACATCTGCGGCGCCATCATTCATCGCGAAGATTTTAATCGCCAATCAAAAATACTTTCATTCGGTTGGGAAATCGATCACATCAAGCCGCTTTCAAAAGGCGGAACAGACGATTACTATAATCTGCAACCACTTCATTGGGAAAACAATCGCGGCAAAGGAGATGAACATCCTTCGTGGAATTGTTTGGTGCAGGGAGATGAAAAAGAGAATGGGTATGTGAGGGTGGTGAGCGGCTAATAGTCGAAATCAAAAAAATCTTTCAGCGGAACATCCAAAGCTTTACTGAGTTTCAGAAAAGTTGATGCCGTAATATTTTCCGTTCCTCCTTCCAATCTTGCTAAAGCTGAACGCTCCATGTTACAAAGATCTGCGAGGCTTTGTTGCGTCATCTCGCGCTCCTTTCTTAATGAGGCGATACGCTTTCCCAGTAACTGAAAAAATTTCTTTTCCTGCATCCTTGCATCCGATGGATGAGATCAAGGTGTGGGGTTTTAGAAAAAACATTGGTAACCCATAGGTTACAGTTGATAAAATTCAATAGATTGCATCGTAAATGTGACCACTTGTGAAGTAATTGCTTGCGCCGGTGGTTTTCTCCTGGCTTTAACTAATCGAGGTTATACATTGCACTTATTCAGCCTTCATCCCACACTAGCGATCTGTGTAAAGAAGCGTATGCTCCAGTTGCTGAGTTTACAGCGGAAGAATAATGTGAGGAATCAAAAAGTGATTAGTTCTTTGAGCCGGCTTAGCGCACCACAACACTGTACATATTATCAAGTCATAACCCTAAACCACTCCATCATGAAAAAACGAATCAGCAGAATTGGTAGTATAGCTCTACTTCTATTCGCCATTCTCTGTTACACACAACGCGTTCAGGCGCAAACCTGCGCGACGCCTTTGGCTCTAATGATTAACAACTGCGGTAGCTATTCCGTTAGCGATTCTATCGTTTGGCTATCGTTCAATTCCGGCAGCAGCAGCTCGTGGTGCAATATCAGTGTTACCGCAACGAGTGGCTCTGCCTCGATTACAGGAGCAGAACTATACACCGGAACGTGTACTTCGCTGACACTGGTTCAATCAGGAAATAGTGATATAGAAGGATTCCTGATCAGATCAAGTGTTTCTGCATCGACGAATTATCTTTTAAAAGTGATACGATCAAATTCTGGCAGCGGTCAGGTTTATGTCTGTGCAAACGCAACCTCAACGTTGTTGCCATGTCCTCCATGCCCTGATTCATTATGTCAACTCGTTTGCAACCCGGATTTGGAATCATACCCTAACTCTACAACGGGTCAAGCCCCAGCCAATTTTGATTCGACTAATGTTTGCGGCGGCTGGAGAACGCCGGGTGTTGGAACTCCAGATTATTTTAAATTCGGATTTCCCACAGTAGTTGACACAAGTAACTTTGCCGGTACAGAAGCGCCACATTCCGGAGACTCATACGCTGGTATTTACTGCTACTACAACACCAACGCATTGTCTCGTGAATACATTCAACACCATCTGCAACAACCGCTCCTCGCAGGAGAATATTACACTTTAACTTTCTGGGTTAGTCTCGCGGATTGTTCCGGCTTTGCCGTTAATGATGTAGGTGCATATATTTCCAGCGTACGACCTAATCAGCAACCAAATCCTTCAGTTTTCAACTTGACGCCACAAGTTATTGCCAGCGCCACAATTTCAGATACCAGCGATTGGGTAATGATCAGCGGAACATTTCAAGCAGTTGGAGGAGAGCTATGGATAACAATAGGTTCCTTCGGCAATGCTCCTCAAGTGCAAACCGCAATGCCGGGACCTCTTCCGGCGCCACCGTTTCCATTTCCAACTGTCAACACGAATCCGAATGTGGGTGCATACTATTACATCGATGACGTAACGTTAGAATATTATCCCGATCCTACTTTCACATGGTCGGGCACATGCAGAATGTTTTTCGTTGATAGCACTGAATGTGTTGATACCAGCTATGTCCATCACTGGAATTTTGGTGATCCGGCTTCCGGGGCAAACGATAGTTCCGCGTTACAGAACCCAATGCATATTTTCACACAGACCGGTATTCCGTATGCGGTTACTCATACAATCACAAGTCCGAACGGTCCGGTATTTACTTATACGGCTACAGTCATTCAGCCCGGCGGTCCAACAGCAAACATAGTCGGTTATCAAACCAACAATTGCGGAAACGGGTTTATCACTTACACGGCAAGTCCATGTGTACCGGGAATTGTTTACGACTGGTCGGCCTCAATTCCAACGGACAGTTTGAGTGATACCAAGGGATGCTCAACGAATGTACATTGGATTAGCGCAGGTGGCTATCTCTATCTCTCGGCATGGGATTCCATAAACGATTGTTATGGATTTGATACGTTATACATACCGGGTTGTTGCCAGTTGCAGACACTATACACGATCAGTAACACAAGCGCATCGGCAGTATTGAGCAGCGCTGCGTTCTCTGCATGCATCACGGCTCCAAACACAATTGATGGTCCTTGCAGCGGAAATGACATCATGATCTCCGGTGTGTTCACGATTGATGTACCTCTTACATTCCTGAATTGTAATTACATCAGCCTGTCGCCAAACACAGTTATCATCGTAAATCCAGGTCAGACACTTACGTTAGACAATTGTACGCTCTCAGTTAAATGCGACACGATGTGGGATGGGATTTACCTGACAAATGTGTTTTCGACTGTGAATATCATTAACACATCAGTCATTCAACAGGCGAAGAATGCAGTAGTCTCGAACAGCGGTGGAAAATACTTTATTGAAAACTCCACATTCCAAAACTGTTATAGAGACATTGTCGTGAATGCCTACAGTGGCACTCATCCCGGCGTTGTGCGTTCCACTGATTTTGTAATGAATGGACCGCTCTGGCCTGCGATTCCAGCACTTCCATTCGCGCACAACAGAACAATTTGCGCCATCGAGATCTACGACAACGTTGACATCACTATCGGCGATGCAACAACAGCTGCAAATCGCAACCGATTCAACAATGTTGCTGTCGGAGTGCGGTCCAATAACTCGATTACAAAGGTGATCAACGGACGCTTCACAAACATCATTGGTAATGTCATAATTCCCAATGCTGGAACAGGTGTTGTTGCAAACGGTCATAAGAATGTAACGTATCAACCTGCCATTACAGTTGGTGGTGTTGGATTAAATAGCTGTGCGTTCACGACTATGCGTATCGCTGTCGATGTCTTCGACCTGGTGCACGTCAGTATTCTTAATAACAACATTTCGGAGATACGATTGTATGGTGTTCGTGTTCAACGAGCGAATTCGCGGAACATTGCTATTAATGACAACGATATTGCGAACAATTCGGTGACGTATGGATTCAATACAGGGATTTTGCTACTTGAATGTTACGACGCGACAGTGAACATTAATCTGAATTCCATTTTGCAAACGGGGAATACCACGTCCAACTATGCTTCTCAGATTGGAACAGGTATTCGTGTTGCGTGTGTGTCTCCGGCTGATATGACAGTAAATATTCAGAGTAACCAAACAATCAGCAGGGTTCGGACGGGTATCTGGGTGCAGAATCTCGTTGGCAAGAACAAAGTGTTCATTGGCGGTAATTCGATCGCCTTCACAAAACCAAACGGAGCTTACACAATTGCTCATTATGGAATTCGCTTGGAAGGTTGCGCAACTGTTCGATGTGATACCAACAATGTGAGCAAAGCTGCCACGACCGGTCTACCGACCGCAGGAATGGTTCAGCGACTGCGAGGGATCAGTATTGAGAACAGCCCGGTGACTTATGCAATTGATAATATTTTCACAAGGTTGGGCAGCGGCATTTTCGGGTGGGAAACTTCCTCGGGAAGTACACTTGCCTGCAACACAATGAACCGTTGTTATAACGGAGTGTTCTTTACTGGCGGTGCTGCAACGGGTTTTCAGTGTGACATCGGAGATCAAATTCTTGACCCAAACAATACTCCAGCATCGACGGGGAACGTTTGGAATAATACCGTTTCATTAATTAATGATTTAAATGGTAATGTTTCGCCAACAATTAGCTGGCGCTATCATACAGTAACTCCACCAACTGCGGTGGGAACAAACGGTATTAATTTAGTCTTTGATTCATATAATGCTTGCGGTATATTTTTCTTGTTACCTCAGCAAGTAGAGCGGGACAGGCAGGTTGGTGTTGCGTTACGATCTGCTTCTGATACGAACACAACTGCGGAGAACCGCCACTTGCTTCATCGTTATGCGCATCGTAAATTAACACAAACACCAGCGTGGTTAAGCCTCGGCTTCCCGGACGACACGCTGTACCAAAATTTCTTTAACAGCTATAATCCGACGAACGTGGGAACATTGCGCCAAATTGAAATTGCTGCCGACTCCGGCGGTTTTCAGTTTGTTGCTTCTGCGTGTAATTCACTTGCATGTTCTAACGTGCCAGAACATAACGTGAAAGTTGTTTATGGCATTTATGCAGCAACATGGATGCAGGGTATAGCAGAATTTACTTCGGCAGATTCCGCTACACTTCTGAACATTGCGCAGCAAGACCCTATAGAAGGTGGTACTGCAGTTTACAGCGCGCAGGTGATGCTCGATCTTGAAATAGACTATTACGGCGGCAGTTCACAACGCATAGGACAGGAAAATTCAAGTCATGCAACCCAAAGCGAGTTGAACGTCTACCCGAATCCTGCAAACGCATCGGTGAAACTGGAGTACGGTGTTGACGAAGGACAAAGCGCACAGGTCGAGATTTACGATCTGGGTGGCAAACTCGTCCTCAGTCAGCAGCTTCCGCCGCAACAAGACGTTTACACGGTTGAAACGGCAGTTCTGACGGGTGGGTGTGTACATGATCCGTGTTGTGGTGGGTGATGAGGCGACCGAAAGTCAGCGCCTTGTGATCGTTAAATAACTTAACTTTGGTAAAAGGCGTATAAACAGTAGGTTCCGGGTGAAATTGCCCGGAACCTGCTTTCTAAAATGAAAGCACGATTTATTTTTATTGCTGCACTATTTCCCCTTCTTTCGACGGGGCAGGTGAACATTGTTCCCAATCCGAGCTTTGAGGACACGTTACGGTGCTCGTCTGATACATCTGTTGTGAAGACGAAAAAGTGGTATCGACCTAGTGCGTGCGGTACACCTGACTTTTACTATCCATTACAAATCAATGGTGGTTGTGTTGCACACTTTCCTCAAAGTTGGGGTGGTGGGGATTATTCTAATATGCGTGGTTATCAAGCACCACGAACAGGGATAGCTTATGCTGGTTTTGTGTTAAGTCTAGGCGATGAACTCATGGCAGTTCCTCTTACTGATTCTATGATCCCCGGAAAATATTATGTAGTGAGTTTTTATACTTCGTTGGCCGAAGTTTCTGTTTCTGGACTCGATCAGATTAATGTTTGCTTCATGCAGGACAGCGTAACAGATTTTAACGGGGCTACTTGCTGGTCGTATCTAGGTACTTTGCACGTTGATGCCGGAAATCAAGCTGGCACCATTATCACTGATACTATCTCTTGGGTGCTCGTGCAGGACACATTTATTGCTGAGGGGGGAGAACGCTACATGATTATTGGGAACATTGACACGGCGGGAACTCAATACTCGAATGCACAAATCGGCTCTTACTACTACTTCGACGATTTCGACGTTCATTGCATTGATTGCACATCTGACACCCCGGAACCGCCAGCTTATCCTGAATTTTCACTTGCACCGAATATTACCAGTGGGCAAATTACCCTTAGCGGAAATTTTCCGGCAGGTACGCAATTCGAAATTTTCAATATGCTGGGCCAACGAGTCTTTTATAACGAAATCCCAAGTGGGAATAATTCACTAAACGTGCTCCTGACTTTAGCGAATGGAACGTACACGTATCGTTTGCAGTCTGGTGACAATTCTTTGAAAACCGGAAAGTTGATTATTGCTCAATAGTTGTTCTCCTCCTTTGGCAGGTTGCTAGCTATTTTCAAGGAACCTTCTTTTAAAAATATGAAAGCCGTATCACTTTGTTTGCGTTGCTTTTACCCTTTCTTAGCGCAGGGCAGGTTAATCTTGTGCGAAATCCAGGTTTTGAGGATACGTTACGTTGCCCCTCTGATAGCACGATAACAAAAGCAAAAGTTTGGTATCGACCATCGGCTTGCGGGACACCGGATTATTTTTACCCTACTATGACCGGTAACATCGGCTGTATCGATCAAATGATATTATTTAATTCTTGGGGCGGCGGCGGCTACGGTCCTGCAAATAACAACTGGGGCACACAATTTCCTAATACGGGTATTGCTTATGCTGGCATGGCAGTGGCTGGAGGTACAGAACTTATGGCTGGAAAATTAAGCGATTCATTACAAGCCGGGAAGACTTATGCTGTCAGTTTTTACACATCATTGGGTGAGACTTATTACAGTCAAGGAGCGCATGGCTTAGACTTAATTAGTTTCTGTTTTATGCAGGATAGTATTGTCGATTATGATCAATGGACCTGTTGGTCTTATCTTGGAACTCTTCATGTAGATGCCGGGAATCAATCTGGAAATTTTTTGACAGACACACTCGGTTGGACGCTTGTTCAAGACACTTTTGTTGCCGAAGGAGGGGAACGCTTTTTTGTATTTGGCAACATTGATACTGCAAATACACAATATGTAAATTCCGCAACCGGAACCGCGTGTTACTATTTTTTCGACGACTTCGATGTTCATTGCATTGATTGTACTTCTGACACTTCGGAGCCACCAACTTATCCGGAAATTTCTGTAACGCCAAGTATTACCAGTGGTGAAATAACACTCAGCGGAAATTTCCCAGACGCAACAAAGTTTGAGGTTTACAATATATTAGGACAAAAAGTTTTTTATGACGAATTACAAACCGGAAACCAATCGCAAACTTTGTTTTTGACTTTAGCAGATGGTTCCTACTTGTATCGTGTGCATGCCGCCGGCACAACCCTGAAAACCGGTAAAATTGTTGTCGCTCATTAATCGAATAAATGATTGAGTTCGTTTTGGAGATTGGTGTCCTTAACATGAAACCATGCCGTCACCTCAATACTCCCTCCTCCAAAAAACAAATTCCCCGCCTTCATCTCCTTCTAGTTTCAGATGCCCATACCGCGGAGCCTGTTCTGTATCCTGGTAAACTTTTGCATTCACATCTGCTGCAAGTTCAAGCACCGTAAAAGGTGTTTGTCTGTCCTTGAGAAATTCATAGATGTGTAATGCAAACGGACTGTGATCATCTTTCCCATCTGTAACAGGCTTGAGTCTTCCGGATGAATAAGCTTCACGCGAAGGGATTTGCTGAATTTCATGATACATCGACCACTTTACCTGTTCATCGGGAGTGAACCCGGGGAACTGCGTCACGTTCACGTTAATCACAACAGCGCTGTCTCCTCGGTCGGCTATGGTTGCAACTGTTGGTGCAGGTTTGGATTTGCGGTCATCGAAAATAGTTGAGCCGTAACATGCGTCTACAAACAACACAATGTGCATCGCCGAACTGTTCACAATTCCGTTGAGTTTTAAATCCATGCACGATACCAATGAAGTTGCATCGCGTCCTCCGTCGCACGGAATCCAGAATCCAATGCGCGTATCCGGATGCTGATATCCGTGACCGGCGAAATAAATAATCAGGTTATCGCTATCCCGGACTTTCAACGCAAGAAACCGGAGTGTGTCCAGAATGTTCTCCCGCGTTGCAAGCGAATCTACAAGCAGGATGCTGTGTTTCGGAGAGAACTGGTATTCTGTTGTAAGCGTGGAGTGAATGTACTCCATGTCTCCGCGTGCATTACGCAGATCTTTCCACACTGCATTCGAATCGTAGTTGCTGATGCCAATTCCAAGAAACCAATTCACCGATGTGCGATCCGGAAACATTCCTGCACGCGATAACAATGTCTGATTACGCGCAAGACCGTCACTTGCGTTTGCCAATGCGACAAACACAACGATCAATCCGAAAAAACATTTCGCAACGCGCATGTTATTTACTTTTTTCATACTCAGCACAGATCGCAAAGCGATCCGCCGTGCCGCGTGGGTTTAGTACTTCTCCGTTTCGCCGTCTCTCCGTGTAGAAGCGAGCTTGTCCTGAGCGTAGTCGAAGGGCAGGCAGCCACTATTTCTCGGCGCTCAACACCTGCAACTTCCTCACGCTCCACATCTCACTCGTTACCGCCGGAGGATCTTCCGTAAAACTTCGTGTACGTGAACCATAATTGCGCATCATGTTTGTAAGCGGACTTACTGCACCCTTCGATGGGCCGCGTTCAAGCACTCCGTCTGATTTGAAAATATCGGGAGGCAGCGGCGTTTCAGAAGCTACCATGAAATACGTGTCGTACCCATATGGTTTGGAAACTGTAAACCCAAGCGGATCGCCACCCGGAGTTTTCTCCAGCGGAATTGTACGCTTGCTCTGAAATTTTCCACGGTACTCCACTTTGTTTCCGTCGCCGAGTTCCGGTCGCGGATACAACAGCACCATTTTCCCGGTTGCATCCACTGCAAACACATTGATATAACGCTGACAGTAAAATGGTTTGAAGTTGATCGTATCGAGTACGAGAATCAGCTCGAGACGTTCTCCTCCATAAACTGTTTCACCCGGCTGAACAATTCCTCCGTCCTTGTGTTTCAATCCTAAGTAGTATGGAAACTCATCGGGAGGAGAAGCAAGATTCATCCATGCATTCAGTTTGCCGAGACGGATCGCGTAACTCGCAATAGAGTCTGCACCTTTCAAGGCCTGATCGCCGCCAATCCAGCTGGAACGTAATGGCAATCCTAAATTAGATGCAGTATCGGTTTTAGAAACGTTCGGACGGATCAACGCATATTCTAATCTTCCGTTTGTTCTTCCCGCGATGATATAATTCGCCGACATCGGATCGCTCGTGAAATCAATTGCAGAGTTATCTGTTCCAGCACCAATCTTCGAATGCAATGCCGCATCAAATTCTTTCGTTGGAGGAAGCTGCAGAGAAACAGTTGCGCCTTTCCGGATTTCTTTCTTCAGTTCCTTTTCATTGAGCGCAGTCAGTGTTTTGATTTTACTTTTCCCTGCCTGCGAAATCATCCAGTGATCGATGTGATACTGAATCACATATTCCGGAACAGCTTCTGTCTGATCTTTCACCTGAACACAATGTCCGGAGGTGAATAGATTTTGAACAGGCATGATTGCAGCCGTCAACTCTGAGTTCGTCATTGTTGCAGTTGGAGACCACAACAAAAGTGTGGGGCGATCGGGTGTTACCCAGTTGAGCATTTCAACAATATCTCCGGGATGAAATGAGCTGATATCGCCGGTCACAATTTTAGCAACACTGGTTCCGATTCCCGCAACGGTTACAACTTCGATTGTGTCTTTTCCATCGGGACGAGCAAAACGGCATCCGGGATAAATCGATAATTCAAATCCGCCGCGAAGGCGAACAAATCCGTCTACAACTTCCTGCACACCTACAATCGTGCGCGTCTGCACGTCGCTTACAGCTGTTCCGAAAAGCGTAGCATTCTTCCTTGCTTCATTCGCGCCAAGAATCGGATCCTGGAATTTCGGACCGCCGTCTGATTTCAGATTCGCAACGATGCGTGTGAAAATCATAGCCGCACTTTCGTTTGTCGTTGCGCTGTTGATTGCTTTGATGAGCGCAAGTGTAAATGCTCCGTGAGAAATTCCATCGGCGTCTACAGCTTCTTTCGCAGTCTGATCGCGTTGCGCTGCACTGAACACCAATGCGCCGCGCTCTTCAATGTTTGGCGATTTGCTATCGTCGTTCGCATCAAAGTTCAACGGTGGCGCCTGGCGCGAAATGTATTCAACCGGTAAACTGTTACCACGTGCAATTCCTCCGCTGTGACAGCAATCATAAATAATAGTGAGCGTAACTCCCGCATCAATAAATTTATTGAACAGTGGAGCAAGTTCTTTGTTGCGGATATCCCACAAGTCTGAAGGAACCATTGTCTGATCCTGTCCGGTTCCATCGTAGGAACGGCTGTTCTTCACTTGCGATCCGTGACCGGCGTAATAAATCAGAACAACATCGCCGGCCTGTGGCATACATTTTCCGTACAGCTCATTGATTGAATTCAGAATTCCATCGTGCGTTGCCTGTTTGTTCATGAGCGTATCGATATTCTGCTCCATGAATCCGTAACGGGCCATGCATAGTTGCTTCATCGAACGCGCATCGTTCACACATCCCTCCAGGTTTTTCCATCCTGCACGTTCTTCTGCGCCACGAGCTGCAAATGCGGCAGGAGTTTGTTTGGTCTCTTCATACGTATCAATACCGATGATGAGCGCGCGCTTCACACCGGCATTGAGCGTAGTGCCGAACAACACGATTGCAATTGCGAAGATGAAATTCCTGTTTTTCATTTTGACCTGGTTTAATTTCTATTCCCGGAACTTAATATACTGATCTGCAGAATTACATCCGAGTTCAGCAGTCCAGTAATAAGTGTGCCCTGTAGTTTCGGCATAATATTTACGAACGCTTGGAATCACCCACAGCTCCCCGACTCCATAAGGGTCAATTATTCCTTTGAATACGCTGTCGACGTAAATGTTTATCCAATAACCCGTGTAATTATCAAAGGTCACATAACAGCCGCAACTGCAATCGGTATCATCAACGGCAGAGTCCTGTGCCGGCAATTCGGTCAGGTCCGGGCTACTCCCGCGAGATGCAACAACTTCAGTTGCCTTCACATCCTGAACAACGCGCTCGCGCTTAACGCTGTCCTGCGCACGCACGGTGGTCGTGAAAAATAATGCAATGAGAAACAGAAAGAAATAATTTTTCATTGCGTCGGTTTTGAAATGTTACAAATATAATTCAATGCAAGCTGCATGCCGGAAAGTTACCACGTGATTCACACTTTAGTGGTAAATGAAAAGGGCATTCAAAAATGTGAATGCCCTAATTCATTATTCGTTTAGCGAATTACTCGCGGAGGTTAACCCACCAATCAGAGTAGCAATCACCGCTGTTTTCCCAGTAGAATGATCCGCCAGATGACTCAGCATACCAGCTCGTCCATCCACCATACACCCATACTTCGCCGGTTCCCCAAGGTTCAACATAACCTTTGAAGTTTCCGTCTACATAAATCTTGACCCAGTAACCAGTGTAGTTGTCGAAAGTAAGGTGACACTCACTTGCTGATCCGCGCTCAGCAGGTTTTGGAGCTACTACGTCCGTTGTAGGAACGTCGTTTTTGATTTTGTCTTTGCCGCGCGCGCCAGCCATTTTAGTAGCCTTCACGTCTTTTACAACGTGCTCTTTCTTTCCTGTCTGTGCATTCGCAACACCGAATGACAATACTGCAACAAGCAGCATAAAAATGTGTTTTCTCATAGTAATAGTTAGTTGGTTTGGTTATGATGTTACAACGCAAATATATATCAATCCGCATGCTGAAAACACACGGCGCTGTCAAATTCACACTTTAGTATTAGATGAAAAATCACATAGCGCTCTGTACTACTCCTTTATCGTAGAAAAACTTGCGTTAAGCTATCATTACATAACGTATACGTAGAAATACGTATATATCGTTTTGCGCTGGTGGTACGTTAATTGGTTGTAAGAAATCGTTATTTTTATACTCCTTAAAAACTTCAGACCCCAATTCAATGTCACACGCACTCAGATATATATTTGTTTTACTTGCAGCATTTTTCCTGCAGGTAAGCCTCTTTGGGCAGGATGGCGACTCCAAAGTATTTTTCCTGGGAATCGGAATTGAAAAATGTATTAACGGAACTCCGGGCAAACCGAATGCTGTAGCCGATGTTCAGCTTGTAAAGCAGCGCACAACTAAAGATGCTGCAAGCGGAGATGTAAATTTTACGAATAATAATTCCTCGCTGATGATCAGCAAAGCAGTGTCTTACACACTGTTTAACGATGCTGCTACGCTAAAGAACATCGATTCCATTATTACGCAGGTCATCAAACCGTTGGCTCGTCCGCAAGATGTATTCTATATCTATATCAGTGCGCAGAGTACAGGACTTCTTGGCGCTTTCAATGTACCAGCTGATCCTATTGTGCCCGGAAAGAAAACGAAACCAGGACCTCCGCAACGCATCATATTGGAAGCTTCACAC
>CAYUTR010000004.1:0-49837 GCA_964447465.1 uncultured Chryseobacterium sp.
TTCCCAACGCGGCAGGTTGCGAGAACAGGTGATACATCTGGAACGCATACGTGACTGTAAAATATAACGTAGCGATGCCACCACCTGCGAGTATAGAACTAAAGGCGGTGTATCCTTTACGCAAACGATGCGCAACACCAATCAGGATTCCTCCGCAGAGAATTCCGATCGCAGTACGGCCGACTTCGTTAATCCACTCGCGGTCGATTGCATACTTCACGAAGAAAGCAATACCGATTACGAGCACCGCGATACCGATGAAAGTTACGAGTCGCTCACCGATAAATTTTTCCATATCAGGATTGCGATCGAAGAAACCTTTCTTCGGTTGTTGCGGCGGCTGTGGTGGTCTCGGCGGCGGCGGCGTAAATACCTGTCGTTGCACAGGTGGAGTTTGTTGTTGCATAACGGGCGGGGGTGTTATCACCTGTTCAACCTGTGGAGGTGGAACCGGGGGTACGTTTTGTTTCTCTACAACTGGAGGAACATACTTCGTTTGCATAGCAGGTGGAGCCCATTGTTGTACGGGAGCTTCGTACTGCGGCTTCGGTGGAGCGAAGTATCCGGAGTTGGTGAGCATGTGATGAACCGAAATCAAATCGTGACGGATGTCTTCCGTCTTCTTGTACAGTTCATCTAACTTTTTTTTGACATCGCTGGGGCGATCGGGCATATGGAGGTGTGTTGGTTTCGGTTGAATTCTACGCTCAACGTTACGCAAGGTTTTCGTACAAACATTTTGGTCACCATTTCATGTGATGGCGCAAACGATTGAAATTTCGCATACCGGTTTTCGATATCGTGCTGATAACGAACCAAATGTTGAAGCGAGAAAATTATTTATTATGCATGCATAATTTAATACATTTTAACTTGCGCGTTTTCCGGTGACAAATGCACGACAATTGTGCGACGCGATTTATACTAAATGTTGTGCTTGCATTATTGATTACCGCAAATTGTACGCAGCAAAATGGAACGTGGATTTTTATGTCCGTTGTTTTCTAATCGCTCGCAAGGATGACTCGCATAATTCAGAAAGACCTGGTAATGGATTTAATGAGATAAGCTTGTTAGAGCTCGATCATGTCCCGATAGCTATCGGGACGCATGATCATCTGTGTCGATCCAAATCCAGCACTATCTATATACAGCAACCATCGCTTCCTGGAATAACACGCTTTGGACGTCAAAATCCGTGTCCTGAGCTTGCCGAAGGGCGCGTTCCAACGGTATAAGAAATCGTTAACTTTGCACCCGCTATGATTATCCAGGTAATGAAATCGAAGATCCATCGTGTTCGTGTAACCGAAGCGGATCTGAATTATATCGGAAGCATAACCATTGATGAAAATCTGATGGATGCTGCCAATCTCATTGAAAACGAACAGGTGCATGTGCTGAATTACCGCAACGGTGAGCGCATCATTACGTACGTGATCAAAGGCGCGCGAGGATCGGGTGTGATCTGTCTCAACGGTCCGGCTGCTTTGAAATTTTCTCCCGGTGATGATGCTATCGTGATTTCGTATTGCGACATGGAATTTGAAACGGCGAAGAAATTTAATCCGTCGGTAATTTTCCCTGACGTCGCCAACAACAACCAGCTTAAAGCCTAATCAGTGAAAAGTAAAACCGGCCAGATTATTCAGTTCATAATCTTCTTCGGGCTCGGTGGCGGACTGATGTATTGGCAGTTCAGCACTTTTACTGACGATGAACGCGAGGCATTTTACAAAGGACTTCGCAATGCAAATTATTACTGGTTTGCAGTTGCTGTGTTCATTGGTATGCTTGCACACTTGTTGCGTGCAATACGTTGGCAGATGTTGCTTACACCACTTGGACACAAAGCCGGATTAGGAACTCGCTTTTATGCAGTACTGCTCGGTTATCTCGCGAACTATGGATTGCCGCGACTTGGTGAAGTGGTTCGTCCAAGTGTATTAACGGTGAGTGATAACGTTCCGCTTTCGGAATCATTTGGTACTGTGGTAGTAGAGCGTATCGTGGATATGCTTTGCCTCGTGGTAATTTTTCTGATTGTGTTGTTGCTTCAGTTCGCCAAACTCCAGGGGATTTTCTTTGAGTATGTGTGGGATCCTGCGATGATAAAATTATCGGGGATCACTGCGAGTCCTTTGAAAATGGCATTGCTAGTCGGAATACTTCTATTGCTTGTCGCTGGATTTCTTTTCCTTAGAAACAGAGTCAAAGGAAAAGCAAAAGCATTTTTCGCGGGATTGAAGGATGGAGTGTTATCAGTGCGCAAAGTGAAAAGTCCGGGGTTATTCATTGCACAATCGCTGTTGATCTGGTTCGGATATTATCTCGCGTTATACGTGGTGTTCTTCTGTTTCCCAGAAACATCTTCACTCACAATGAACAACGCGTTGATTCTTGTTCTCTTCGGAACATTCGGTGTTGCATTTACGCCGGGTGGAATAGGAGCGTACCAGATTATCATCACTGCAATTCTCATTGATATCGCACCTGAATCAGCACCAGCTGCTGCGTCGTTTGCATGGCTTTCGTGGGGCGCACAGGTTGCTACAGTTCTTATATTTACAGGAATTGCATTTGCACTTCGTCCCGCGCTAAACAAACTGTCGAAATGAACGCACTCGAATCGGTGAAGAAAAAAATTGTGACGAGAGAAACTATTTCTTTCTTCATGAATCACGCGCACTTCTTCGGAAAGAAAGTGGTTTTTACCAATGGCGTTTTCGATCTCATGCACCTGGGTCATGTTGATTATCTCAGCAAGGCAAAAGATTGTGGTGCAATTCTCGTCGTAGGATTAAACAGCGACGCTTCCGTGAAAATGCTCAACAAGGGAGATTCACGTCCGCTACAGGATCAGAATTCGCGCTCGATGGTACTAGCAGCATTGCACTTTGTAGATTACGTGGTGATTTTCGATGAAGAAACGCCGTACGAACTGATCAAAGCCTTGCAGCCGGATGTACTCGTGAAAGGTGCGGACTATAAGGTTGAGCAGATCGCAGGTCACGATATTGTGTTGGCGAAAGGTGGAGAGGTGAAGTTGATTGAAATTGTGGAGGGATATTCTACAACTGCAATCGAAAAGAAAATCAAAGGATAGTGCACCACGTATTTTCCATAGGAGTTACCGAACGCCACGAGATCGATATCCGTTACGATCAGATGTGGGGGAAGTTCAAGATTTATGTTGATGGAATTGTTGCCATCGATCGTCTCTTCATGTTTGACTTCAGCATCTCCCGCGATTTCGATTTGTGGGTGGGCGTTCACGAAAAGCATCACGTGCGCATCAACAAAACACGACCGGTTTTCTTCGCTGGATTTTCACCGCACTCGTACACGATTTATATTGATGGTGTGATGGTGAACAAGTTTGAGGCGTGATAGTGGCTTTTTAAAAAGGAACACAGAAAAAAACAGACGAGACAGAAAAAACACAGATTGATTTCACTCAAGCTGCGTTACGTCCATGTTTTCTGTCGTTTGTGAACAGTACCCGTCTGAACTGAGGTTTCTCGCCAAAATTCAGAACATAGCCAACTTCAACGTCAGTCGCTCTTAAATAATTAAAGAGCTGCGTTTCGTGTTCAGTTGCAATGCCAGTTGCCGCTTTCAACTCAAGTATAACCGCATCTTCAACTACAATATCTGCACAGTAGTCACCAACGTTTTCTCCGTCATAATAAACGGTTATTGATTTTTGACGTTCGCACTTCACGCCCATTTTTCTGAACTCGATCATCATTGATCTTTCATAAACCTTTTCTGCAAATCCGAATCCCATCCTATTGTAAACATTATAAAAGGCGCGTAGCACTTTATCTCCTATTTCTTTATGTAAAAATTCCATCTTAAGTAAATATTTAATCTGTAACCATCTGTAATTTTCAGTTTTTTTCTGTGTTCCCTTTTTTAGCCTCGTTCAGCCGAATAGTCCCGAGAATACTTCCTCAATCTTCCCACACGTTCTCAATCGTATCGCATAACTATCCTGCTTCAAGCCCTTGTGAAATTTTGAGATGTAAATTTCTTTGAAGCCCAGTTTCTCTGCTTCTGATATACGTTGCTCAATTCTCGTTACCGGACGAATCTCACCGCTCAATCCAACTTCAGCGGCAAAGCACACACCATGCGGAACCGGAATATCTGCATTTGAAGAAAGCACTGCGCACACCACCGCAAGATCAATTCCCGGATCTTCTACTTTCAATCCCCCCGCGATATTCAGGAAAACGTCTTTCGCGCCTAGACGAAATCCGCAACGCTTCTCCAACACAGCCAACAACATTCCCAATCGACGAAGATCAAAGCCCGTTGAAGATCGCTGTGGTGTTCCATACGCAGCAGAACTCACGAGCGCTTGCGTTTCAATCAGCATCGGACGCATTCCTTCCATCAGTACTGCGATAGAAACTCCACTCACGGGTTCTTCACGCGATGTAACAAGAATTTCCGAAGGATTGCTCACTTCACGCAAACCGCTTCCCTGCATTTCATAAATGCCGAGTTCATTCGTAGAACCAAAACGATTCTTCGTTGTGCGCAGCAAGCGATAAACGTGATTGCGATCGCCTTCGAACTGCAACACTGTATCAACCATGTGTTCCAGAACTTTCGGTCCTGCGATAGAACCATCTTTCGTGATGTGACCAATCAAAAACACCGGCACACCATTTTCTTTCGCGTAACGCAGCATTTCTCCTGCACATTCCCGCACCTGCGAAACACTTCCCGGCGATGATTCAACACTTGCCGTATGTAATGTCTGAATCGAATCGATGATCATCAGTTCCGGAGAAATTGCAGCGGCCTGCTGGAAAATATTCGACGTGTTAGTCTCGGTGAGAATAAAACAATCTTTATTCTTGATTCCGATTCTCTCGGCGCGCATTCTGATCTGCTGTTCGCTTTCTTCTCCAGACACATACAGCACACGCATTTTTACCTGCGTCGCAATCTGCAACATGAGAGTTGATTTCCCGATTCCAGGTTCTCCACCGAACAACACGAGTGAGCCCGGAACCAATCCGCCACCAAGCACGCGACTGAGTTCTTTGTCGACCAACGGAACACGATGTTCCTCACTCGATACAATCTCATCGAGCTTAAGAGGTTTTACTGAACGCCCATTTGAACGCGAGAACGGAGAAGATCGTGGATCGTCGTTCTTCTTGACGATTTCCTCCACGAAGGTGTTCCATTCATTGCAGGAATTACATTTTCCCACCCACTTCGGTGAGCTCGTTCCGCAATTCTGACAGAAAAATTGTGTTTTTACTTTCGCAACAGCCATAACATCACATGTATTTGATGTTACAAACCTACGCAGGAGAAAAATGGCGTGCAGAAAAAACTAAAATTCTTAGTCAAGAAAGCTAATGCAAGCCCATTTTACGCAATCACCGGCATCTCCTTCGGGAAATCCATCGCCTCCAGCACTCTCCAGCCACCTCTCACATTCACGAGGTTCGTGTAGCCTTGCTGCTTGAGAATAGAAATTGCAATTACGGAACGATAACCGCCCGCACAGTGAACGTAGTACGGCTTGTCTTTGTCTAGTTCGGCTGCAGCTTTCTCCGGTTGATTGAAATTGCTCAGGCAAAGATGTTGTGCACCTTCCGCGTGACCGTTATCCCATTCGCCGGGACGACGTACATCAATTACCGCTTTGTGATTCGGCTGGTTCATCGCTGCAACAAATTCTTCCGGATCAACGGAGTTCATTGTGTCGGTTGGCAATCCTGCTTTCTTCCACGATTCAATTCCGGCTTCGAGATAACCAAGAACGTTTTCGTAACCAACTCGCGCGAGACGAAGAATTGCTTCTTCTTCACGACCTGCAGCTGCAACAACAACGAGTTTCACGTTGATGTCGAGGAGTGTTCCCACCCAAACTGCATATGTTCCATCGAGGCCAATGAACATTGATCCCGGAATAAATCCTTTTTCGAATTCATCCTGGTGACGAGTATCAAGTACCAATGCGCCAGCTTCAATTGCACTCTTTACTTTCAATGCATCGAGTCCAACTACGTTGCGCTCAAGAACGTTGTCGATATTTTCATACCCGTTCTTATTGATCATCGCGTCTTTGAAAAAATATTGTGGAGGTGCAGTAAGTCCTGCGGTAACAGTTGCAATGAATTCATTACGATCTGTAATTTTCATTGCGTAGTTCGTAGCTTTCTGTTCACCGATTGTTGACCACGTTTCTTTACCGATATTTTTTCCGCACGAAGAACCAGGTCCGTGTGCAGGATACATCAATGTTGAATCCTGAAGTTTCTTCAGTTTGTTGTTCAGTGAATCGAACATCATTCCAGCGAGTTCTTCCTTCGTCATTTTTCCGTCGAGCAGATCAGGGCGACCTACATCACCAACAAACAAAGTATCGCCGGTGAATACTGCATTCTCTTTTCCGTTTTCATCGAACAAAAGATAGCAGGTAGATTCCGGAGTGTGTCCCGGAGTATGAAGAGCTCGGAATGTAATTTTTCCAACTTTGAATTCCTGTCCGTCCGTAGCATTGATCACATGATACTTTGTGTCGGCTTTCGGACCGTATACGATTTCAGCACCTGTTGCTTTCGACAGATCGATGTGACCTGAAACGAAATCGGCGTGAAAATGTGTTTCGAAAATATACTTGATAGTCACGCCACGTTCTTTCGCTTTCGCGATGTAAGGCGCTGTTTCACGGATCGGATCAATCACCACCGCTTCTCCTTCTGACTCCACCCAATATGCTGCTTCCGCAAGGCAATTGGTATACATCTGTTCTACGTACATATCGCTCGGTTTATTCTTTCCGGTCCGGAGATTTGGCGCCGCGTCTCATGTATTTTCACTGCGCCTCCGCGGTAAACAAAGATACGGAATTCGTGTGCATAACTTTTAGGTGCTAACAGGAACCGCTACATCCTAGTAACGACGCGGGGTGTAGCGATTTTGTCTGCTTTTGGTAGGGTTTTGTTTTCATAGAGTTCCACGTAGATTCGTTAGGAAAACGTGAGGGAACTACCTCAAAACAATAACGAAAATGCGCCTATATACGCCCCGTGTGGCAAACATACCGCCCCAGCTAACTGACCGCCCCACAAAGGCGGTCAGTCGCGTTATATGGCGTTTGCCGCGTGCGCCACCAATGGAATAAGAAAGCCACCTCGCTGAAGGTGGCTTTCTGACTTTATCGGGGGAGTGGAATTGCCCGTTAAAGTTTTTCGCCGAATGCTGAACGCATCCGGTTCTCTGTTAACTCAAATGTAGAATAACTAATAAGAAAATACAATGCCTGTAAAACTCAGAAAATCGAAACTTAAAAACGGTTACTCGTTTTATTTCGATATAAGCTATAAAGGAAAGCGGTGGACGGAATGGACGAAGGTTCATATCAAAGGAAATCCATCGCTGCCGGAGAACGTAGACAAGATCGCACTTGCAAAAAAGATGCGTTCCGAGCGCGACCGCGAACTCATCGTATTGGGAAAAGGACTGCCCAACGAAGTTCGGTTGCGGGAAATGGATTTCTTCGATGTGTACGACGAACTATGTGCGCCACGCCTTCGGTCAGCGCATATTTGCGAAAACATCCGTAAGAAGATCAAAAAATACAACGGGGAAAACAAACCGTTACCCATCGGTGCTATTGACAAACCGTGGTTGGCTGGTTTCCTGCTTTTCTTAAAGCGGGAAGGAATGGTGAACAATACGGTTCACCAATACTTCGCGTTCATGGGAACGATTTTGCGGGAGGCGATGTGCTTAGGCTACATCGCCGGAAATCCGCACAGTCTTTTCGGACGGCATGAGCGACCAAAACTAAAACGGGTTAAAGCCGACCACCTGACGGCAGAGGAACTGGACGACTTTATCAATTGTGAAACCAAAAAAGTGGATGAGCAATTGAAACTCATGTTCCTGTTTAGTTGCTTCACCGGACTTCGCTGGAGTGATTGCCAACGGGTGCAATGGTCAAACATCCGAACTATCAAAATCAACGGCGAACCCCAAAAGGTTATAATGTTAACGCAGCAAAAGACCCAAGATCAGGTCGTGGTTCCGTTGACACCTTCAGCCGCGTCGCTTTTGGATCGACGTAAGAAGGAAATCATGGAGGAGTTTGAAGATAAGCCCAAGTATATTTTTTCCCGCTGGTCAATAGATAAACAGAACCCCGACAAAACTGCGCTGCGCGGGTTGATGTCGGTTCATATTCGGCGGTGGGGTCAACAAGTGGGCTTTCCACGCAGGATCAAATTTCACATGGCGCGCCATACCTACGCAACGTGGTTGATTCAACATGGGGTCGACCTTTATACGGTTTCCAAACTGCTCGGTCACGCGGATATGTCTGCTACGACGATTTACGCACACGTTTCGGATCAAGTAAAACTACAGGCAGCCTCAAGGCTACCGTTTGTTGATACCACGAAACGAAAGCAACAAAAACCACTTACAAAAGTTGCTTAGACGGATCGTGAGGAGGGGCGGCGAAATTTTCGCCGCCCTTTTTTTGTCCAATAGGTTGGGCTAACCTCATCTCCAGTGTTGTAGTTGCTAGAGATACAGGAAGCAAAAACGGCAAGAGCCTCAAATTAAGGTTGGTTGAGCACTCGTATAAGAAAGGGCGACCAAGATTTCGCCGCGCTTTCTTATACGAGCCATTTCCGTAAATTGAATGTGCTAAAATCTCTCCAAAACTAAATCCTAATTCTATGTCAACAGACTACACATATTACGATATGAAATATCTTTTTTACAAAAAGTATATTGAGCAGACGACCGAATTGCTTCGAAAGAATTTTAAGGCTTACAAACGAAGTCAAAGGAGGAAAGTAAAGCCCGATCAGGAGTATATGAAATCCATTCTGCATATTTTAAAATCGGTCGTTGGAGAAATAACCGAGGAAAAATTTAATAAGTACTTCAACAACTCAACGTTCATTTTTTTGTTTTCCACTTTCGAAGGTGACTTAAAACAAATATGTAATGTGGGACAGGACGCGCGCGGATATAAAATTGGAATAAATGAAATCGCCGGAGCAAATTATATTGAAAAAGCAAAAACGTATTTTACGAAAATGATGGGATTGAACTTGGATGCTTTCAATTCGGAATGGGATAAAATAAAAACAGCACAGAAAATCCGGAATCTTATGGCGCACAACGGATCAACGATCCCGCTTGAGGAAACCAAACCTGTAAGTCAACAATCTGTTATTTACAAATTGGTTAGCACAAGCGAGCACTTTGTGCTGGATGAGAAGACGGGTGAGTTTCACATTAGTGATCCCCAGTATCTTCTTGAATTTTGCGATAATATAACATGTTATCTCAACGGCGTGTTAGCGCACGTTGATGAAGCTAGTAACGCTACTTAATTTTTCATGAAATGTACTGTAAGAATTACTGATCATCTGATTTTGGATAGGAAATAATGAATGCAATAAATACATTGCATAGGCGAAAACATTATACCCTACCTAATTATGAAGGAAAAGCAGCTAGTGGAGTCTATTTTTCAAGAAAAGGCTAAAAGCGACAGTAACTCACGCGATCTCGCGAACATGTTGAATGTTCTTACCAAAACTGTTTTTGGTGAAGTAAACCGTTTTGTTTTTGAGCTTTTGCAGAATGCGGATGATGCTCCAAACAATCCAGGAGTAGCAGATGTTGATGTAGAATTTCGTTTGGTTGGCAATTATCTGATCTTTAAACATACCGGAAAGCATTTTACGGAAAACGATGTAAAAGGAATTTCTGGAATAGGAAATCGTGCCAGTGAGAAAGATAAAGACGCGGATAAAACAGGTTATAAAGGTATCGGCTTCAAGTCTGTCTTTAATTCATCGGAAAGTGTTCATATACTCTCAAACAAATACTCCTTTCGATTTGATAAAAATTATCAAATGTGGAAGGGAAGTACCGACTATCCGTGGCAAGTTATTCCAATTTGGACGGAGGAGATTCCTGTTGAGTTGAAAAACATCATAGATGTTAGGATGGTTAACACAATTATTTCAATCTCCAAGCAAGTGGATGTCAGAAAGGAGCTTCTTGAGTTATTTCAGGATTGCCAAATTGTTCTCTTCTTAAGGAGTGTTAGAAATATTTCTGTTTTTATAGAGAATGAAGCTATTATCCATATCGAAAAGAAATTGTTGGATGGAGGAGTTCGTCAATTGTTTAAGAATGGCAAAGTGCATAGCAGCTGGATTGTCAAAGATTTCGTTTTGCCAGTTAGCGAGGAATTAAAACTCAAACTAACTAGTTTGTCAGAAACGGAATGTCCTCAAAAACTGAAGGATGCGGATAGTGCGAAAATATCTTTTGCGGCATTAGTAGAAGGAGACAAATTGCACACCATCGACGACGCAGTAATTTACTGCTATCTACCCACAAAAGTTTCTAAAGGGTTTCCTTATTTGATTAATGCAGATTTCATTACTAACGCTGAACGAACAAGTTTTTTGAGTAATGATTGGAATGCTTTTCTTTTCTCGGAAATTGCCGTCAAACAATTGGAATGGTTGAAAGAATTGGGTGGTGGATTGTATCAGTATCAAATTACCAAGTTGATACGACGTCCATTTGTCGCGAATGCATTGAGTGGTATAGAAAAAGCCTACAATACCAGCTTCTCGTCAGCTTTAAAATCGATAGCCTTTATTCCACAGGACACAGAAGGCAAGCCACTGCTAAAGATTAGTGAAGCCATTGTAGATCAGACGGAAATAATAAACCTTTATACGGAACCGCTTATAACCGGATTTCTTAGAAATGGCAATCATGTGGTCACTCCTCGCTTGCAACATAATTCGGTGTTATTAGACCTTGGGGCAGTTGGATTTACAATTGAGAATCTTTTTGCATTGTTTGAAGCTGAAAACTTCAGAGTCGACGTTACAGATCTTCCTGCAGAAATTATCCGGCTTATTACATTTTTCAGAAATCAAACATCTGCGCTTAAATTTCCCACGTGGATGCAGCTATTAAAAGACATGAAATTTCTGATTGATCAACATGGAAAATTTCAAAGCCCCAAGAATCTCTATTTTCCGTTGCGTGAAGATCAGAAGGAAACCTTGGATTTCACTGATCTCTTTACACTTCATGAGCAGGTTTACAAGCACTTTGAAAATAATGAAACCATAAAGTGGCTTCACGATCTTGGAATTAAGGAGCCAAGCGCACTCGAAATTGTTCGCAAATCTATTAGCAAAATGATTTCAGAAAATAGAGTTGATGTTACGAATGCAGTTCCGGTAGGGAAGTTCATTTTCAAGGTTTTTCAATCAGGAGAACTTTCTGATAACGATATCTCCTTTTTGAAAGGATTAAAACTTGTCACAAGTAACGGATTGAAAAGTTCCTCCGATAGTTACTTAGGCGGTAGATACAAACCAAAACTACCGATTGATAGCATATTACCGGAAGCGAATTTTGTTTTGGATGCGTATTGTGAAGATGAAAGTCAGTTGGATGACTGGAGAAAGTTTCTCATTTCATTAGGAGTAAAAAACAATGTTGAAATTGTAACATTTCCAAATAGACATCCGCGAAACACTCTGATAAATACATTTCCGAAGTATCAACAATATTTTTCTTGGTTGGATTCCGAGGAACACTATCCAAATCTTTATCGCCCGTGGCCTGAACAGCACAGTGTAACAGATTTCTCAACTCTTGATCTGATAGAATATACTAACCAATATTCGTTTTCTAAAGTTTTTTGGAAAATGGTTTTGGAAAATTGGGAGGCATTCTATCAGCGTTGTAATGTCGTTGTCTACCACCGAAAGAACGGTAGCGATGTAGTTCCGAGTTACGTGCGATACTTTGTTCAAAATCACTCTTCAATACCCGCCACAGATGGTCGGTGCTATTCAGGTAGACAGTTGTATGCACCCCAATTGAAAGGGCTAGTCCAGGATTATTTTCCGGTAGCAGACTTCGACTCCAAGCTCAACAAAGAGCATATAGAATTTTATGGATTTAAAATTGAATTGTCGGTATCTGATTGCTGTACGATTTTATCTTCTCTTGAAGCAAAGACTGTGGATGGCGACATTATCAAGCAGGAATTTGCCGTCTACGAACAATTAATCAAGTTGAGCAGTAATATGTCTATGCAGGATGTGACCATATTGAAGACTTGGTGTGGTACGGGAAGGCTATTAGCTCTTGATAATACATTCCAAAGTGTTCCTTATCTATCTTGTTTCTCCGATGGAAAATTTACCGCTCCTGTTAGTTCACCGCACTTCCTAAAGTTGCCGAGAGACTTGAAAAAAGTGGAAGTAGAAGCACTTTGCTCAATTCTTGATATGCGTTTGGTGACCTCGGAAAAATTAGAGTTTGTTCCGCAAAAACCAGTAGATGATAAGGGTTTAACCGCTCTCCTTTTGAGTCGTTCCAAATACTTTGCCATTATCCTTGCTCAAAACAGTTCGACGGATGTTAGTTCCTCACGCGCAGACTTATTTAAACTAATCAGTAGTACCAAGTTTTTTTCGGCAGAGTCTCTTTCATTAGTTTATAAAGATGAATCTGGGAGCATTATTTTCAGTACGAGTATTGAAACATGGCATAACCGAAATGGAGAGTTCTATTATATTGGGAAATGGAATAGTCCGTTAACGCTTTACTCGCTAGGGACGTCGTTGTCGGAATTTCTTAAGATTAAAGACGCAGAACGAGAGATTGGCTTAATTCTACAGTTGGAAGAAACGGATATTGAAAGATGGTTATTAGATAAAGGATATGTAATTCCATCAACTTGGAGTGACACGGTTGAGTTGACTTTTCCTGAAGAGGTGGTGCAACTGCATCCGAATGAAAATGAAGTCGAATCACATCCAACTAGTGATGAAAGTTTTACATTGGAAGTTTCGGAGTTTGTACCTGAAATAAACGTTGAGGACTTAGACTTTGATAAGGTTGAAGGAATAAAAAAATCAACCAATTCAATTACGACGATAGTGAGTCCAACTTCTTATGCAGCGCCCTCGACGAAATCAAGTGTGGATATCGGAAGATGGAGTGAGAAATTCATGTTTGAATATTTTAAATCTAGAACGGATATATACAAGGATGTTGTATGGAACAATGAAAGGGAAGAGAGTTATTTAGACCATGACATCACACTGACAGAAAATGGGACTGCAAGACTAATTGAGGTGAAGGGAACGCCTTCTTCTTCAAAAGAGGTATTTCCAATTTCACTCAACGAATGGAAATTGATGTTTAGTATTGGAGATAAGTATTCTATTTATCGAGTTTTTAATGCTGGAAAACCTAATGCAAATTATATTGCAATCGATAATCCTGCTGATATGATTGCAAAGGGTGAAATGATACCAACTCCCATTAATCTTCAATTTTAGAAATGGGTGGTGGTCGTACCACCACCCATTATTACACATCATTCCCACGGTACTTCCTGCATTGCCACAAACATTGTCCCGCCCCACTCATCAATCAGTTTTTTCAATTCACCAAGCCGTCCGCGAACATTGCAATGGAAGAACAAAATTCCGTGCACATAATCGTTCGTATCCGCATCAACCATTTGAAAGTTCTCAACCTGAACTCGGGCACCTCTTAGCTCCGTGAAACCTTGAACCATTCGAGCCAGCCTTTTAGTAACCTTTTCGGGTGTAGATTTCAGCATTCGCTGCATGGACTCAGGAGTCTCCTTGAATATTTTCTGCAATCCGAAAATTGAGATTCGATAACCGCAAGCAACAACCAACGTTTCCCTGTTTCCCTTCTTGTGACCCTCAAGCGTCTCGTCTACTGTGATTGGTTTCTCTTGCCTGACCAATTTCGGAAGCGGCAATGAAATCAAACCACTCGCACGATACTGGTTCTTTTCAACCACCGCTTTACGGTCGTGGATTTTAATCACAATGCTAGGAGTGTGTCGCCAGCGTTGATCGCCACGGAAGTCCCCTGCTTTAGTTGACTGCAGAATGGTAATGAAAGCCTTGCCTTCGTTCTCCTCACGTAAGTCTACCATTTCATCCACGCTCATGTTAGCAGCATTCGCGGAATCAATAAAGATGCAATCGTAAGGAGCAAGCGATTCCACGCTATCCAGTGACGGCGCAAAATGTAACTGCGTAAGATCAGCAGCACCCACGCTGTGTATTACCTGACGCAACCCTTCGGAGTCGTATTGCTCGGCACTTACATAAAGTACGTTGCCCATGTTCTCCGCGAGATATTTTGCAAAGCCAATGGAGAAGGTGGTCTTACCCTGAAACGGTAAACCATAAACAACCATCCAGAAATTTCGTTCCGGTTGCGCGACCAGCTTTTCATAGAAACCGTCAAAAGGCAATTTGTCATATTCCTTTTCCGCTGCTTGTTTCGCGGTTGTTAACTTAATTTTACTCTCCTGGACTTGCTCGTCCTCGTCATCAGAGTAATCCAATCCTGCGAGATCTGCTGACCCAACGTGCCCCTCGCGGTCAATGATTCCGTTCAGACCGTTCAGTGTTGCGTTTGGAACGGTAACACGTTCACGACCGGCATTTGCCCGTTGCATCGCCCGTTGAGCGTCACGTACCTTTGCATAATAGGGATCGGATTCAGTAATCATCTTACGTTCGATCATGAACTCCAATGCTGCAATGAGTTTTCGTAATGGCTTTATTACTTCATGCCACGGTTTCCCGATAAGTCCCACGAAACGTTTTAGGAATGAAACGGATGGGCGCACCTTCTCACTCTTGGAAATTTCAGCGAGACGGTCTGCAAACGCCGATGGCGCTTTCACTTCCACGTTCTTTCCGGAATTGCGCTGGTAGGCTTGCACCGCAATTTTCTGCGCCACTTCTATTTCGGAAGCGTAACGGTCGCTCTTACGGATGCGACGCTCATGAATAGAACGTTGCAGCGACTTAATGAATGAAAGCAGTCGCGAGGACGGAACTGTTTTCCCTATCATGTTCTTAAAGCGACGGAGCAACTTTACAGATTCCTCGATGGTATCAACAAGTGATGCCTTTTTGCCGCGTTTGATTTTTGGTTCATCACCAGATTGCTGTTTCTTCATTTTGCTTTTTCTTAATTTCTCCATCCCCGTGGAGGTGAGCTTTCCACCCATGTCGAGCCATACCTGTGGTGGTATTTCTTCCCGAACAATCGTATCGCTATCCATTGCCACGGACATGGCTTCGCGCATTTGATTAAGCCTGTGCAACCGTTTGATTTCTTTTAGCGTGTGCCAGTCTCCTTTACCGAGATGGGCAGGTTGAGTCCAATCCCGTTTTTTCTTTTTTGTATCGCGCGATTTGGACTGCACGCGTCCTAGACCGCCATATCGTTTGAATGTCATTGTCGTTTGATTAAATACTAAAAGCGCAAGGTGTTTTTGACCTTGCGCTTTTTAGCATGGTTGAATAAATTCTACTTCCCGAAACTGAACATCACCTCCAGTATTCGGGCGATCATAAACGCGGGGTGTACACCACCGTTCAGTCCGTTCAATGCACCGCTGCTCTCATCGAAGTTCCATGTAATGACTTCGATCTTTTGTTTGGGCGTTACGCCCTTGCGGTTGTTCACCGAAACAGTTAGCGGTATGCTTCGCTTACGCCAGCGTTTCTTGTCCGTGAATTCTTTTAGAGCGTCCGAAGGATAGGTTGTCATTACGAACTTGCCTTTGATATTGCTCAATGCTTTCAGTGCCTCCCGAAATTGTTCTTCAGTGTAACCGCCATAAAATCCCATGTCGGAATTAAAATACGGCGGGTCGAAAAAGAAAAGCGTTTCAGGACTGTCGTACCGCTTAATGATCTTCAGCAGGTCGTCGTTTTCAATCGTTACGGTTTCCAACCGCTCGCGGTATGTATCAGCCATTTCCTTGAACGTGTCGCGCTTGTTACGCACTTTACGTTCCATCTTTCCGTGATGATCAAAACCCCATGACTTAGGATCGTGTGAGAAACCCATTGTACATCCAGCCCACGCAGCCCAAGCGCGGTCTAAATCACTGTGCTTCTTTTTCGAGAAAAAGATTTCACGAGCACGTTTGAATTCGCTGTGACTAAATGGAGTCGCGGTGATCCGCCTGGTTAACGCATTAGGATTTGTTTTCAGCACACGAAAGAACGCGACAAGATTTCCATTGATGTCATTGATCACTTCCTTCTTGTGCTGGCGAAGCGCGAATGTCAATTGCGCTCCGCCAGCGCATACTTCCACGTACCGCACAGGATTGGCTGCGTAAATCAACGGCATGATGTATTGCACCATCCGTGCCTTGCCACCGTAAATGTTCAACGGCGAGCGAAGCACTGGTTTATCAGCTTGCTTTGTTTTCATTTTTCGTTTCCTCTTCACTTAGTACAAAAACTAAAAGCATTATGAATCCCAACAGCCCACCGATTGCAAAAGTTATATTCCTGCGCGACGTGCGTTGCACTGCCCTTAAATCAATGAGCGTGTACGTAAACACATTTCCATAGAGGGCACGATGTGCCTCGCACATCGCCATGAATGAATTAAAATCTTCGATGTTGGCGAAGACTTGACAACCTCCAGAATATTTTTCGACCGTCTTGGTCGTACCGTTATTGCTGGCGTGATGAATATTTATCCCGAACCAACCGGTGTAAGTAACACCGTTGTTAAAATCCAGTACCGCGTCTCGATCATAATCGCGCCACACAGAAACCATTTTTAACCGCTGCACCAGCGCGAGGTATTTGTTTCGGTGCATTCCGATTTCATAAGTGTCCTTGTATTGCCCCTCAATCAAAATTGCTGTGCCTTGCGGCATCATCGGTTGATTGAGCCAGTACGTTCCGGGATCAGTCGTTGCAGGATATGCATGATTCACCCAACGCCCGTTTTTGTCTTGGTAAAACACAAGGATAAAATCGTCAAAGCTGTTCGGTACGGTACTCGGCGAACGCACCCCAACGATATTCAATTCATAAGGTCGTTTATATATAGTGTAACCCTTGCGGCGCATTGCAATACGCACCGCGTCGAAACTCATGCGACGTAAGTCCATTCTCCGTTTTCATTTTCTTCATAATCAATCCAATGTTGACTGTTGGCTTTGTGAAACGCCCACCACGCGTCGACATCGAAACCCGGATTTTCTTCTTTGCAACCCTTGAAAAAGTCTGCACCAATGATCTTCGCTTCTGGAAACAACGCTTTAAGTTCTTTCAGCTTTGTAAAGAGTGCGTGGTGCTGAATCGGGCTGCGCGTATCGTTGCTGCGTCCGCGTCTCACACCACCCACGTATGCAAGGTGGTAGCAGTTTTCATTTTCAGGATAAACGATATCAGCAAGCAGGTTGCAACCCATCAGGCGCATACAATGACCGAAGCGGTCAACCATAGCGTGAAACATCGGGCGGTGACCATCCTGTTTCATTTGGTCACGGATAAAATCAGGTTCGACTTCTGTGCTTGTTTGTGTACAATGCACGACGATAAATTTGATGTGGCGTAACATAGCCTTACAGTTTTAGTTTTTCGGTTTGCTCGTTTCTTCTTCACAGTCCAGGAGTGGCGTTAAGCGTGTCAGCCGAAAACCACGCTTAACGTCCTCACTGGATTTTTCAATTGTATTTCACATGAGCGGTCACCACGTAAAGGCGATAGCCGTCGATGGTGTCGAATACTGTAATGCCATCTCCGCTTTGCACTTCGTAACCGAGAATTGTATGCGCTCCAACCTGCACCATGTTTTTGGCGTTCTGCCATACTTTGGTCGGTTGCATCGTAATAATGCTGCGGCGGTCAATTCCCGAAACGCCGGGGATAAACCATTTGCCATCTTTCTTCTCAAGTCCCATTGAAGCGAACGCTACGTTGAGCTGGTCCTTCTGACTTTGTGAAGTGAATGTTTCCAGCAGACCGGTTACGATGGTTGTACTCGAGCCGTGCAGTAACCGCTTCGGTTTGAATTTTTCATTAACCGATTGATAGTCGTTGGTGTTTTGGATATTACCAAGCGCAGACATTGTTGCTTTGAAATCTTTCTTCTTCGCTGCTTGGTACAAACTCTCCGCAACCGTTGCCGGATCAATCGCCGTCAGCACGTTGTACTGGCTTTGGGAAATTTCCGTAGGCAGTCCTTTACTTGCGAGTGCGTTGTGGGTTTCGTTTCCGAACGACCCGTCTGCACCGCTTTTCAGACTGCCGGGATATTTTGCCAGCAGTGTGCGTTGCAACTTCATTACCTTTTCACCACGCGAACCTTTCTTCAGCGGGAAATCGCTCTGCGGTAAGATGCGCGGCGTTGTTTTCGGTGCAGGGTTTGCTGGTGCTGGTAGTTGTTGCGCTGCTTTGGATAAGTCCGGCAGAATATCATTTGCCGCTTCATCGAATGCAATACCACCGTCGCTTCCGGGTTTGCTGGTGCGACGTGTTGCGTACCAAAAACCAAAACCGAGAACGCCGAGTGACAGCACACCGAGAAACACACGCTTGGGCGTGAAGAAGGGTTTCTTCTTGTCGCCCTTATTATTAACTGATTCGTTTTTCATTGTCTTTACTTTTTCGATCCATGATGTACCGCGCTTCTTCCTGTTCTTCATCATCCAGTTCCCCGGTCAGGTATTCATTCAGGTTAGCGTACCCCACGTCCTTGTTTTTACCAATTGCGGTGCTGAGAACGGTGTATCCTTTGTAATCGGGGACTTCCCACAGCACGCGATATATTGCGTCTTCATCAGTGGAAAAACTGCCCTTGGCAGCTTTCAACCTTCGTATCCAGTCATCCTGTAAATCGTAGTTCGGTTTACCGCCACTAACTTTTGGTTTACCCGCCACGATGTTCTTCACCGTTTGATCTTCATCCGTATCCAGATCGCCGCGCATTGCTTCGTCGAGCGTTTCACCATAAGCTGCTTCGTACAGTTTCTGCACGCGCTCTATATGGTTCTGTGTCGGTATATCGGAATAGGCTTCATAAACTTTCTGCTCATCCGTTCCGCCACCTTCAACAGCGATGTTGAGTTTCTCGACCATGCTTTCCAACGAACCCTCGTAGATGGCATTTTTCAAAACCTTGCGGGAGCGCTGTTTCTGAATTCCGCGCTGTGCGAAGTAGTAAATGCCACCACCGAGAATCAGAACGGTTGCACCGATCACTAATCCCGTTTTAACTTTCGGATCGACGCTACCCCAAAAACCGGGAGCGTCCGTTTCGGTTTTTTCCATTTTGTATGGATTTGCCGTTACACATTGTCCGCTTTATGCAAGCGAACGTTCAAAGAACGATTCACGTTTACACACCGAGAAAACGTCGCGCCATTGCGCGCTTGTCAGGATCGTGCCGCACGATATGCGCCAGCTTCTCCAGTTCGGCGATGCTCAGTTCCTTAATCAGTACTGCACCCGCATTTGCTTTGCGTGTCGCTTCATCAACACTGTTAGCGGGAATCTGTATTTCAAAATCAAATGATTGCATGGCTTTTCGTTTTGCTCGTTACGGATGATATATTTTATCCTCTTCGTCTTCCTCGTCGATGTAAGTCCCGCTCTGCGGGTCGTTCTGTTGTTCGCTGACTTCCGGTTCATTTTTTCGTTCCGGTTCAGACGTGTTCGTTTGTTGCTGGCTTTTGCTTTCCTGTCGCTCCATCCACTTGCGCTTGCGTTCGATTTGTTGTTCAACCCATCCGATTGCGTAAGGGATAAGTTCCTTGCAATCTGAAAGAGCGTTCAACAACTTCAGGCAATCCTCCAGTTCCTTTTCGGAGAAGTAGTGACGCAGTTTTTTCAGCAGCATCGTTGCGCGGACAACTTCAGGGTCTTGCGTTTGTTCCTTCGGTTTGATTGTAACCTCCGGTGTTCCGCTTACACCGTTCTCTGCCGGAGGAGTTGTTTCTTCCTTAGTTGTAGGCAGGAACCCAAGCAGGGCTTCCAGCGTTGGGTACTCTTTGAGGAAATCAGGATTGAGTGCGCTCAGACGCGTCACAAAATTTCCGATGACCTCCAGCGTTCCCTTGTCCTTCACCTGCGACTTCTGCTGGCGTAGTTGTGCCAGCAGCACGTCAACTTCTTTGATGAATTTTTCTGCCTTAGACAAATCCCTTTTCAGGCGTTCATTCTCCTTGCTCAAAAAGTCGTTTTGCAGTTCGTTGTAAATCTGAATCCGCAGTTCACTGCGTTCGTTGACGTTTTTAAGATTCGTCTGCGTTCCGTTCAACTCCTCGCGTGGCGGTGAATCTTCGTTCACCCACAGGGTAATAGTTTCACCGGAGTTACCTGTGCCGTGGTAATTAGTAAAAATTACCGCGTCAGTGGTTTCGTTCACATGGTCGCGGAACGAATCGAACAGGGAGATATCGCGGGTGCGCGGAACAACCAAGAATCCGGCAACCTTCACCGAGAACCCATACTCAGGGTTTGTCTTGAGGAAGTTATCGATGGATGTACGCACGAGGCTAACATTCTCCTCGCGGTATTTCAGTCGCTGTGCCATTGCCTTTAGGTTTTTGTTTTGTACATGAACCGTTTGAAATACCGCATGATGATTTCAAAAGGTTTTATTCCCTGTTTCATTGTGCGGATGTGTTCGCTCATGAACAGGTCTGCTTTGTTTTTCGGAATGAGAAGCAGTAAGCATTCTCCGGCGTCAATAATTTTGAAGTCGTCCGGTTTGTCGATGTTCTTCTTGCGTCGCAGTTTTCTGACTTCACGCTGTAAGGTTTTTACCTCGGCTTCCAGTCTTTCGGTGTTGGTCTGAAAATGTTTCTCAAACGCATTCGACTCCAAGAGGAATTTGTATGCGTGAAGAATTCTGCCTTCCACATCGTAAATGCGGAACACCACTTCCTGCGAAGTAGAATAGTCGTATCTCAAAAAGTCCAGGAAGTGAGTCAACTCATCCGTGATCGGAACGATTTCAACACCGTCAACAGTTACAGTGAAGCGTTGCACTGTGCGCTCTTCACTTATGCTGCCCAAGCGGTGTAGGATCATTTGTATGTTTTCCACCGCGTATGGATATACAGGAATTTCAGTTTTCATTTCTTAATGTTTTTCTTGGGTGTAACCACAATGAATTGTAAGTGCAGGATCGGGTTGATCTTATTCGTGATTGTAATCTTACCTGTGTGCTCATGCTGCATTTCGTTGATCTTATTCGTCACTTGATCGTAGACACCCGTATCAGATACAATTAGTATGTCAGCTGTAAACCCATCCACGAAATAGTAGTATTGGTCTGTTGCCTTAATTACAATCGTTTCCTTAGCACGCAGTTTGATTTCACGGAACGCCAACAGGTATTTGTCCCCGTGACCTTCCTCTTTCATTTTCCGTCGCACGTAAGCGATAACAAAGTCCGTTGTCATGTTTTCGATTCGTAATAGATGTAAATGGCAAGTGTGAATTCATCAAAGTCCTTGTAGCTTTCATGTCTGCACGTCAGAACGGTCACCTCACCGGGAATTTCAATTGCGAGGTTGTATGCATGTTTGCCGCCAAGAAAAACATTAGAGCTGTTGCCAATGTTTCCGGGTATGCCGATTGGTGAGATGTACGGTTCTACACCTTCAATCCACACGGGCATATCACAAAGGAAAAATCCGTCGCGGCTTAACCTTAACCGTCCTGCTTCTTCGTGGTGCAGTTCTGGATCGATCATTTCAGGTGTCGCCGTCGCTTTTATGTTTGTGATCTTCGCAACATCAGGTGGCAGCACAATAAGGAAATGCCTTACTTCGCTGGCTATGGTTAATACTTCCTTGTGAATATGCACGCGCTGGTTCATTGCTCTGCTTCTGTTTCGCCACGCACGTAGATTGAAACGCGATACGCAGAGAAACCCGCGTTAACGTTATCTGCGTCCGTATAGCTGATTTTTATTTTTCCGTTCAGTATATCGTACTTGCCGATTTCGTAAAACCGCTTGTTCGGTTCCACGTTGATTCCGCTCATGAGCAGCTTGCTTTCATAGTTGTCTGGGAAATATTCTTTCCCATTGAACAGGATCGCTTGCGCCCCTCTGTAGTACAGTTGTTCATCCTGATCGCTGGTAAGTAAAATGCCAGTTATGACTTTCACCCCTTTGTCGAGATCAAACTCTGCGTTGTATGTTTTGTTCGCATCCGTTATCGAGATGTCGAATCGTTTGAAGTATGGATACATCGTATTCAGATTTTGGAAATGAAAAGCGTGCGACGATTTTTGATTCGCCGCACGCTTCATTCTACCCGTTAGGGTGTGGTGATCGTACCGACCAAGCCAACGAACAGTTGAGTGTTCGCGGCAACGCCGGTGGTCGTTCCCAATTCGACTGTGAACTCGATGGAGACATCGTCGTGGATCAGGCGCGGATTGCTCAGTTTGAAAAAGCCGAGCGGCGCACCGTGAAAGTTCTCCGTGCAGAAAACCTTGTTGCTGGTTCCTTCAGGCACGATGATCTTTTTATTCGCCTTGAGCGAGAACTCGCCGTTGGCAAGCGCAGGAATTGCTTCGAGCTTTGCAAACGCTGTACGCATCTGGTCATCCTTTGTATCGCTGGCAGAAACACCTGCAAGAAGGATAATTCCTGATACCAACAGAACTGCGTTTTTCGGAAGACGTGCTTCACTGATGGAACGCAACCCAACTTCTTTGGCATCCTGCGACTCGAACAGCTTGATGGTTTTGCTGCTCACCGGTTTGATCGAATAAACGATTGTATCGGCAAGGCGTAAGTCACCTTTTTTAAGCTGGTCTTTTACGTGGTTCGGCACTTCAACAAAATGCTTCTCCATTTCAGCGCGACTTCCTTTGCTCGGCGCAGGAGGTGTAACGAGTTTCTGCACAACCTTTGCGCGCTTCACTGGGTTCATCAGTTTCAATGCTCCGAGCAATTCCTCGGTGATTCCATCTTCGCCCACACCGAAAAGCACACCGGCATTATTGTATTCGGAATTTTCAATTCCGTCCAGAAAATTATTCATGGCTTTACTTTTTTTTCGTTTTGAAAATGACAAGGGCGGGAGCAGGGGCGTAATGCCCTGCTCAACGCCGCCTTGTCGAAAAGGCTGGCGCACATCTTTTATTTACATGATGCGTCCTGAAAGACCATTGACTTCCTCGGCAACTTCCGAGTATTCGCTACGCGTTCTGCCGAAACCTGATACTCCTTCGGCGCGTTGTCTGTCAAAGTCTGCCGCTGCACGTTCTACTGCGTCGTTGATGTTGTCCAGCCCACTCATGTCGAGGTCTTTGGTCAACTTATCACCAGCCATAAAAACGTCCACGTCGGTCAACCCACTCACGGGTTTTTCTTCCTGCTTCTTTTCTTCCTGTTTCTGTTCACCCTTGAATATTTTATCGAGGTAAAGGCGATACTTCAAATCCTCTGCGATGTCTGAAAAGGCAGACTTCGCTTTATCAATTGCACCAAGCGGTGGTGCGGTCTTTTCTGTGCTTGGGGAAAACGCACCGCCGAGCATCATTCCCAACCCAAGTGAACACAACGGACTGTCACCCGTGTACACACGGGATTCATTATTGTGCATTGGGCTGAAACCGCTCAGGGCGGGTTTCGCATCTTCATCATACACACCAAGCCGCAGTTCTTCGCGTTTGATGTCCTCGTGCAGTGAATGGAACTTACCGCCAGCGTAGGTTGCGAAACCTACCAGAAGCGATGCGCGTCCAATCTGCTTACCGAGCCACCAACCGGCGAGTCCACTTGCAAGGTCAATGGCAACCGGAACAACCAGTTCTTTGGCTTGTGCGCCGTAACTGCCTTTCAGTTCAGCGAGACGTTTCCGGTAATCATTACTTTGACTCTTAGCCATTTTGTTTTTTTCTTATTCGTTACTAATCCGAAAGCGGAACGTGGTAAACTTCTTCACGCGATCTGCGTGAACCTTTTCCTTCGTCCTTCTTCGCTTGCGTCGACTGATACCATTTGTAACCACCGTAAACAACAGCAGCTACACATACACCAGCCAGCACCGCTTTACCGGGATTCGCTTTCGCCCACGCAATCGGATCGTCCATAAACTTTGGCGACTCCGCGTTTCTCTCATCCGAATCATCACCAGAAGGTGGTGCTTCATCCGGTGCAACTGTTTCACCAGCCGCGTCCGGATTTTCTGAATTATCCGCTCCAGGTTTAAGTGGTCCGATCTGCTTTAAGAGTTGTGCAAGCGTTGCGACTGCAGCCGAAGCCGCTGCTAATGCAGCAGCTGTTACTGGTTCGCCCAATCCCGACAGGTGTTCGTTTTCACGGTCGAATATTTCTGCGCCGATTATATCACGCATACTCATTCCCGTTTCACCAAGTGCGTAAATTGGAACTACACCGAGTCCGTTCACTTCATTGCCATTGTTGCCTTTTCCTGAAAGGATTGCTTTACGCAAATTTTCAGGTTCACCACCAGCACCGAAGAAGATCTTGTCGAGTTGCTCACGCACCTTCAGTGTTTTTGCCCAACGATCCATATCGAGACCTTTTTTCTTCGCCTCGTCCGCGCTTAGGTACGTCCACTTGAGGCGTCCGGCAACGTTCAGCACGTTGAGTTTCATTGATGCAAGCAGACCGTTACGTAACAGGAGCGTGACAGGGTTTACTTTGTTCACGGCATGAACAACTTTTTTGATTGCCGTGACCACCCTACCTTTTTCCTGCGGCTTGTCAGCCGTATTGGTTGCTGCATTCTTAGCCGCTTCCTTTTCCTTCTTCTTTTTGAAAAGTTGCAACTTGCCCAATTCACCCACCACATCTTCTGCGTATGGGTATTCTGTTCTTGCTTCCTCACCGAACAGGTCGTCGCCGTCGATGCCATTGAGATATTCCAGTTCCATGACTTTATGGTCTTCTTTTTCGCTGTACGGTTCTTCGTAATCGAAATGCTCCGTGACACAATCCAAAACAATGCGTTCCCCGTTGGGCGTTTCCACTATCGGGTAAATGTGCTGGAACCCGATGCCGCCATACTTAGTGATCCGATTTGTTATTCTCATCGGCCACCGCGTAATGCGACTCACGTTTACCAGCACGGAATCGATGAACGTGGTGTAACAGTCACAGTCACCTTTGCGGTCAGAAAACAACCGCGCCGGACTTCGTACCTGCTCCTTTCCATCTTCATCTTTTTCATACCGTATGTGGTCATACACCCATTGCCAAATATTCTTACAGGTCTGCCGCAGCGTTGGAGCAACCAGCGCACGTGCGATTCGTTCTGTCTGGTCGAGCGTTTGTGCAACGACCTTTGGAATAAATTTTACCGTGTGCTTAACTCCTGCATCTCGTTTGACCGTTACGTTTTCTCCATTTGGTCGGGGGAACAACGTTCCATAAAGGCTTGCGTCTTTGAGGCGTCGACGGCTTGTAACCGTTCCTGCCTCGCCGAGCCAGTCCCTATGTTTTGTCATCTGTTTTGTCCTTTATCAGCGTAATCGGGTTGCGCCATTCGACCTTGTGCTTCACTGCTCCGAAAAGCAGATGCGCGTAAGCCGATGAAACAACTTCCACTTTCAGTCCCGCTGTTCCTTCCTTGACCGCTTTGAAAAGTTCAATGCTTAGAGAAAGGATTTCAAAGAGCGGAATGACTATCATGATAGGCTTGAGTGTTTGTTCTTCTCCAGCCTTGAGCGTTACTACCGTGTTATCCGCTTGCGAAGAACCAATCGTGTTACCACGGCTTCCAATTATCCGAATGAACGGAAACGAAAAAGTGAATTCCGTTTTCGACGGATTCTTCAGTAGAATGTTCAAACGAATGTGGATGCCGTCTGCTTTGAACGCATGTATGGCACCCCGCACTTGGGTTTGAATCGTATCCGCTTCCTGTTTCAACTGGAACGTTCGACCTGCGGCAATTAATCCCGCTGCGGTCGCGATCAGCATCAGCTTCATTGTTCCTTTTTTTCTTCGCTGTTTTTGTGTTCGACTTTATTCCCGGCGTTCTTGCGTTTGATATGGTCAGCCCAAATTTGAAAGACCATCCATATCGCACCACCGATGAGAGTCTTTATCGTAAACACGATCAGGTTCTCGTCAACACTTGTGGCTAACAGATTGAATACAGCACCGAACACTAAGGCTGTCCAACTGTTTGCAACGCCGCTTATCAGCGTGTTCATGATGTAAAGGTGCGACGGGGAAAAAGTGCGGTGCGCGGATTTGCGCGCTTTTGAATTCCAACGCGCTCTTGTGAATCAACAAGAATGAATCTGATAACGAACTGCACCTGAGTGGTGCGTTTTGAACTTGGTGGAAACAAAAAGTCCCGCCGGAATAGGGCGGGACTCTAAGCGGGGATGAGGAGTAAAGTTCGTTTCATTTCTTTTTGATCTGTCGTTCTTTTTTTCGGTTCTCCTGGAATTCAGCAACTCTGTATTTTTTTAAGATTGGCTCAATGTGACCATGTTTTTCAAGCCACCAGAAAGAGTTGTAGTATTTCGTGGGAGGAAAGTACAATGCGAAAATGAGCAGTACTTGTTCGGGGGTGTAGTCGCGACCGACTCGCGTTCCGATAATTTCATTGATTCCTATTTCAGTGAATCTTCGGCGTAACGTGCTCGGCGCACGATCATATATTTCGGAAAGTTTTTTCATACCCATCGGCTCTGTGGGTATATCCAGTTCGTCAGGTAATCCATCGGGTATCATGGTAGTATGTCATTGGTTGGTTCAACGTGAAAGAGTAACAATATGTAATGCTTATTCTTACGTTGCAACGTGGGGAGACCTGCAACCTGAAAAAGTTGCGGGCAGGTTATGGTGGTTCCTTAACTGGTGTAGGAATTAGTGGAATGATTCCACCGCACGGGGTCATGCTTGGGTTGCGTTTCATTCTGCCTTACTCACTTAAATCATTTACTCCTGCACATACAGGAATGAAGCTGGCGCACTTATATAACGACGAGGTAACTTAATAATTACACGATGCGGAAAACATTTTCAGCGATTTAACGTTTGCGGATTCTTTTTATACGTGGTGACAGCGGTTTCGTTATGACGTGCGCGGCATTGCTTAACATTCATTTGCAAGTGGAAGCATTTAACATTTCTGCGGTTCGCTGCAATTGTTAAACGCAGAACTCAATTTCAATTTTCCAAAACTATTTTCCGAACACCGGTATTTTCTTTTGGTGTCATCTGGTTTCCATGTTAAAGACGGCTGTCTTTCTTTTAGTTGCCCCTGTATTACACTGGGACTTGGATTGGGGTTCAGTAGGGCTTGGTTTGCACTTCGATTGGGGTTCGTTTGGGGTTGGATACCACTTCGCCGGACTTCAACCAGACTTCAAAGGGACTTCAGCAGTGGAACAAAAGAAGATAGATGCAAATGAGGGGTATGAAATGGTATTGAAATTTTTCTGATTTGCACGAAAACTATGGTTTTGCATTGCAAAATCACCTTAGTGCAAAAAAGAAACGGTCGCGCCCCTACTAACGGCGACCGTTTCAATCCTACCAGTAACCGGGCGGTTACTTATATGCCAGTAGGATTTCTTTGAGTTTTTCCGAAAACATATACGGATCACCTCCGAACGACAGACCTGCTGAAAGTCCAGGTTTGTGCTGCACCAGCTTTGAATAAATTAATGTCGCCAAACGCTTGGCGATGCCGAAGCGCAAAAGGTGTTTTAGTTTTGTTGCTGATTGATCATCGCTTATTATTTCAGGGACAAAGATGGCAGGAAATTTTGATTGCCCATCTTCATTAAGTGTTTGCTCCAGTAACGAGCGCACCTTTTCCATCCGCTCCAGTGCGGTGTTCAAAGGTGCGCCTTCACCTCGCGAACCGATCCAAACCAGCCACAGGTTAGAAAGGTATTCGTCGCCTTTGATTTGCTCGGCGTAACTACTGACCTGCTTGAGTCTTGAAAGCAGAAAACTTTCGTTGTCCTGCATCTGATTAAAAAAAGAAGACCAGCGGTGTAGCATCATCTGTGCTGCGCGTGTAACGAACTCATCGGTCTGCGCGTAGGTGAAATTGAGACCGAAGGTGTTTTTCGTTTGTTCCTGTACCATTAGCATAGTAGTTTTAACTTCATGCGGTTTCTGTTTGCATTTGTTTGCATTCTCCCTACAAAGGAACGGCGAATAACAAATTCAAATGTGTTCAAATACGCGCATTCGAGTTCGTTCGAGTTCAAAAGCGCGCAAAACCGCTCGTTAACATTCCTTACGGTTCAAACGTGCTCAGCTTCAGATGCACCCTAACGTTACTTAGTGCTAAAATCAACAGTACTATGAAAACGAACAATGAAACGCAGGGGCAAACACCCTTGCTCGATATAGCTGCATTCCAATCTGAAGTTCTCAAACGATTAGAGGTGATCGAACTACAGCAAGCCGAACTTATTTTAGTGCGTAAGGATGTTTTGAGTTTTGCGGAAGCGATCAAGTATCTGGATATGTCCGACTCCTACGTGTACAAGCTGACCGCGAAGCGGAGGATTCCGCATTACAAACAAGGGAAGCTGATTTATTTTGTGCGCGAAGAACTTGATCGGTGGTTGACTTCTCAAAAGGTGAAGTCTAGGATTGAACTGGAGATGGAAGCGGCGGTAAGAATAAAAAAGATGAGGTCGTGACGAATAAGGGCGACGGTTAGTCGCCTTTTTCTATATTGTGGGATGCTATTACCCGATCCAAGAAAATCGCCCGAATATCGACTATTAAATTACCTCGACTCTAGACGTGAGAATTACAACATTCAGAAGTGTTGCGTACTGGCGTACATGAAGCCGGAAACATCGGAAACGACAACCATGCAAACGCTTGAGGCGTTAATGACAAAGAAGCCTCCTTTCGTTTCGCGAAAGGATCACAAGAAAGACTCGAACCAAGTAGAGTTGGGATATACTATCACAACTGAAGGGCAAGACAGAATCAAAGAATTCCAACCTGAAATAGATGCTTACGACAAACATCACAACCCCATAGAGAAAAAGTCGTGGCCAGAACGCCATTGGCTGCTGTTGCTGATTATAACCGGCGTGGTCACTTATGCATTTGGTATTATGTCACCCATATTCACCGATATGGTCAGGGTAAAATACCCAGAATTAACCACCCCAGAATCCACGCAAACCAATACAGAAACAGATTCCGCCTTGAAAGGCGATACGTCTTCTGCCAAAGTGACGACACCCAGTCCTTAAACTTCTTGTAACTACTGGTATGCACCTCCTCCCCGGTCTGGTGTAAATAGGCATATCATTACCGAACTTTATTTATTAATAGAGAATCAGGAACTAACCTTTTTTGACCTTTTTGTTTTCTTCTCTACTGCAAACAGACCTGCTGTGTATTTCTCGTATAATCCAAAAAGAAATTCAGTTCGATTTAACTCAGAAACAAATAATTGAGACCGATAAGACAAGTCAACAGCCTTATCAAGTTGTTGATGTGCTTTCATAAGTTTCGAAGGCATGTTTACAGGGTCGTACAAATCTGCGGGAGAACTGTTAACAAACTCAGCACGAACATTAAGCACAGTTTGCGCTGCATTTTCAATTGCTTCGACTTGTTTACTGCTTAGCTGTTCTGGCCACGGGAAATTATTATAGACGATATCCTTTGAGTATCGATAATCGCTCTTGATCCTACCGCAAACAGTTTTAACCCATGCCATGTGCATTTGAGACATTAATATTCCAAAATGATACAGTTTCCCATTTGGAATTATCATGCAACTATCACTTGGAATATGCTTGGAAGTGAAAAAACCCATTGGAATATATCTACGAGATTCCGAACTGTGACGCGGAATAAGTATGAATGATTCAGGGTTATTCAAATCCCGAAATTGAGCAGGAGTAACAGCGTATTTTCTTGTTTCTGCACCTTTGCTATTCTTTCGAAAATTGAGCACAAGTTTAATTCGTTCTTGAATAGCGGCAATGGCACGAAGTTCTGTTGGATCAGCACCAACTAGCCACAAGCACCATCTTTTCTTACCACTTAGATATTCTTTAGAACTAATTAACTCCTTAATGTACTTTTTTGCTCGAGGTTCTTCTTTTATGAAATCCCGTTTCTCTTCGTCTGTAAAGAGTAAATGTCCGTTATCATACGGCGAATTGCCTCGTGACATTTTAGGAGCATTGGTCACAATAGGTTTACTCCTTGACATAACCACCAAGTCATTGCCAGGAATTAGATACGGATTAATATTTGCAACACGCTCTTCGTGAGGAAGTGATTTAGGTGTGTCATAGGTGAACAGTCTTTTGTTCGGCGCGAATTCACCAGTTGTAAACCCGATAATTACTACGTAAACTGCCGCATTCCCCTTCGCCTCATTTCTCCACTGAAAAGTGGAATGTGCGAATGTGATTTTTACTTTATATCTATTGAAAAGCCCTGTCCATAATATGCCGATCTGTTCTCCTTGCTGAATCGAATTTGTTGAAACAAATGCTGCGCGGCAGTGTACATTTTGCATGTAGGTTGCCGCTTTAACATACCAGCACGCGACATAATCTAGTACTCCACATCCATCCATGCCATTAAAAACAAACTCTACGTCTTTCTTTTGTTCTGTACTTTGCAATTGCATTCCAATAAATGGTGGATTACCCAAAATATATCCGTTAGGACTAAACGGAAAGATCTCCGTCCAGTCAATTCTCAAGGCATTTCCTTGAACAATATTTGGAGCTTTCTTGAGTGGCAGCCTCCTAAAATAATCGCCAAATTCAACGCTGACCTTCATATTCATTTGATGATCTATCAAGTACATTGCTACTTGCGCGATCTGTGCAGGCCACTCATCAATTTCGATTCCATAAAATTGATCAACATCAATTCGCATAAGCTGATCAATGTGAGTGACTTGTTGCCCATCTTGCAATTGCCGTAGTACTTCAATTTCTAACAGGCGCAATTCCCGATAGGTTATTACTAAGAAGTTACCGCACCCGCAGGCTGGGTCAAAAAAACGTAGCGAAGATAATTTCTTATGAAACTCAGTAAGCCTTCTCTTATCTTTTTTGACCTTATTAAATTCTGAAGTCAATTCATCTAAAAAAAGTGGTTTGATTAGTTTAAGGATATTTTCTTCACTTGTATAGTGTGCGCCGAGATTTCGACGTTCCTTGTCGTTCATTACGCTTTGGAACATACTGCCAAAAATTGCTGGGGAGATTTTACTCCAATCTAGCCTTGCACATTCTAAAAGTATCTGCCGCATCTCAGAATCAAATGAAGCGACGGGAAGAACATCTTCAAACAGTCTACCGTTCACGTATGGGAACCCATTTAACATCTCATCAATGTTTTTCAGACGAGTGTCTTCCGGCGTATTAAGTACTTGAAATAATTGTGTTATGTGCGCCGCCAAGTCGCTTCCATCATGGTTTGTTCTGACTTTGATGTAATCATGAAAAGCATTTTTTTCAAAAATCGTAGTGTCCTCAGCGAATAGACAAAACAAAACCCTGACAAGATATATTTCCAAGTTACGCCCTTCATATCCTACAGCCTTTAACTTGTCATGCAACTTGCCCATGCGTAAGGCAGCAGTCGAGTTTACCGGATCTTGTGGCTTGACATCTGTTTTAATGTATCCAGCAATCTCGCTAAATAGTTTTACGTTCTTGTATAAGTCCTTTAACTCAAAGTCATATTGAGAATCCGTATCCAAATCAAACAAACGAAAATGCTCGAAATCAGAAACGAGAATATATTTCGGTAGTTCAGCATCATCTAATCCAGGGAAATAATCTTGCGCTTGCTTATATGCTTTTACTAAATCCTGTCCCTTTGACTTTTGTTCGATCAATATCATTCCCTTCCAAAGAAAATCGATGTAGCCATCTTTATTTCCAATTTTCTTAACTCTAGACTCAAATCGACCCACACGTCTTCGATGAATTCCAAAGACATTGAAAAAGCCGTCAAGAAAACTTTTCGCTTCAGCGTCTTCGCTAGTTTCATTTTCCCATTCCTTCGAAAAGGTAATCGCACGATTTACAATTTCATTCCAGCTTATTGCCATAAACAAATGGTGATTTTATTGAATGGGAAACCAAAGCAAACATGAAGTATTTAGAAATTTATTTGAAAACAACCCGCTTTATCGCTTTCACAAATTCTCTGCCTTCGCTGGTTTTAGAAAATTCAACTTTTAACGGTTTGCGGTTCTGCCCCGAACTGGCAATGACAATATTGTGATGTCCAAACCAATTTGCAACTGAGAGTAAGCCCAAGAATAAAATGAATAAAATCATTATCAATACTTCTGCTCCGCCTAACCTGTTGAGGCTACTAATCATATATAATAAGATGATAACAGCCAGTACCCCACCACCGACTGCCGGAAAATAATTACGCTCATGTTGAAGACCAACAGAACTGATTTGACCAATCGGAATATCTTCTGATCCGGTTTTATATTTCAGAGTTATTCTTTTTTCGGTTACAGAACCGAAGTGGTTTTGAAAAAGAACATTTTCGCAGGGCTCCATTTTAATTTATTATGAGTTTTCTCACTTAGTGGAATTTATATCAGTGTGTTTAAAGTCCCTCAAGATATGAAAGTTCGAAGTTCGATCAGACTTCTTATACCACGTAGCCGTTTACAAACGTTTGTAAACGGCTACGAGATTGTTTTTTCGTACCATTGAAGGTTTAATAATCCTTGAGTAGTTCGGAAACGCTTATTCCTAATGCCTTCGACAACTTCATCAGACTGGTTAGATTCATATTTGTACCCTGTTCCCAGCGGGACATCTGTACATGGGAGAGTTCATTATCAAATGCAAATTTTAGGGCACTTGTGTATCCTCGTTGCTTGCGTAGTTCACGAATTCGCTTACCTAACTTTGCGTAAACACTTGCAGATGAACTATCTGACCTTACTTTCTTCTTCTTCGTTTTCTTCGCCATACACAAATCAACCACAACTAAACATCAATGTAAATAACACGTATATGGACAACACCAATGTTATCTACTTGTATGTTAATAATCCATATCATACATTTGAAGCATCAAAGAATTAGACGTTAGTAAAGTCTTGATCTCGAAACGACGAAAAATGAGAATCAACTACAAGGCAAAGCTGAACGTCCACGCAAGGCGTGGGCTTCTTCTTGCTTGTGGTTGGGTGCTTCGTCGTACCCGAGATCAGGTGGCTGGAGTTCCACGCCGCCTTTTTCACAACCACCGTAATTTATTGAAGGATGTCACCCCTCCCCTCTGTACTGCGCTGATGTCCGGTCTATATAAGGGGTTATGCAACCGGAATCTTCAGTCTCAAAAGGAAATGGAAGCCACTTGCATCGCGCGGTGGTTTCCGTTCGCGGAAAAAGAAATCAACGCGTCATGACGCGTTCACAAGGAAAATCGACGCGCTCGAACAGGAAAACGACGCGTTCGGAAAGAAAAAGAGAAGTTTGAACTTGATGTGTATAAACAACACGAAAAAAAATTGTTGTAAGCACATTGAAAGATATAAATTGCATTCAGAGAAGAACGGTTGCTTATTCCCCCCGGCAATGCGTTCTCGATTTACCAGAGTAATCTGGTAGGTTATAGCGAACGGGTCAATTGCTCATCAATTGACCCGTTCGACACAGTGTGCGAGGATTCACTTCAAATCCACGTGGCACTGTGATGTGCGCCATCTCCAAAGTGAGGGATGTGCGTTGGCGGGGTAACGCGAAATTATTTAGCATTAAGAAAATGAGGCGACAACCTCTGAGTTTAATTCGTGCATTACTTTCAATTAATAATTTCACTAAAAAAACAAACCAAAGCAATGAGAACAAATTCTCCCTTAAGAGGAAGTAAAAAACTTCTTCTCGCCGGAATGCTCGCACTGAGTGTCGTCGGCTTTTCGCAAAATCCTTCAACCAGAATCTTCGAAGACTGGAACACGACATCCGGAACACAGAATAATATGCAGCGTTCGATTGTTCGAAGCAAGTCGATAGGCGGTGCAACATACTATTACGTATGCGGTTCCACACTTACCTCATCAGGCACCTATGATATATTCGTTCAGAAGAAAAATTCTTCGGGCGTTGTGCTTTGGACACAAACATACAACGGCGCAGGAAACGGGAATGACTACGGGGCTGATGTTCAAATAGCAAATTCAGGAAGCGTCTATGTCTGCGGGACTTATTATAAAAACAGCACTGATTCTAATAACGCAATTATCCTTAAATATAATGCGTCAGGCACGCAGCAATGGACGTACGTGTATAACGGAGCAGGTTCGCGACACGACATGCTTGCAGCCCTTCAGTTGAGTACAGCGGCTGTGGTTGGTGTTGGTACAACCTACAAAGGAAGTACAAACCTGTATGACATGCTTGCGGTTAGGGTGGATACGAATGGCAATCAGGTGTGGGCGCAAACGTGGGATTATGCAAACCTCAATGACGTTGCGGTGAATCTCTACAACAGCGGAACGAAGGTATACATCGCAGGTGGTGCACAGTCTGCAACAACCACGTACAAGTACGCAGTTTTCAATGTGAAATTTTCGGATGGAACAATACAGGGTTCTACCACCACGGGCGGTACCGCTTTCGGCTTCGATCAGTTGACTGATATTCAGTACGACTTGAGTGGTAATATTTATCTCACGGGAGGCGTACTTGATGTTTCATCGGGATATAATATCAAAACCGTCAAATTGGATTCATCGCTCAATATTTTATGGTCGCAGACGTACTCGAGTTCCGGAACAAACACGGACATCGGCACCGGACTTGCTGTTGATCAGGTCGGAAATGTTATAGTAACTGGTTATAGAACGTCAGCAACTACAGGTAAAGATTACGTAACAATAAAATACAGCAGTGGAGGGACGCAGCGATGGGTTTCAACATTTGATGGCGGAACCAACGAAGCAGATAGTGCGACCTGCATTGTTGTAAGCCCTACTGATACGAACAAAATCTTTGTCAGTGGCTTTAGTTATCACATGTCCACTAAGGACTATTGGACTCTTAAATATGACGGCGCGGGAAATCTTAAATGGGATATTGGATTCAATCATGTGGATGACGCTGATGATCGCGCAACAGCAATCGCGCTTGATACGCTCGGTAATGTAATTGTTTCGGGACAGAATCAACTCATCGACGGAACATTTGAATACACAACCGTTAAGTACGTGGAAAAATCAGTGACAGTTCCACAAGACACTATAGCTTACACGTTGACAAATTTCAGTTTCCTGGAGAATCGAGGCCAAGTAATTTATGACGACCAATCACTTGCGCCCGAAGTAAAGTACTACACGATGTATAAGTCGCCTGAAATCTTCTTTACAGATACATCAGTATCATACGTTTACTATAAGAATGATACTAGCGTGACAAACGCGGACTCAGCTGCGCGTGTGGATATGAAGTTTGTGAACGGGAATAGTGATACGCGTATTCGGTCACTCGATGCTAAGGATAACTATTACAACTTCTTTATGCCGCAATGTCCTGAAGGTATTGGTCATGTACAGAACTACGAGCAGCTTGTTACACTCAATGTTTGGAATAATGTCGATGTGCTCTATGGCAGCAATTTGATGGGGCTGAAATACTACTTCATTTGCAAACCAATCGGTGGTGGAGGTTCAGCGTCGCAGATCGATCTTTACTACGAAGGAGCCGATAGCGTGAAGATTAATGGAAGCGGAGAATTGGTTATCTACACTCCGTTCGGAAATATTGTTCAGCCGAAAGCAGCTGCATGGCAACTGGATGCTACAGGAAACTATCAATCATTGGGCTGGCAGCCAAACTATACAATATTGGGAACGAATGAAGTTGGATTTACCGGCTTCGGATCATACAACGCGGGGTTGCCGGTAGTAATCGCAGTTGATTGGGGATATAAAGCTCTTTCTCCAACAACAGATTGGTTCACGAACAATGTGTGGTCGACGTACATGGAAGGAAACAGCATATTCGACTTCGGCATGGGAAGTACGACAACAACGGCAGGTAATCTGATCACAACAGGCGCCACGATGAGTGGTACGTATCCTGTAACGGCTGGAGCTTGGGATGTGAATATTTTTGGTCAAGATATTTACGTAACCAAGTTTAACCTCGCAAATGACTTGGAGTGGAGCACCTACATTGGTGGTTATTCAGATGAAGGTGGTTACGATGTCATTGAAGAAGCAAGTACTCGAATTCTGATTTTCGGAAATACATCGAGCGATAATTTTCCAATGTCTCCTCCTAGTTCTGCGTACCAAAATGATATAAATACAGCTGGTGAATACACATACTTTTTCTTTGAGCTTACTCCACAAGGTGACAACTTCATTTGGAGTACTTATTTCGGAGGAACAGACGAAGAGTTCGCGAATTGGGGACAGCACATGGATCAAGATGCGGCGGGAAATACTTACATCGCAGGTATGACAAAAAGTAGTACTGCAGAAGGTTTCCCGATTACCAATTTGACTGGTGCATTTAACGATGCATCCCATTCTGGAACAGCTGATGGATTCGTCGCGAAATTTAGTGGATCTAAAATACTGACGTGGTGTAGCTATTTTGGTGGTAGTGGTTATGAAGATTTGAGTAGTATGGATGTTGATAACGGTGAACTGTATGTTACGGGTTATACCACCACGACAACTACTAACACAACCTGCCAAGGCAGCACCGGTGGTGGATTTCCAATTTGTAACGGAGGCTATTACCAATCAGCAAATCAAGGAGGACTTGAAGCATTCATTTCGCGTTTTGATGCAACCGGAGCTCTCGTTTGGTCAACATTTTATGGAGGAAGCGGAAGTGAAAGTGATGAAAATGTGCTTGTGTATGCAGGGAATATTTATCTGGTCGGAACAACATCTGGTGCATCTGGCCAAAGCACTCCCAACCAATGCAGCCCAACGACTAATGGAGATTTTCCTCTTTGTGATCCAGGTTCCGGCGCTACGTTCAACACGACCATTTCAGGAGTTAGTGATCTTTTCTTGGTTCAATTTAATAGCTCGAATCAACTGCAATGGTCAACTTTTTTCGGAGGTACAGGAAATGAATCAGCTATGGACTTAGCGATTGATGGCTCAGGCAATTTATTTATTGGAGGATACGTGAGCGGTGATATTGCATCCGTGTATCATGGTAATTTTTATTACGATCAACCAACAAATGCCGCAACCAGTGGCAACTCAACTGATGGCTTTATCGTTGAAGTTAACCCCGCGCGTACTGTTACGTGGTCAACTCACTATGGAGGATACTCTCCATCTGTTACCCCGTTTAACTATGAGCAAATTGCTGACTTGTGTGTTTATCAATCATCAAGTCTCTTTATCACTGGGGTCGCGACAACTTTGAATTTCCCGTATCGCTGTGACGATGTACCCTCATACTGCTATCAAGAAACAGACGGCTCCAAATTACAGAGTGCGTTCTGCGCTGAGTTTGATTTAACAGGAGGTGTTGGTGTACCGGACGGCTCGTCGGTATCTAATGGATTCAATGTATTTCCCAATCCTGCTACAACACAACTGACGGTAAATTTGAATAGCAATATTGAAGATGGAACCACGTTTAGCATCTACAATTCAGTGGGACAAGTGGTATACACCCTTAATTTGACCGCGTCAGATCAAAATCGTAACTTTAGTATTGACATTGCTTTCCTTTCAACGGGAATGTACATCGCGCGGTTAGAATCTCCGACCGAGCATAGTGCGGTTAAGTTTATTAAAGAGTAGCTGATTGAACGATAAACCCAATATTCTTCCACCCACCACCGAGCAAGGTTTATTCGGTGGTGGGTTTTTGCGCCTACTTAAAAAGAGCTGTGCGTTCAGCTTATTGCTTTTTATTATTTCTACAAGTTGCATGGCACAACAGTGGAGTTGTGTCGGTGACACGCTCAATAGTGCACCAACTAAGTTATTCTATGATTCGATTAACGATCGATTAATTACAGCAGGAGTTTTCAGTAAGATAGGTGACGAATGGATAACCGGAATTGCATCGTGGAATGGAACGACTTGGGATTCAATTGGACACGGAATTGATTTTTACGACACAATCGGAAATAATACTGCCGGAAATGTTCACGCATTATGCTATTTCAATAACCAGTTATATTGCGGTGGATCTTTTCAAAAAGCGGGGTTTGTCTTAACAAATGGATTAGCGAGATGGAATGGTATAGTTTGGGACTCGGTTCCGGGCGGAGACATTCCGGACTTCTGTGTCGTACATGACATGGATGTGTATAACAATGAACTGTATATCTGCGGGAGTTTTGACAGTGTTGGAGCGATTCCTGCAGATGGTATTGCAAAATGGAATGGTTCGACATGGGCTGCTGTAGGCGGTAATTATCCGTTTAGTGCTCCATCAGGAATAGTCACTCGCCTTAAGTTTTATCACGGTGATTTGTTTGTAAGCGGAAATTTTCTCGACTCTGCCGGGAATACCTGTCGACTTGCTAAATGGAATGGTAACGGATGGCAGTTCTTAAACTCAGTTGTTCAGGGCGGTATCTCAAGTGTATGGGATATTGAAGTATACAATGACGAGCTATACGTTTCTGGACTTTTCTACGCTTCTCAAGGTTCTGTTGCAACGGGTATTGTTAGATGGAATGACACGATCTGGCGAGATGTTGGCGGGAGTGTTGAAATAGGGACGAATGCATTTCCAACAATTACTGACATGGAGGTTTACGCTGGTAAATTGTATTGCGGAGGTAACTTCAACATTGTAGGTGGAATCTCTGCTGAACATTTTGCTTCTTGGGATGGCACTAACTGGTGCGGTTATCAAACCACATTCGATAATAAAATTACGCAACTAGCATTCTACGACGACACGTTATACGTTAGTGGGGGATTCCAGATTATTAATGGAGATACCTTGCCGTGGATGGCGAAATGGATCGGAGGTAGTTTTGTTGATACGTGTGGGAATACAACAGGTATAGATGAACCTGAACCTGTTCAGGGAGTACTTGTTTATCCGAATCCGGCTTCGGAAACCGTAATTTTTCAATTCGACGGTAGTGTTCAGGCGCGGTTAATCATCATTTTCGATGCTCGTGGACGCGAAGTATGGAGTCAGAATACTTCAGACCTAAATGTTGTTCTTCCTGCTGCTGAATTTTCTAATGGAATATATTTTTACGCTGTTACGGATAGCGAATTGCAGTTAACAACTGGAAAATTTATTGTTGCACACTAACTTGTGCGCTAAGAATATCAGCCGATAAACTTGCCGACTCTGTTCTCCACTGAATTCACTATAAAGTATCTATGCCAAGCTGTCGGAAAAACGCAAGGTGCCGCAGGTTAGCGTCTTTAAGTAGTTGATCGTAACTCATTACCTCGATAAACAAATTTAGTCCCTCTTCATACTTGAAAAGCGTCCCTTTGGGTGTAATTCTGTATCCGTGCTGCTTCATCGTTTTGATTAGATCATTATCCATATCTGCGATCACAAAACCGAATTTGGGTGTATTCTCAACTACGTTCAAGTTACGCCCTGTGGCGGTTTGACCTCCTCCACTATTAATCATATCCTGCGCTTGGAGGAAAACTTGATGCCCTAAATTTTTCTCTGCAATTGTATAATTTTTGCGTCCTGGCCTCTTGAATTCCAGAAGCACGATGTATTCTTGAGGATCGCCATAAATAAATTTCTTGTCATAGGTAAAGACGTCTGGCTTTGTATTATCTCCTACAGGCAAGTCAGAGCTGATATAATTTGAATATGCAAGCCGTTCATCTACGATCCAAAGGTTGTGATCATTGAAGGAAATTTCAGAATCTGTAGTCTTTCGTTCAAAAATGATGTCGTGTATATCGCCCTCATATTTGTATCCTTGTGACTGCTGAATCTGAATAAACTTATCGAATACTTTAAGAACCGCTTTTCTATGCATCATATAACGAACAAGGCTTGATTTTCCTTGTTCACTTTGGCTTTGCATGAGTTCTGTCAGAAACGTTTGGAACTCGTTGGTGCTTTCGATTTGATCCGGTCGCTTACTTAAAAATTCATTGACCTTTGCTTTTTGCTGCCTCGCAAGCTCATAGTTAGCCCTATGTAATGCTGTTTCTAAATCAGCATTTTGCAACCCCGGCTTTATTGTCGCAAGTACGTCTTCATGCTTGAGTAAGTGTGCGTACTCCATACCTTCTGTAAAAATGAAGGTCTTAATGGATTCAACTTTTTCATGAGCGAACTCTTCAAGGGCGGGCATTATTCGCTCTGCGATTGTTACGGAAACAACTTCGTTCAATTCATCTAGGCTAATTGTGTTGAACAGAGATTCGGTTGTTTTTGTTGGGAAGGTGAAACGATTCCGAAAATCATCTACGTGCTGATCTAAGTATTCACCCGTTACATAAGCAGATATGAAATAACTTCTATCTCCTTCTTGGATTCTTCGATTGGATAGGTCAACAATCAAATCGGCAAGTGGAATTTTTTTCACTTCTCTATTATGCCCGCAATAATGAATTAGATGTTTATGATAATCTTTGAAATACGTCTTCAGAAAGAACAGTTGGAATTTCTGCCCCTTCACCTCAATTTCTTCGAGCGCCTCATCAACGGATATATTTTTAGTGAAAACATCATTAAGATCAATCACCTTATTGGTGTTGGTATCGACTACGCTGATGGTCGGGGCGTTCGACGTAAGGAAATAAATTAGCGTATGACGGAGGAGTTCTTCTGCAATGCTATCTGCAGATTCTGAAATATTGAACTTTTCCTTGATAGCAGTCAATTTGATCGTCGTTGATGTATCTGATGCGGTTTCTGTTAGATCGTTCGAAATCTCCTGAACGCCATCCCGTTCATTGAAAATGAACTTTCGGCAGTAAAACCTGTCATCACCACCCTTATATGTGCTTTCCACTTCTATTTTGGCGAAAACTGCCAATGCGACGAAGCGACCAATGCCCTTACAACCCAAGTCTACTTTTTTCTCTGTGTACGCCTCTTGGAAAGATGAAAAATGCTCATTGTTAAATCCAACCCCGTTATCACGCACTTCGAAACCAATCACCTCTGATTTTTCTGATAAGGTATTGTTTGTAGTCGCTTGGAGTACACGGAAAACTTTGACGATGATGTCTCCGTCATCACGTTTTGACTCGTTAATTGATTGTATTGAATTAACAACAGTCTCGAAAATTGGGAAGAGGTATTCTGCAGAGTTGATCCGAACTTGCCTGACAAGACTGGAAATGTTAGCTGCTATTCGTCCTTTAGTCGAACTCATGGTCTGAAATATTACTGAGAAACAAATCTAAGGAATATAGCCCTCTTTCCTGCTGAGAGGGAATTACACCAATTTTAGCGTTTAACAGATAGCTAAGTATTTTAGTCAGACTTCCTGAAAACCGGACGTAACCTTTATGCGTGTTGTAACCCGCATGAATGATGAGAGCGATTCCGGAATTATTACCCTGCTACGGATTTAGAGGAGGAGAGTATATGCCAGTGTGGTCTGATGAAGATCACCGTATATACCGATTAGACAGAAGGTTTTTCATTTTGGAAAGTCCAGGAAAACTGCCGCGCCTCAAAAATATCAGAGAGGATGCACAGCAAGCCTATTTGATTTACGATGCGGTGATTTTGCGCGGATACATTTATGTCCGTTGCAGCGCAGGAGAACCTACGTTGATATTGCGTTACGAGTTGGCAGATCTCACCAAGCCAGCGCAGTTGATCCGAACCGAAGGGCAGGACTTTCATCGGTTCGGTTGGTTTAGTATGACAACCGATGGAACTCATTTTTATTTTACGTGCAAAGGTGGTCACGATAAATCCGACTATGTAATCAGCAAGTACTTATTGGAAGGAGAGCAGTTGACTTACGTGAACGATATCGTATGCGGTAACGAGTCAGGCGTCTTTACACACATTTACGTGCGCCCAAGCGGGGAAATTTTTGCTCTCAGATGGCATGGAGAGATTTACAAGTTCAACGCAGACGGATCGCCCTGCTACTTGCACCGTCCGTTTTTCAATTCTCCGGGCATTCACCAAATGGTAGTGATCGAGAATAACGTCTACGTCAGCGAGTCGAATAACCGACCATATTTTCGGTTGGTTCCTCTTGAATAGTTCACCCTTCTAATCCTTGAAACCATGCAACATAGATTTTGTGCCGAAGGAGGGCATCGCTCGCTTGCGTTTCACGAACTGGTTGAGATTCTCAAGCAGAGCAAATGGAAAATCCATCACACGCCGCTGGGCAAGCTATACGAGGAAGATTGGATTGCGGATGAAGTAGTGGAACTGTTAAGTAGTACAGTATGCATCAGTGGAAACAAGCCCCGACGCAACCATTACGCCAGCGAATTTTTCGGCATTGAACTGCGCGGAGATTGTTACCTGCATTCTAACGAAGTGTTGAACCACTTAGTAGTTCCGGCAGTGTGCATCTTCGAACGCGAAGGGAAAACATTAGCCCATCAGGGGCTACTAAAAGCAAACCCGCCATTGGGGGAAAACGCGCCCAATAGGAAGTGGTCAGGGAACCGTTAGGAGCGGAATTTTATTAACTGCCTGTGGCTTTGGGTGTCAAACAGTTAGCCCTGAATCGCTACGAAAATACGGAGTTGCGGTGGCATCGGGCCGGACAGAGGCATGACAGAGATCAGCTGAAAATGACCAATTCTATGCGGTTATTACCCCTAAAAGCTCACTATTCGGGTGATTTCTGTTGACAAATGCTCATTTTGTCTTGACCGGTGAATGATCAGAAGCTGGACAAAAACATACTTTTACGGTAAGCTATTGCTCAATGAAACCTTCCTGACTGTTAACATCAGGAAGGTTCACGAATTCCGTAACGGAATAACAATTACAAATGAGTAAAATAACTGTCACGCGTTGCTACAAACCACCTGGATTGATCGTCCGGGCGAAGATGTATTACCTCGAGCTTAACGACAAAGGTTTGTATCTGATTGAACTCGGCAATGCATCTGCGACACCCGCAACTCGTAATGCACTTCAACAAATGGTCGCCGACGCTGCTGTAGATTATTTCGATGCGAAGTACGAGAAAGAGATTGTTGTGACTGAACAACGTTTACGCAATGGTGAACTCGATCAACTCGCGACAGAAAAGAGAAGTTATTTTCTGCAGAAGAGTGAAGTGAACACGTTTACTGCAGTTCCGCAAGGACATGCTCTAAGCGTGCGTATCAAAGGTGGAAAAGCGGATTTGAAAGTGGTTGTCTCTGGAAACTTCGGTAGCAGCATTCAGGAAATGATGCGTGCACTCGGCAAGATCTAGATACAAGTTCTGAGGACCTTGAGTGTTGCTTTGTTGTGAGGACCCGTGATTTCCGTGGTCATTAACCGCACAGGCGCAAATCCCGATAGCTATCGGGAGCAGAGGACCGCAGAGAAATTACATCGCCAGTTTAGTGATCGCGATAAAGGAAAGCACGCTGATAAAAATCCAGAGGAGTACACCCAGAACGAGTGGTCTCCAACCAACAGCTTTGATTTCGGCCATTGACAATCCGGCACCAATAAGAAACAATGTAACCGACAAGCCGATTTTAGAAATGTTGAAGAGTGTATCGCTGTGATCCTGGATGAATGGAACAAAAGTGTTCAAGACCATTGCAAGAATGAAGAGCAGGATAAACCACGGCATTTTCATTTGGCGTTTTTCACCACCTTCACGCTTAAAGAAAAACGAAATAATAATCGTGATCGGAATGATCCAAAGAGCACGTGCAAGTTTCACTGTAGTTGCAATGTGTAACGTGTCTTCACCGCCATACGCACTTGCTGCTCCAACCACTGAACTGGTGTCGTGAATTGCGATTGCAGCCCACAAGCCGAATTCTTTCGCAGTAAGATCAAAGAAATGTCCGATTGGAGGGAAGATGACGAGGGCGAGAGAATTCAGAAGGAAAATTGTTCCCATCGACACCGACATTTCTTTGTCGTTCGCGCCAACAACAGGGCCGATGGCTGCAATTGCACTTCCGCCGCAAATCGCTGTACCTGATGAAATGAGTGTCGTCGTTTTTTTCTCGATGCCGAGTAATTTGCCGATGAGAATACCAAGAACGATGGTGAATCCAATTGAGCAGATTGTAAGAAGAATTCCACTCTTGCCTGCATCCATAGCCTGGTGAATATTCATACCGAAACCAAGTCCTACAACGGAAACTTTCAGAAGCAACCCGGTTGATTTGCTGTTGAGATGAACAAACGGATGTCCGATGAATTGAGCGAAGAACAATCCGAGCAACAGCGCCAACGGTGGACTCGAGAGAGGTGTGGTGCAAACGATGATTGCGATCACGAAGAGTACCGTACGGACTGTTGGATGCTGGTCGAAAAGAGATTTCATCGGCGAGGTAAAGATACTACGGCAGCGACGCTCCCGATAGCTATCGGGAGACGCAACGGCATATTTATTTGTCGGATATTGACGAATGATTGCTAATTCTGGGTTGCTGATGCAAATTGGAACGCGGATTTTTGACGTTCAATAAGTGTTATTGCAAGGAGCGATGATTGTTGTAGATACAGAGTGTTGGATTTGGATCGACGCAGATGATCATTCGCCAGCGAATGATCCCCACGAACAAGCTTATCTCATAAAATCCGCATAGAAGTAGTTGCTGTTTACCGGACTGATCCAATTTTGGCCGCTAGCAAACAACGGGCATCACAATCCTTGTCCAGAGCTTGCCGAAGGGCGCGTTCCTTTTATCTAACTTAGTCTCGATGCCTGCAGACAATTTTCCTTTCCAATTTCCCGAACTGAAAACAGAACGCACTGCTCTGGTCTGGCTTTCTTCGAAGGAACGTGCGTTCATTCACCGTTTGTTCTCTGATGCGCAGGTGCAGGAATTTCGTGGAGCCGCTTTGTTCACCAATCTTCAGGAAGCAGAAGAGCTGTTGTGGATGTGGAAGAAAAAATTCGCGACGCAGGAAGGAATACGATGGGGAATTTATCACAAAGAAGTGCGGGAACTCATCGGCACGGTCGGATTCAAACACATCGACTACGTTCACAAGCGTGCCGAAATCTCTTACGAATTAATTCCCGGCTGGTGGAATCGCGGCATCATGACTGAAGTGCTCACAAAAGTTTGTTCGTATGCGATGAATGAGTTGCAGTTACATTCCATTGAAGCGAATATTGATCCGCGACACGATGCATCACGGCGTGTGCTTGAAAAATTGGATTTCAAGAATGAAGCGCACCTTCGGGAAAACTGGCACCATGAAGGGTGGTGGGATTCGAGCATTTGGGTGAAGAGATGATACGATGATTCAATGATCCGATGATTCAATCGGGCAACCCGGTGCATTTCCCAACGTCTATCATGCGTGAATAAGGTCTTCTATCGTTACGCGATAATTTTCATTGTTATTTCCAGCACAACCTGCTCCCTTTTTGGACAACGATTTGGCTTGTCCGTTAGTACTGGACTATTTTACGGAGACCTCTCCCAAATTTCTGGTTTTGTGGATACCGCAAGCTGGCAGGTACAAGGAGCGTTATTTCATGAGTATTCGATGGCGTATGTGGGGGAGCGAGGGTTAATGTGTCAATTGGGTGTTGGAATTCAGAAGGAAGAATATCAACTCCACGAAATTGTAAAGAGCCTTCAATGGCAAGGTCTCCGCATTAGGAAACAATACAAATCATTCCCGATATGTTTTACTGTGGGCTATTTGCATCAGATGGGCACCTTACCACGATTTCATTTATTCGCGAACGTCTCTTTGGGTGTTGCGAATGTCAACAGCAATAACGGGGATGGTAATTCTGGTTATGACATCGTGCGATACAACCAACCGGCCATGACAAATGATACGATACACCAATTACAAATTGTTGATGACGACTCGCGCGAACAACTTTTGCTGCAGTATCGTTTTGCATTGGGAGCAGAATACAGAGCTGATTACTTTTTCATTCGCTCGCATGCAGAATTCAGAACGTGGGCTGATTACTTCGGCCAACTAAACTATCAAAGCGAATACTCAAGTACGCTCCACAATGAACATTGGAACAGGAATGGAAGTTATCGCCTGCGTACGGCTTACATTGGACTTGTGTTCTCAGCAGGATTTTACTTTCCTGAAAAGAAGCAGGAGTGATGATCGGTTGAAATAGTTTAAGCAACCGATCCCATGCGATTGCGTCTTGCATGTAAACTGATAAGTACATGCGATCTTTTTTACTGGTCACTGCAATCTTTATTTTCTGTCTTCCCGGAATCGCGCAATCATACGCGGTTGAAACGTCTCTGAATTATGGATTTCCTGCACTTTGGAAAGTCAGTGGCGACACTCCGAACGGCGTCATCACTTATTACAGTATGAAGTCACCTTCGGTAGGTGCAGAATACCAATTTGAATCGGGATGGCTTGCAGGAGTTTCATTCAGTTCGCAGCGCGATAAATTTCACTTTTACGAACGACTTCCGGAATTTCATCCATCCGTCAACTTCTTCAAAATGTACCGCTCGTATGCGATGAATTTAGCTGGTGGATACAAAAAGGCAATCGGATCAACACCCTTTAGTGTTTTTGGGAAAGTTGGAATCGGAGTAGGTTGGGTGAAGGGAAACCAAGTGATTGATACCTTGAATATGGATTTGGTGTGGCAGGTAATCGATCACGACGGTTCATATTTCCTGGACACCGTTCAGATGCACCACTCTGTAAGTGATAGAAAAATCAGCACGTTGAAGTTGAAAGCAGAAGTAATTGTTGGGATTGAATACTCGCTTGAACATTTGTTCTTCCGGGCATCATGCGGACTACAATCCTGGTTGGGTCATTTTAACCAGATTCAGTATCACGCGTTTCACACAAGTGAGCATTACGACATTGACCAAACATCGGATGGCAACTTCAACGTGAGACCTGGCTATTTTACTTGCGGAATCGGAGTAGGGTGGAGATTTAATGAATAAGAAATCTCATCATCAATTAAACTTCGCTTCGCTCCCCGGTTTCGACAAACCATTCTTGTTGAAACGCACTGCAATAATCAACTCATGCGTTCCTGTTGAGTAGTTGCCAAGATTGGTTGTTGTGAAATCGTACGCGTAACCGAGTTCGAGATCGTGCCACACGAATCCAACGTACATGGAAATTGCATCGAGGTGACGATAAGAAGCGCCCAACCATATTTTCTCTTTGAAAATCGCGCGAAGTCCTGCATCAAACTGGAACGGAACCGGTGCAACTAATTTTCCAAGGAAAGATGGTTCGATGATGAAGTCTTCTCCGAGCGGCTGACGATAGCCTGCAGTGAAATAGAAGTGACGGTTCATCACACTTGTCGTGCTTGAACTGTAATCGAAGAACTTTAGTTTGTTCTGCTGAATCTGCAGACATGATGCACCTACCCAGAAACGATCGTTGTACAGATAAAATCCTGCGCTGAAATCGGGAACGAGAACTTTCTGCAACGCGTTTACAATCGTGAGATCGCCCGGATCGTGCAGGGTAATTTTTTGTCCGTCGACCATGAACTGAAGTATGCCTGCGTTCAGTCCGAATGAAAGTGTGAGATTTTCTTTCAGCGGCGCGTGATACGCATACGACATGTAAAATCCTGTTCTGCGTGTTGGACCAACAATATCGGTGAACAATTGTCCGCCAATTCCCATGTGATCCCATTTCAACGGACCGTGCACACTGAGATTGTAAGTGCGTGGTGCATCTGTAATTCCGCCCCACTGATAACGATTTGCCGACATGCCAAGGAAGTAATTGTATTTTCCTCCGATCGCAGGATTGGTTGCGTAATCGTTGATCATGTATTGACTGTAATGCGGCGTCTGTTGTGCGGTGAGAGTCAGCGAAACAAATACCACAGAAAGTGCGAGTAATTTTTTCATCGTCGTTCTCATTAGCGCATGATGGTTAATGGTCCTGTGAATACATCCGGGAACATCGGATCATTCAGTTGGATGATGTAGTAATAAGTTCCCACAGGAAGATCTTTTCCGTTGTACTGACCGTCCCACGGCGTGTTGTATCCATCAGAGTGGAACAACAGGATTCCCCAACGATCATACACTTCCACCATGCAATTCGGGAAGAGGAAAATATTATCGATCACCCATGTGTCGTTGATGCCATCTCCGTTCGGTGTGAATCCATCAGGGAACCAGATCGAAGGAACAATGTCGAGCACCATCGTATCACTCGCTGTACATCCTGCAGAATCTGTCACGACAAGAATGTAAGTTGTACTTCCCGCAGGACCAGCAACCGGATTTCCTATAGATGGATCTCCCAATCCTGTTGAAGGACCCCATGCATATGTTACACCCGGACCACCCGCAGGTGAACCACCGATTGTTGTTGTTGTTCCCGAGAGAATGGATTGATCAGGACCTGCATCCACGAATGGCTGAGGCAATGATGTTACGAAAACTGTATCGGTATCAGTACAACCGTTGTTCGTTACAGTAAGTATGTAAGTGTTCACACCTGTTGTAGGCGACACAGTAGTTGTAACTGCACTTCCAACAACGTTACCCGATGGGAATTCCGTCCACGAGAACGTGAGTGCATTCGAACTTAAGCTTCCATCGAGAAGAATCTGTCCTGCAACACAAGCACTGGTATCGTTGCCTGCATCAGCAATCACTGTAGTCAATGATCCAACAAGTATTGTATCAAGTGTCGAACAACCGTTGTTGTCGGTGATCATCACAGTGTACGATCCTGAAACAATTCCGGTGATGTCTTCTGTGTTTGCTGTGAATGTTCCCGGACCCGTCCAGGCAAATGTGTATGGCGTTGCTCCACCGGAAACAGTGATGTCAATTGATCCGTCTGGAGAGTTGTTACACAATCCGTCTACAACAACAGGTGCGCCGAGTACAAGTACGTTCGGAGAAACAATCACATCGCTTGTTGTGGTCTGACAACCGTTTGCATCGGTAATCGTACAGGTATATCCTCCGCTGCAAAGATTTGTTGCAGTCTGCGTTGATTGTGCAATAGGTGCCCAGGCGTAGATGTAAGGCAATGTTCCACCGGAAGCCAATGCCATGATCGATCCGTCGCATGCACCAGCGCACGTCTCAGCAGTAGTGAATGGGAACGAAGCGCCGAGCTGTGTTGGTTCTGTAATGCTTACTAACCCTGAACTTACACATCCGTTCGCATCGGTTACCTGAACGATGTACGTACCCGGACAAAGATTGTTGGCCGTATCGATGAGTGATCCTGTGCTCCACTGATAACTGAACGGGCCTGTACCACCAGTAACTGTTACAACTCCTTGTCCGTTGCAGGCGCCGAAGCATTGCATGTTGGATCCGGTAGTGTTCATCACGATAGTTGTGTTCGGATTGCTGATTGGTACAACAACATTCTGCGCACATCCGGTTGCATCTGTAATTGATACAGTATAAAGTCCAGCGCACAATCCGTTAATCGTTGCAGTAGTTTGTCCACCAGGCGCCCATAGGTACGTGTAAGGTCCCACACCACCACTCGGGTTTAACGTGATTGCTCCCATGCAGAATCCACAATCCGTATTTGTGATTGTTTGATTCGCGATGATCTGTGAAGGTCCTGTTACCTGTATGCTATCTGTAAGAATACATCCTGCCGAATCTGCAATCTGCACGAAATAAGTTCCTGCCGTGAGTCCGCTGATTGACGATGTAGTTTGTCCTCCCGGAATCCACAGATACGTGTAAGGAAGAATTCCGCCAGTTGGAGTTACGCTTGCTGTTCCGTCATTCGCACCGAAGCACGTAACGTTGGTCGATGCAAGTCCCGAAGCAGTTGGTCCGCCCGAAGCCGGAACACCAATTGAGAATGTGTTTGAACAACCTGTAGCATCTGTTACGACCACAGAATAAACTCCTGCGCACAAACCATTCACACTCGATCCTGTTGAG
>CAYUTR010000005.1:0-45591 GCA_964447465.1 uncultured Chryseobacterium sp.
AGCTTCATGTTCTTGTTCTTCTCCGCGAACTCTTCGAGCACATCACCGGTAATATCCCAGCTGCAATCATTCACCACTACCACTTCGAAGTTGGGATAATCCTGTTCGAGAATAGACGGAAGAAATTTCATGAGGTTCGCTTCTTCATTCCGCGCACAGATCACGATTGAAACGGGCGGTGTTTCCTGCAACCGAACCGTCTGCGCTTTGTATCGTGCAACACGTAAAAAGTAAAACAGGTAATAGAAAATGAGGATGACGAATCCTGCAACCATTCCCCAGAAAACGAGCATACCGGGAGAAACTTCTAATAGTTGTTGCAGGTTGAACATCGGGGGCAAAGGTAGACCCGGCACATCGCTGTCATGTTGCGAAATTGTGGTGGATTTGAACAATGTTGTTAACACTTCATGCTAAGGCCTTCAAGGTTTTCGGAAACTTTGAAGGTCTTATCGAAGGACAACATCCAGTATCTTCGCTTCGTGAAATTCACACTACATCACACCGATCTAAAATCAAAGGCGCGTACGGGAACAATTGAAACCGATCACGGCACAATTGAGACACCGATTTTCATGCCGGTGGGAACTGCAGCCACAGTGAAAGCTGTACATCAGCGCGAACTGAAAGAAGATATTAAAGCGCAGATCATTCTCGGAAACACGTATCACTTGTACCTGCGTCCGGGAACAGATATCATCAGCGCGGCAGGTGGATTACATAAGTTCAATGGCTGGGACAAACCTATTCTAACCGATAGCGGTGGATTCCAGGTGTATTCGCTCAGCGGAACAAGAAACCTCGATGAGAACGGTGTTGAATTCAAATCGCACATCGACGGATCGAAACACATTTTTACGCCGGAAGGTGTAATGGACATTCAACGCACGATTGGTGCTGATATTATCATGGCATTTGATGAGTGTACTCCGTATCCGTGTGAATACGATTATGCGAAGAACTCGATGCACATGACGCATCGTTGGTTGAAGCGCTGCATAGAACGATTTGATTCAACAGAACCGAAATACGGATACAGTCAGACATTGTTCCCGATTGTGCAGGGAAGCGTTTACAAAGATCTGCGCAAGCAATCGGCTGAGTTTATTGCTGAACAAGGGCGCGAAGGAAATGCAATCGGCGGACTTTCGGTTGGTGAACCGGCAGAAGACATGTACGAACTCACGGATCTTGTGACTGGCATTCTTCCGAAAGACAAACCACGCTATCTCATGGGCGTTGGTACTCCTGAAAATCTTCTCGAATGCATAGCGCTTGGTATCGATATGTTCGATTGTGTATTGCCTACAAGAAATGCGCGTCACGGTTTACTGTTCTCGAAGAAAGGCATCATCAACATTCGTAATGAACGATGGAAAAATGATCACTCAGCGCTTGACGAAGACGGAACTGCATGGGTTGATTCGCACTACAGCAAAGCATACTTGCGGCACCTTGTTCACAGCGACGAAATGCTTGGCGGAATGATCGCATCTGTGCATAATCTGGCCTTTTACCTAAGTCTTGTTAAAGAAGCGCGCGTAAGGATAACAGATGGTACATTTGTTGAGTGGAAAAATGCTATGATTCCAGCTTTACGTAACCGGCTCTGATGCTCGCGAAAATTTTTCCCATCCTCGATCGCTACATCCTGAGAAAATTTCTCGGCACCTTCTGCTTTTCCATTCTCCTGATCATCTGTATCGTTATTGTTTTCGACATCTCGGAAAAGATCGAAGACTTTATTTCGCACGATGTTCCGATCAGCGAAATTGTATTCGACTACTACCTGAACTTCATTCCTTATTTCGTCAACCTGTTCTGTTACCTGTTCACCTTGATTGCCGTGATATTTTTCACATCGAGAATGGCAGCGAGAACAGAAATTGTTGCGATACTCAGCGGTGGAATCAGCTTCAACCGTTTTCTGCGTCCGTACCTCATCGGCGCAACGTTGATTGGCGGATTATCTTTCTTCCTGAGCAACTGGCTGATTCCCGAAGCAAACAAAACGCGACTCGATTTCGAATCGAAGTATATCGGTGCACATTTCATCAACATGGATCACAATATTCATCGCCAGGTTGCGCCCGGTGCATTCATCTACATGGAACGCTACGACAGCGAAGAAAACGTTGGCACACGATTTACGCTCGAGAAGTTTACCGGGATGGACATGACGATGAAATTATCAGCACGTGAGATACGTTGGGATAGTGTAACGTCACGCTGGAGTATCATCGATTACACCGGCAGATACATACATGGCGAAAAGGAACACTTGTTCAAAGGAAGTCGCATTGACACGGTGTTCAATCTGAATCCAAAAGATTTCAGTCGCGCACAGAACGTAATGGAAAGCATGAATTCAACTGAACTCGTTGCTTACATCGCGAATGAGAAGTCGAAAGGTTCTGAAAACGTTCACCTCTTTGAAATTGAACGTCACCGCCGACTTGCATTTCCATTCGCAACATTCATCATGACATTGCTGGGCGTTGCTGTTTCGAGCCGGAAAGTTCGCGGTGGAATCGGATTGCAGATCGCAACAGGAATTGCACTCGGATTTATCTTCGTACTCTTCATGCAGGTGTTTACTTCTTACGCAGCATCCGGAGCAATGCCTCCGTCCATCGCGGTATGGATTCCGAACGCGGTGTTTCTCCTGATTGCGTTGTATATGTTACGCAAGGCTCCCAAATAAATTTTCACTCTTCATTTCGCCACCGCGGGATAAACCCACGCGGCTGACGAAATCTTTTGTGATAAATAGATCGTATTATTTGGAGTCACTGATTTTCTTCAGCCGCGCGGGTTTATCCCGCGGCGAAGAAAAAGCGAATCACAGTCGGCTCATCCAACAATTCATCCCGGGAAAGGTTTGCTGTACCTCGATCTCTTTTTCAAAAATCCCATACACCGCACTCCCACTTCCACTCATTGAAGCATAAATCGCACCTGCAGCATACAATTCCTCTTTCACTTTCGCGATTTCGGGATGCGCTGCGAAAACATTTGTTTCAAAATCGTTCTTCAGTAATTTCTTCCACGCGTCAATCGGATGCTGCATTACAATATCGCGGCAGTTGAATTCAGGATGCGACGGAACAATATTCGCGAAAGCAGTTGCGGTTGAAACGTGAACGCCAGGATACACGACTGCAACGTGATAACCTTTCAGCGAAAAATCAATCGGAACAAATTTATCGCCTCGTTCTTCTGCATAAACCGGATTGCCTTCGATAAAAAATGCACAGTCGGCACCAATTTCACGAACCAACGATTGCATTTCCTCGTTTGAAATTCCGAGAGAAAATAATTCATTCATTTTTTTCACGAAGAAAGCAGCGTCTGATGATCCGCCGCCCAATCCCGCGCCCATTGGAATCTGTTTGTGCAGGTACAACTTCACAGAACGTACGGAGTAATTTTTTCGCAATAATTCGTAGGCCTTCACGCAAAGATTGTCGGCATGTTTCCCCTGAACAGGAATTCCCGAAAGATGTGTTTCGATTCCATGAGTATGTTGTGGTCCCGGAACAAGTTCCATCACATCGCACCACTGAACCGGATAGAATACGGTTTCGAGATTGTGATAGCCATCGTCGCGTTTAGAAACGACGTTGAGTCCGAGATTTATTTTCGCGTGAGGGAAGGCAATCATCGCCACTAATGTAGGACGAAATCAGCCATTTTTCTTCAAAATCGCATTATTAGAGAATACTTACATTTGCGCCATGAATTATTTAGACTTTGAAAAGCCTATCGCTGAGCTCGTAGAACTTCGCGATAAAATGAAGACGACTGCGGAGAAGAACGGTGTAGATGTAACGTCATCGCTGGCTGAAATTGAAGAGAAGATTGTTACAAAGCAACGTGAGATATACGGCAATCTAACCCCGTGGCAGCGTGTGCAGGTTTCTCGTCATCCTGATCGTCCTTATACAAGCGACTATATCAAATATTTTACGAACGGTGAATACATGGAACTACATGGCGACCGTACGGTAAAAGATGATCATGCGATGATTGGCGGATTCGGATTGGTTGATGGACAAACAGTAATGTTTATCGGACAACAAAAAGGTCGCAACACGAAACAGCGTCAGCACCACAACTTCGGAATGCCAAATCCAGAGGGATATCGTAAAGCATTGCGTCTGATGAAACTTGCTGAGAAATTCAATAAGCCAATTGTAACGTTGATTGATACTCCCGGAGCTTTTCCCGGACTCGAAGCAGAAGAACGCGGACAAGGTGAAGCGATTGCAAGAAATCTTCTCGAGATGTCGCGACTGAAAGTTCCTGTGATCTGCATCATCATTGGTGAAGGTGCATCAGGCGGAGCGCTTGGAATCGGAATCGGTGATCGCGTGTTGATGTTGCAGAACTCGTGGTACTCAGTAATTTCTCCTGAAAACTGTTCTACCATTCTCTGGAGAACCTGGGATTTCAAAGAGCGTGCAGCAGAAGCATTGAAACTTACGGGTGACGATATGCTCAGCCAGGGATTGGTTGATGGCGTTATCGCAGAACCGGTTGGAGGCGCTCACACCAATTGGGACGAAACTTTCGCAACGACTAAAGAAACGATTCTCGCAAACATCAAGGAACTGAGTGCACTTACTCCTGCTGACAGGATTGAGCAACGAATTGAGAAGTTTTGCAAGATGGGTGTTGTGATCGAATAAATTCGATCACGATGTGCCGATTTTCAATTTCCGATATGCCGATTGTGTTTGGTGTTAGCCGCTTCTTGTATCAGCTAATCAGAAATTAGCCAATCGAATCAAACAATCTGTTGTACAACAACTCAATTTCTCTGGTCAATGCGGCAAAAATTTCAGATAGTCATATTAGCGGCTGCATTAATCATACTTGGTTTTTGCATCTATAAACTTCAAGATTGCTCTTACGTATTGATAAGCTACGTGGTCTACACGTATCGCTGGATTGTTGGTATATCAGCAGGACTATTAATCATTGCGAACGTACTACTATACAATAAGAAAAGTAACGCTAGCTTCCCCTTGTTTCTGATTAACATGTTTCTCCTACTGATAGGCGCTTTTTTACTTCCTTGCTACTACGCGCTTACGCAATAGCGTCACTAAGCATGGAAACTTATCGATTATACCAGAGCTCGATATCCTGTGCAGAATCAGCCAGAATAATCTGATCGATTAAACTCGTCTGCTGATAATCATACTGCTTTATCGAAGTTCCTTCACTGGTGATTACAGTTCCTCCCGCATCATCATAGCGAATGTGCTGTGCTGTAACAGAATTCCAGACAATCAAACCAACCGGTGCATACGTGAACTTATAAATGTTCCCATTGTCCATCGCGAGCAGCAATGTGCCCGTATTAATCTCAGTTACCGAAAGCAATTTTCCAGCAGGCAATGCAATCGGTTCCCACGTTCCGTTCAGATCGTAATCGTAGATCAACAATTTTCCCTGGTTCCCAAGATTACCGGCGATGTACACCGTTGTTTCATCACGCGGAAGAAATGCAACCGGATCAATGCTCAACACAGTTTGTTGAATTGCTCCTCCTCCACTCGTCACATACACACCAATTAATCGCGATGTTCCTGTTGCGTCAATCATATCTGCAAACATTCGATCACCAGAGAAAGCAAAATGGCGAAAGAAGTATCCGCTGTTTGCGTTGTAAGCTGTGGAAACCGTGTTATTGTATGTGCTGGTTTTGATCACACCATCTGTGCGATAATTGATCAACCAATCGCGCTCATGTGAAATCACGTTTCCCCAATACGGACCTGTACTTGGAAAAGGATTTACTGTCCAGCCGGCGTGGGCTCCATCAATACTGAAACACCGCGTAATTCCGGTAACAGAACCTGTGTATACTACCTGCTGCCACCATGCATTCACTGCGAGATCTGTAAAATCGCCGGGAAAAGTTCCGTAGCTAGATGATGTCCACGATGTGTCGATACTGTGCAGCAACACAAATCCGGGCAACGTAGTCACTGCAAAAATACCTTTAAGTTCACGCGGTGTTTCAGTGATGTTCACAGCGACAAAATCCTTCGAACTGTTTCTTGCTGCATCGTGTACTGTAGCCACTAGGTAATACGAATTGGTCAGCACGGTGATATCATCCAGAATGTAATCAAACTCAATTGTTCCACCTTCTCCACTTGTGGTAATCACCACCGTTGGCATAACTGCACTCAGATTCTGATCTGTTAGTTTCACCTCAACATCAGAGAGTGCAACATCGTCGGCCACTTCCAATACAATGTGAATTGTATCTCCAACATCAAACTGGGAACCATCAGCCGGCGCCGTAATTTCAACTGCAGGATCCGTCGTATCTCCGTCCTTTTTACAAGCGAAAATCAACACCGACAACAGTAATGCGATATAATACCTCATTGCCTTAAAATTACGCATTTGAGAGTTCATTCTGTTCCCGCGCTCAGCGAAATAATGCCATCATTTAACTACTTTAGCCTTATGTACGTTCCAGCGCATTTTAAGAATGAAAACCAGACCGATCTGCTGGAATTTGTACGAGCACATTCGTTCGGATTACTGGTTTCTGCCGGTGCTGAATTTCCTTCAATCACGCACCTTCCGTTTACGATTGAAGAAGAAAATGGGTTCGTGTTGTCGAGTCATTTCGCCGCTGCAAATCCACAGGCAAAAGAGCTGAATACGGGCGACAAAGTAACGGTTGTATTCAGCGGACCGCATGCTTACGTTTCACCATCAATGTATGATGCGAAGGAAAGTGTTCCAACGTGGAATTACATTGCGGTGCATGCACATGGAACGTATCGCTTGTGTACCGAGCAGGAAAAAGAAACTGTACTTCGAAAAATGATTGCAGCGTACGAACCGGCGTATGAAAAACAGTACGATAATCTTCCGCCAAAATATCTTGACGGAATGAAAAATGGAATCGTTGCGTTCGTAGTTGAAGATGTACGACTGCAGGGTAAATACAAACTCAGTCAGAACAAAAATGTAAGCGAGCGCGATCGTATCACAGAACAATTTGCATCAGATCATTCCACCGCCGAACTTGCGGAATACATGAAGAAACATGAATAAAAAGATTTACTTCGTTTGCGCAGTTTGCTTCCTGCTGTGCACAGCTTTTTCAAATTACTCTGCTTCCGGCTTACCTGCCGGGACTGATGTGTGGTTGTTCAAGTATCAGTACTACGCCGGAAAGTACGAGATGAAAACCGGTTTCAATCTCAGCAATCACGACGGGTACGACAGTCAGCCGTCCTTCTCTGAAGAAGGCAGTTACATGCTCTGGACTTCAGAACGCGATAGTGGTCAGACAGAAATCTATCGCTATGATTTCACAGGAAAGACGAGCAAGCGTCTTACGCAAACTGCGGTAAGTGAATATTCACCGACCTACATGGCGGGAGGGAGATTTATTTCCGCGGTGGTCGTTGAAGCCGATTCTTCACAACGTTTGTGGAAGTACAACAAGACAAATCTGAAATCGGAAGTAATTTTTCCGAAGATATATGGCGTAGGATATCACACGTGGATGGACGAAAGTACCATCTTCCTATTTCTGCTTACCGAACCGTTTTCAATGGTAATGTGCGACACAAAATCGCAGGTAACAAGAACTATTGCAACAGACATTGGCCGTTGCATGAGTACTTACAAGACGGACAAAAGAAAATTATTGTTGTACACGCAGAAGGACGCCAACGGTAAAATCTGGATCAAAGCCGTTGACAAAGTTGGAATCGCGGCACCTGAGTTTACTCCCATTCCGTGTATTGAAGGTTCGGAAGATTACGGTGTCGACAAACGCGGATTTCTCCTGATGGGCTCAGGCACCAAATTGTATTCATGGAAAATCGGAACGGATACAGAGTGGCAGTTGATTGCTGATTTGGCAACGTATGGAATTCATGGGATCACTCGAATTGCGGTAAGTCCCGACGGAGTTCACATCGCATTGGTTGACAACGCTACTCCATGATTATAAAACAATGAACGCGGGTTTTACCATTTCAGAAGATAAATCGCGCCTGGATGTAGAGTTCATTCACCGCGAACTTGCCGATAGCTATTGGGCGAAAAAGATCCCCCGTGTTATTGTGGAGAAGGGAATTCAGAACTCCATGTGCTTCGGTATTTATGATGGAACTCATCAGATTGGATTCGCACGCGTGATCTCTGACAAAGCCACATTCGCTTATTTGTGCGATGTAATCATCACGCAAACGCGTCGCGGACAAGGTGCAGGAAAACAACTGATGAGTTACATTATGGCACATCCCGATCTTCAGGGATTACGCCGATTTACACTTGGTACACAGGATGCGCACGAACTCTACAGGAAATACGGTTTTACTTCGCCCGCTTTTCCTGACCGACTAATGGAAATTACCGTACGCGGTATTTACGAACGCATGAACGATCAGAAGTAACATAGCCCCATGAAATCCTGACGTTTACAGTCAGGATTCACGAATTCATTAACTGAAAATAATAACAAATGAGTAAAAAACAACCCATAGTATTTCTCTTCCTTGCGATTATCGCATTCTCCGGAAATAATCCGGATGTTGTTTCGCATCCTGCTATTACGAAAGCGAATCCGTTGCAACCGCAACCGAATGAGCTGTACGATTTCGCACGCGTTTCTGAAGCCACTATAACGGTTGCTGCCATGTACAGCGAAAATAATGTGATCATGCTTCTCTCGACCATCGCAGGTATCGATAGCAGCAAGCGCACGTTTGCCAATACCATGCTTGTGCTGGATGATGTCTACAATATTCTCCTGAAGCAGCAGTCGATTTACGAGTTAATCACCAATACGAGTACTGACAAAACCATACGTGACGTTTCTGGAGAACAACTGGAACACTTCACCACTTTGCTGGATGAAATTTCCCTGAATGAAAATCTTTATCGTTCTGTACGTGAATATTCGGCCAGCGCTGAAGCGAAAGCGCTAATCGGCGAACGGAAATTTTTCCTTGATAAAGTGAATCGCGATTTTCTCCGCAATGGCATGCGACTCACTTCAACTGAAAGAGAAAAACTCCGTGGAATAAACAAACAGATCAATGAGCTCGGTGTGACGTTCATCACAAACATTGCTTCGAACAAAGACAAGGTAATCGTGATGGCTTCTGAAGCTACCGGACTGACGGATGAATTCCTCAAGCCATTCCGCAAAGGCGGTGATACTATAGCATTTAATCTTTCTACTCCAACCTACACAACGGTAATGTCCCAGTGTACAAATGTAGAAGTGCGCAAGAATGTTTACATGGCGAAGATGAACGTGGGCGGCGCTGCCAATGAAGAAATCCTTGCACAGATTCTGCAGTTGCGTGCCGACAAAGCAAAAATGCTCGGTTACAAAACGTATGCAGAATATGCTACGGGTGATATTATGTCGGGAAGTCCGGCTCGCGTTTGGGATTTCGAAAAGAAACTGGCAGAAGATTTGCGTCCGAAAGCACAGGCTGATCTCGACAAATTACTCGCGTTGAAAAGTGCTGCAACCGGAAAGAAAGAAACAATCATCTATCCGTACGAAGCCATATTTTACCAGACGCGATTGCTGGAAAAAGATTTTAATGTTGATCCGGAAAAAGTGAAAGAGTATTTCCCGATGCAGAATTGCATTGACGGTGTATTCTCGGTTTACCAGAAAATTTATGACGTTCGTTTTGTGCAGGATAAGAAACCGTCGACCTGGTACAAAGATGTGCTTGCGTATTCGGTGTACGACAACAAGAAGAATGAGCTTATCGGCTATTTCTATCTTGATCTCTATCCACGCCCCGATAAATATGGACACTTTGGATGTTTCAGTCTCACCGGTTCAAAAACTTTTCTGAACGGAAGCAAGCAATTGAGAACTGCCGCACTGGTGTGCAATTTTCCAACGCCGTCGGACGAGAAACCATCTCTTCTGCCCCACTCAATGGTGACTACCTTCTTTCATGAGTTCGGACACCTGATGCACGTTATCCTCAGTGAAACTGAACTCGGCGCTTTCTCAGGCACCAACGTTGCAATAGATTTCGTTGAAGCCCCTTCTCAGATCATGGAAAACTGGGCGTGGCAGAAAGACGTTCTCTCGCTCTTCGCAAAACATTACAAAACCGGCGACGTAATTCCACCAGATCTTGTTGATCGCATGATCAGCGCGCGCACCGCGAATTCAGGATTGAACACGCTGCAGCAAGTTTATTACGGTACACTTGACTTTCAGCTCAACGACAACGCTACGCCGTTAGACGCAATCGGTATCTACGAAGCAAATGCCGAAGTGCAGAACAAGGTTACGTTGTATCCGTGGGTAGAGGGCACTCATTTCGCTGGCGGATTCGGACATCTCAACGGTTACGGATCGAAATACTACGGTTACTTATGGTCGCTGGTGTATTCCTGTGATATGTTCTCTGAATTCGAGAAGAAAGGTGCACTGTCACCTGAAATGGGTGGACGATATCGCACAGAAGTTCTCTCAAAAGGGGGCAGCAATGATGCGCTGAAGCTGGTGTCTAATTTTCTGGGCAGAGAACCGAACAACAAAGCGTTTCTGAAGTATCTCGGATTGGAGAAGAAGTAGACCGGAGACGGTGGTGTCGGGATCCCAATCCCGACACAGGATTGAGGCCGTGTCAGGATACGATCCTGACACCACCGAAATCCGACACCGCCTAGTGCCTACATAATTTGCTAATTTTACCGTAATGAGAGTTGCGCTGTTCGCTTTCCTTTTCTTCCTCACCATTTCCGTTTCTGCTCAGAAGCTCGACTTCCTGGGACTCAACGGCGCTTATTTCGGGATGAAGATTAAAGATCTGGCCGCACCTCAATTAATGCTGGACACTTCTTCTTCTTACACCGATACGGCGCTGTATCTCAAAAACACGCGGTGTCAGATGTATTACAGCAAGACGCAGAATCTTTCGCTTGCAGGGTTCATTGCTTCTAAAGTCGAATATGAATTCTGTGACAGCTCACTCGCCTATGTTTTTGTTAATGTAGTTGGACAAGCGGAAATCGACAAAGCCCTCGCTGCATTGAAAATTCATTTTCCGAAAATGGGGTGCGGGAAAAATGTGCCGCTAAATACCTGTTCGCTGATCGACACAAAAAAAGGAAACATCCGCATGATCCTTCGCATCAATCAGGCAACGAAGGAGATGAGTTTTGTGTTGATTCCGAAGAGAGCAGCCGGTTAGAAGCGAATAGTTGCCGCTGATTGCGCAGATCCTTTGTTTTCTAAAATAATTTCTTCAACCGTGGTGGTTAAAGGAATTTACCACGTTGAACTTTCGATCAATTCAAAATTCTTTAACACCAAACACACTTGCCCTGAGCTGGTCGAAGGGTCAGCGTCATCAGCGAAATCTGCGGCAAGTTTTTTTTTGATGTAGTAAAGCGCTAGTTAATGGCCTTACCGTAGAAATTATTCGCAATCAATTCCTCGAGTGTCTTGCGCTCACCTTTGTATGTAGCGGTGATCCACGCATCTGAAATTCCTTTAGCGATGCACTGCTGGCGGAATACTTCTGCTTCGCGAATCGTCTTGAATTCTTTCAAGGTGAAACGCGTAATTCCATCAGGGTAATCTTTGATCGTTGCAGGACCGTATACCGCGAGCTGTGGATACTTGAAATTCTGCGGATGACGATACGCGCCAATCTGCACAGTATAAACCAGTCCGTCGGTGCAATGATTTCCGGTCACTTTCAGGAAGCGATTGTAGACAGCAGTATCGTTCAGGGATTTCCCTTTGAACCATGCCAGATCAAGCGGATCGCTGCTGCAAGGAGGATTTGCAAAAAACTCTTCCACCGTTTTGCGCTGACCAAAATAGAATACAGTTACAAGTGATTTCGTAGCCACGCTATCGCGCGAAACCAGGTAACGCTTGAAGTCTTCCGCTTCTTTCAGTGTATTCCATGGACCCATTGAATAACGGATTGTGCCATCGGGATACAATCTCTTCTCCACCTTACCGTATTGCTCCCAATACTTGAGATCGAATTGGGTTGAATCTGTTACCGCACCTAATTCCAGCTTGTATGTCAAACCATCGGCCTGGAACGTTCCGTTATCTTCAACAATCTTATCGTAACCTACTCCGTTTCCTTCAGGAATTGTCGTTACCAAAGTTCCGGTGCGACTCTTGATCAACTGAGTTTCTTCGCGCGGCACATATCCTTTACGACGATATTCTGTGCGATGCAATGAAGGAATAGTCTGGCGCTGTCCATGCTTAACAGCAACAACTTCTGAAGTGGTCGCAACTAATGAATCGCGCGTGTTCAATCGTGTACGATACAATTCTGCATCCAACAATGTCTTGAAAGGGCCAACGGAGAATCTCGTGTTTCCTTCAGGCGTAACTGTTTTGATTACCGGACCCATTCCTGCGAATTTTGTTGAGTCGAAATCTTGCGGGTTTTCAAATGTGCCCAACTCAACCATGTAGGTTGTCAACGTATCATAATCCTGTCCATGCTTCTTCAGCATCTGCTGGTACATGCGCTGCTCATACACCTGGTCGTTTTGTTCTTCTTTGATCCGGGTGAGCTGTGCATCAAGTTTCTTCTGTAGAACATCGTTGGAATCGGCTACCATCGGACGGATGCGTGTTGAATCTCCAGAAGTGGAATCAGTTACGAAATTGTAATCCTTGTCGACCTGTACATATGTGTCGATGTCTTTTACATTGACATATTCATACATCGACTCCTGCCCTTCCACTTCAATCGCTACGCGATAAACATTACCCGGCTTCAGTGCGATCAGATATTTTCCGCTGGCTGCATTTGAATGGTATTCACCATACGTATTTCCCGTTAACGAATCACTCACACTTATTTTCGAATCTACCGGATTTCCATTGAGCGTAACAAAACCAACTACCAGCGCCAGAATTGGCGGCTCGCCCTGAAATCCCGGAGTTACTGTGTAAATATCCTGTTGTCCATATCCGCCTTTGTTGTCGGATGAATAGTAAGCTGTTCCGCCGTCGGCAGATAATACATAATAACGTTCGTCAGCAGGAGTGTTGATTGGAAAACCAATATTGATTGGCTCTGACCAAACACCGGCTTTCATTTTTGTGTAAAACAAATCGTAACCACCCATTGAGGAATGTCCTTGTGAACTAAAGAAAAGGTGGATTCCATCGGGGTGAATATGCGGCGCATCGTCATTGAATGGCGTGTTTACCGATGGTCCTAAATTCTGAGCGGGTCCCCAGGTTCCATCTGATTGCTTTCGTGAAACATAAATATCGCGTCCACCCAGTCCACCCGGGCGATCACTTGCGAAATAAAGTAGCTGGCCGTCTCCTGAAAGGGAGCAGCTTCCCTCCCAATATTTCGTGTTGATGTTCGGACCAAGACGATCGGGTGCGCTCCATGCATCACCTGAAAGAGTGCTTTGAAAAATATCTCCACCGTCCTTATTCGTACTCTTGAAAATGTAAAGTATCTGCCCGTCGTTGGAAAGCGCAATACTCGCGTCGTGCATATTGGTATTGAGACTTGCAATTGCTTCCGGACTCAACCAGTGATCGCCAACGCGTTGCGACATCATGATGTCTTCATAATATTCTCCGGAGGTGTCGGGGCGAAATTTAGCATCCTGCAATCCGCCGGTACTCTTAATTCCACGATATGTAAAAATGAGCGTACTCTCATCAATAGTAATCACCGGAACATACTCGCCCGCCCCTGAATTCACATCAGCTCCAATGTTTTTGATTTCAACTTCTGCGGTGTCCTGAATGATTTTTTTCGCGCTTTCACAATTGGAAATATATCTGCGGATTTGCTGCGTTTCTTCTGCATCATTCCCGGGATCATTGAGTGCGTTTTCAAACGAACGTATCGCATCGTCGAAGCGATAATTCTGGTGATAAGCACGGCCAAGATAAAAATCAATTCTTTCGAGCTGCGGATCCATCATCTTCGCTTTCGTAAGCTCGATTACAGATTTTTCCCGCTCGTCGTTCTTGTACAGGTAGCAGATACCGGTGCGATAGTGATAATACGGATTCAGGGAATCAAGCTTCGTCAGCTCGCGATAGTACGGCAACGCACGGAGATAATTTTTCTCCGCGTAAAAATACTCGGCGTTTTCGAGCAGTTTTTCTTCCTGTTTTTCTTTGGTTTTGTCGCGCGCTCCAGCGAATGCTAAGGCCGGAGAAACCAACAGAAATAAAATTACAACAGCATGCCTCATGCCTAACATAGGGCTAAAATCCAACATTACAGAGCACGCTTTCAGAAGAGCACTTCGTAATTACAAACACGGAAATGTGCATAACGGCTCAGAAATACAATGTTTCACGGAAATTATCCACTTGAGGATAACACTCAAAACAAGGCTTTTACGGATGTAATCTGTCGCCGCAGTTCCATGCGACATAAGCGAAGTTCCACGGCATGAATAACTGTCGGGAATTGAGTTCCTTTGCACTAAATCATCATTATGAATTTTCTCGATCCTGCAATTGAAAATTATTCGTCCTCTCATTCTGCTCCTGAATCAGAATTGCTCGCCGAACTATCGCGGGAAACACATCTGAAAACGACCATGCCGCGGATGTTGTCAGGTCACCTGCAGGGACGATTACTCAGCCTGCTTAGCAAACTTGTGAATCCGGAACTCATTCTCGAAATCGGAACGTTTACCGGATATTCGACGCTTTGTCTGGCCGAAGGCTTGAAGGACGGCGGACGACTGGTGAGCATCGACAGCAATGATGAAACTTCTGCCATTGCGAAAAAATATGTCGAGAAAGGTGGCTTCAACGGAAAGATTGAATTGCTTCATGCCGATGCTACAATTGCAATTCCAGCGATGAGCGGACCATTCGGATTAGTGTTCATTGATGCCGACAAAGAAAACTATGGCAATTACTTTGAAATGGTAATCGGGAAAATGAAACGTGGTGGACTCATCATTGCCGACAACGTTTTGTGGAGCGGAAAAGTTTTGGAACCTGTTAAGCCGAACGACAAAGAAACGATCGGCCTGATGGAGTTTACAAAAAATGTGTGTGCCGATTCGCGGGTTGAACAGTTATTGTTGCCGGTGCGTGACGGGCTGATGATTCTTCGGGTAAAATAAACCTTAGTCTTCTTTATATGTTCTGTCCTTGCGAAAACGCGCGATAAAAATCTTCGTGCCGAAAGAAATCAATTTCCAGGCAGCGAACAAGGATAACAAAGCAATCAGCACCTGCATTACCGGATTGGCCTGAAAAAGTGAAATCAAAAAAATGCCCAGAACAATCAGCCCAATTCCTGCAAGGATCATCAGGACCGCAATAAGCAGCGAGCGATCTTTTCTCACCGGTAAGACTGGCACAATTTCTCGGGCAATTTTTGTTTTCGCCTGCATCGTATCACCAGGAATGCCTGTTTGCACTATCGTGCGAGAATGTCCCGTAGCAGAATATTGAATTGTGTCAGAAGCGTTGACTTCAGTCGCTGCCACAACAGGCTCTTCTATAATTTCGGAATTTTCAAATTCCGGTCCTACTGAATTTTTTGGATTGCCTGAAGAGAATTGCTGAGGCGTAGCAGGCACTTTTTTAATATGCCTGTATCTCATCATCTCAAATGAACTGCAGGATGAAAGCAGAATCAATGTGAAGATGATTGAGAGTCCTTTCATGTTCACTTCGTGTTGGAAGTGCTGGTATCGTCCTCTTCTTTTTCACCATTGACACGTGTCAGCTCAAGATCGTAACCGTAGTTTCTCATCTGACCTAAGGCCCGTTCTTTATTCGTGATGACGTAGCCTTTTGTTGCATTCGCTTTGTACTGGAGCGGGTTCGGCAACACAGCTGCAAGACGTGCGCATTGGTCGTTAGTCAGCTTGATCGCATGTTTATCGAAGAAATACTGTGATGCCGCTTCACAACCATAAACCCCGGGACCAAATTCAATGGAGTTCAGATACACTTCGAGAATCCGGTCTTTACCCCAAATCGCTTCGATGAGAACTGTGAACCACGTCTCGGGAACTTTGCGTAGGAACGAACTCGTTGGCCAGCAGAAAACATTCTTCGCCGTTTGCTGAGAGATAGAACTTGCGCCTCCCGAACGTTCCCCATTCTCCGATTTCTCCCAGGCTTCTTCTATCGATTCCCAATCGAATCCGTTGTGAGTAAGGAAACGTTGGTCTTCCGTACACACTACAGCAAGAGCCAACGATGGCGCCATCTCATCGGCACTCACCCACTCGTGACGAATCGGTGTTTTTTCCGGAATCTTATCGCCCAATTCGCGAAAGAACATGAGTGGTGTCCATGCCACCGGTACCCACTTCATTACAACGACCAGCACAACGCTGAAGCACGCTGAAAAAAGTGTGAAGCGGCCGAGGAAAAGGAAGAAAAGCTTGAACTTATTTTTCATTTGAAAATGAAATTCCTGAAAACAAAAGTACAAGGAAAAAACAGTTTATCTTTCTGGTATAATTATGAATCTGCTAATACGTTTTTTACAACAGGGAACAGCCGATGTCAGAGATCCGTTCGACGCACGACGGATATTTCTGCTCAACCTTTTTTCCGGAGTTGGCACGATGGCCATGATTGCCGCACTTATTCAGTCGCTTGTTTCAGGTGAACCGATTATGATGTCGTATGTTCTCATGGCTGCCCTGATCCTGCTCGTAGGAGTTCCGCTGCTCGCACGGCGCAGTCCAAACATTGGCGCTGTTTATTTCACTGTGCTGTCAAATATTTTAGTTTTCTTCTTTGGAAACTCGCAAGGTCCCGAAGCCGCATCATTTGTTTATTATTTCCCGCTTTTCTTCGCAAATGGCTGGCTTATGGATTTCAGAAAGCCACTCAATGGGGTGCTCCTGATGAGCACGACAATAGCCAGTGTTTTTTTTCTGATCCTCACACCCCGTTCAATTTTCGGACTTAGTGTTTCTCCGGAAATTCAGCACGCGTCTTTCATTTTTAATATTGCCACTGCAGCATTGATCATGGCCATCAACACGCTGGTAGTTGTATGGATGAATTCGCGGCGCCAACAGGAACTGGAAATCCGGATTGATGAACGCGAAAAAGCCACGTCCCAATTAAGCGTTGCGCTGAAAGAAAAAGAAGTACTGCTTGCCGAAATTCATCATCGTGTAAAAAATAACCTGGCAATTGTTCGTGGCTTGCTCAACATGCAACTGAATACCACAACCAATGAGTTGGCCAAAGCCACTTTAAGAGAATCTGTCAACAGGGTTTCTACGATGGCTTTAATTCACCAGAAACTATATACGCGGGATAATCCGGACTCCATTGACTTCGGAAAATATGTTGAAGAACTGGTGCGCGAAGTTTCGGCATCCTATGTTCAAACGGGAAGAATAATGCCAGAGGTGAATACCGACGTAAAGGACATTATTCTTAACCTCAATAGGGCTGTGCCATGTGGACTTATCATTAATGAACTGCTTTCGAATGCATTCAAACATGCCTTCAAAACAGACCAGAACGGAATTATTGAAATCATTATTAATCACGATTCCGCAAGAAAAGGATTTGTGAATATTATTGTCAACGATAACGGAAACGGAATACCGGAAGGTTTCAATCCGGAAACCAGTCAGACTCTGGGAATGACAATCGTGCACTCACTGAGCGAGCAGCTTGATGGACAGTTTACATTCGGCAGTTCGCACAACGGCACCCAAATGAAGGTGAATTTCCCGCTTCTGCAGGCAAAGTGACACTTGCGACTCCGCCTTCAAATTCTGTATCTTAGTGATTCGCAAACGTACCTATGAAAAAAATCGCTGTACTACTCTTTGCCTGTTCTGCAATCACAACTGTCGCGAATGCGCAGGCTTCTGCTTGTCCTGATGTTTTTACAAGCGATACATCACTTTGCGGAGCCGCATCATGCGTTGATCTGAATGCGACTGTACAGGGAACGAATGCCACAACTGCATATACGGTTGGAGCAATCCCATATTCGCCGTACGCGTTTTCTGGTGGTAACCAGATTCTCATTGCGATTGACGATATCTGGAGCAGTGTAATTCCTATGCCGTTCTGCTTTGATTATTTCGGCGTGACTTACAACAACATTATAATCGGTTCGAATGCAATCGTAACATTCGATGTTGCACAAGCAGGTCAATACTGCCAATGGCCGATCGGAAATGCGAATCCTTCCAATCTGAATCCTTTGAATTCCATTATGGCGCCATGGCACGATATTGATCCGTCGATTGGTGTAACGGCGAATATCGATTGGCAGGTTTATGGAACCGCACCTTGCCGTCAGTTCGTTGTGAACTGGTCGACCGTACCGATGTTCCAGTGCAACAGCATGATCGCTACATCACAGCTTGTTCTGCATGAGACTACGAATATCATTGACGTTTACATTCAGGATAAACCGATCTGTACTACCTGGAATGCAGGCGCAGCTATTCTTGGAATCGTTGATGCAAGCGGAACAACCGGATACACTGTACCGGGATATAATTTCCCTACAGCATGGAGTGCAACCAACGAAGGCTGGCGTTTCGAACCTTCAGGCGCACCGAACTGGACGTTTGCATGGTTCGACATGAGCGGAAACCAATTGAGTACTTCTACCACGTATCAGGTTTGTCCTCCGGTAACAACTTCTTATGTCGCCGTAGTTACAAACACTTCATGCGCAGGAACGATTGTCGTTTCGGATACCGCTACAGTTGCAATCAGTCCGGGAACAATTACTACGGTAACTACATCACAACCGGAAACATGTGGTAACTGTCAGGGCAGTGCAACTACAACACCGGGTACAGGAGTTGCACCCTTCACCTATTTATGGTCTCCGGGTGGAGCAACCACACAAACGATAACAGGCCTCTGTACCGGCACCTACATAGTCGTCATAACGGATGCAACGGGATGTTCAATGCAGGATACGATTGTTGTAAACAGTACCAGTCCTGCTCTCAATCCGATCATTGTTACAAATGCATCAGGTGGACAGCTCAGCCAGGCCGGTCCCAACTCTCCCGTTGATATTTGTTTCTACACTTCTGCACCGGCAAACATTACAAGCTGGCAGTGGGTATTTAACGGCACCCAGAATTCAGCCCTGTCTAATCCATGTTTCACTGTAACCGATACCGGAATGTTTTGCGTGGTGCTGGCGGTTAACGACACCAACGGCTGCACGGACACAGCTACAGTTTGTGTACTTGTTACGAGTGAAGCGATCTTCTCTTTCCCGAATGTCTTCACGCCAAACGAGGACACACACAACGATCTGTTCATGCCAACCACAGTTGGAGTGAAGGATGTAAAAGTGCTCATCTTTGATCGTTGGGGAGTTCAGATTTACGAATGGGAAGCTTCCGATCTTGCCGTAAATACCACAGGATGGAACGGAAAAACATCCAAGGGCAAAGAAGTGGTGGATGGTGTTTATTATTGGGTGGCAACGGTAACCGACTACCAACTCAATTCACAAAATGTGAGCGGATTTGTTCACCTGATCAGAGGAAAATCTTAGCCTGAATGTTTATTCACACCACAACCGAAGCGCAAGCACTTCCACGTAATTTCCCGTTGCCACGGATAATGCACATTATCTCACTGGTGATGTCGGCAATCCTGGTGCTGGTTGGCATTCACATCCTCATGAAAGAAGAAGAGTTCAAGTCTGAGCTTTACGTCTATTGGTTCTTCGCGATTTATCTCATCATTGCTTTACTCGTGAAGATGGTTTTAGTTGTCCACAGCGATCAGCCGGCAAACAGAATTATTCTCGGTTTCCTTGTGGAGTTCGTTTTCTTTCTACCGATTGCTTTGAATGATTGGCAAGCCGACAAACAGGAATTTGCGTTGGCTATGTTGCTCACGAATGTGATACGCATTGTGTATTACATTATGGCGGTGATGAAGAATTCTAAGTTAGTGTAAGAGATGGGAGTCTGGAGATGGGAGACGGGAGTAAAACTCCGGTAACTATTCGGCCATGCGCAGTTATACTCCACAATGAAACGCACAATTGTAATCCTAATAATTTTATTTGTACCGCTGCTTGCTTTCGCTCAACACGACACGGTGCGCTGGACAATTACGCAGTACGATTCCGTCCGAAAATTCAACAATCTCGGTGTCTATATTTCCGGCGACTCCTTACACCGGGATACCATTCTTACCGTAGATAAAAAGGAATACACGCCTCAAGAGGTATCGGATTGGTTTTTGAGCTACATGATGGAATTAGGTGAACTCAGAACATTTGTAATTAGTTACGACTCTTCGCGTATCTGCATGATCTTCACAAAGGATGAAGGTAAAAAGGGCAACTACGTTGAATATTATTGCAACGGCAACCCAAAAGTTCTGGGACAATATTGTCTACGTGATGGGGACAAGAAGTACGGTCCTTGGTTTTATTACAATAAAGATGGATCACGAAAGCGCTGCAGAATGTATCAGGGTGGAAAATATTGCACCGATTAATTTGACTCGCCGACTTGCTTCTCAATCTTTCTCCAGCCGCGCGGGTTTATCCCGCGGTTGGGGAAAGATTTAGTTCAACAGCGCACCCAGCGAATTGTTGTACATCATCGCATAATCGTTACCCGAACCGAAGTTTTCTCCGTCAATCACAAACGAAGTTCCTTTCACCGTTCCGATAACGTTTCCTTTTGAGCTGTGCTTTTCAAGGATGCTGATGATTTTCTGTTCATCACCTTTTGCACAGGTAAGAACTACGCGTGATTGCGCTTCTCCGAAGAGGAATGCATCCTTACGCACCTTGTCGTACGAAGTGATTTCAAATCCTTTCTTTCCGGCGATTGCACTTTCCATCAACGTAACGAAAAGTCCGCCGTCAGAAACGTCGTGTGCTGATTTCACATTCTTTGATGCGATTGCTGCCTTCACACCCGCCTGCATGTTGAACTCTTCATCGAGATCGAAGAAAGGAGCCGGAGAATTCTTCACACCGTGGAATGAGTAGAGATATTCTGAAGATGAAATATCGTTACGGCAATTACCAACGAGGATGATTGAATCGCCTTCGTCTTTGAAATTGAGTGTCATCACATTTTTCTTGTTCGGAACAATTCCGAGCATGCCGATAGTTGGTGTTGGGAACACAGGACCTTCGTACGAAGACTGGTTGTAGAAACTCACGTTTCCACCTGTTACAGGCGTAGCGAACTTCAAACACGCTTTGCCCATTCCTTTGATGGAACCAACAAACTGCCAATACACTTCAGGGTTGTAAGGATTTCCGAAGTTCAGACAGTTAGTAACTGCGGAAGGTTCTCCGCCCGAACAAACAATATTCCGTGCTGCTTCAGAAACCGCAATTGCACATCCTGTTTCCGGATCTGCATTCACGTAACGTGCGTTGCAATCGACAACTAACGCAATTGCTTTGTCTGTGCCCTTGATGTTTACGATTGCGGCATCAGATGGAGCATTCGTACTCATGTTCGCAGTTCCCACCATTGAATCGTATTGGTTAAATACCCAACGCTTCGATGCAATGTTCGGATGCGATGCAAGATGTTTTGCCACTGCTTTCAGGTCGGCAGGTTCTTTCACCGATTCAATTGTGAACTTTTTCGACTCCGCAAAGTATGCAGGCTCTTTCCATTCGCGATTGTAAATCGGAGCACCGCCGCCGAGTACGAGAGAATCTCCCGGCACATCAGCAACCAATTCGTCGTGCATGTAATACTTGATGCGATCGCCATCGGTTACTTCACCGATCTGCACGCAATTCAGATCCCACTTTTCAAATACTTTGAACACGGGCGCTTCCATTCCCTTTTTCACCACGATGAGCATGCGCTCCTGTGATTCAGAAAGTAGAATTTCCCACGCCTTCATATTTTCCTGACGCGTCGGAACTTTATCGAGCCACACGTTCATTCCGCTTTGTCCTTTTGCCGACATCTCGGAAGTAGAACAGGTAATTCCTGCAGCGCCCATATCCTGCATTCCAACAACAGCTCCGGTCTTGATGACCTCGAGTGTTGCTTCGAGCAATAATTTTTCCTGGAACGGATCACCCACCTGAACCGCCGGAAGATCTTTCGCAGAATCTTCTGTCAGATCTTTTGATGCGAATGCAGCTCCGTGAATTCCATCTTTACCAGTTGATGAACCCACAATAAAAACAGGATTTCCTGCTCCGTAAGAAATTGCAGAGACCGTTTCTCCTACTTTCACAATTCCCGCACTCATCGCGTTCACGAGTGGATTCACGTTGTAACACTCATCAAAGAAAACTTCTCCGCCTACAGTGGGAATTCCGAAAGCGTTACCGTAATCGCCGATGCCTTTCACAACACCACGCACGAGCCATTTTGTTTTCTCCAATTTCAGATCGCCGAAGCGTAATGAATTCAATCCTGCAATTGGACGTGCACCCATTGTGAAAATATCGCGGTTAATTCCGCCAACACCTGTTGCTGCACCCTGATATGGTTCGAGCGCAGAAGGGTGATTGTGTGATTCGATTTTGAAAGCGCAAGCTAGTCCGTCGCCGATGTCAACGAGTCCGGCATTTTCTTCACCGGCTTTCGCCAACATGTGCGGACCTTCTTTCGGAAGTGTCTTCAGCCACGTGATCGAGTTTTTGTACGAACAGTGTTCGCTCCACATCACGGAGTAAATACTCAGCTCTGTGAAATTCGGAGTGCGTCCAAGAATGGAAGTTATCTTCTCAAACTCTTCCGGAAGTAATCCGAGTTGCTTTGCCTGTTCGAGAGTTGCGATCTGTGTTTCTGAAGAAGTGACAGCCATCTTTTGAAATTTAGACTGCAAATTTACAGAGAACCAGTTACTATTTCCAAGAAGTTATTACCGCTTACCCCTCTCCTTTTCAACAAGATACGAGTGACCCAAACCAGCCTGCCGGTCTAGTGGGATTTCACCACCCGGGACCAATCCGAAACGCCGTTACCGCCAGTGGTTCTGATCAGGTAAATACCGGCCGGATAAGCGGATAAATCTATCGTCAATTGCCGGTCATTTGGCATTGAAGTGTACACCAAATTACCTTGCAGATCGAACGCATGAATTTCCTTGACGAGAGAACTACTCTGCAGATGAAAGATCCCACTTGATGGATTCGGATACCATTGCAGAAATTGTTCCTGCTGATTTTCTTCAATTGAGACCTGTCCATTGCAAAAAAGTTGATCATAAAAATGTTGTGCCATTTCAACAGGTGTCAATGATGCAGTCTCAACAATTGCTATACTTTCATGCAGGTAACTTGTATCGACAAGTGCCATGGGAAAAACTGCCGAGATCAGTGCAGTAGGTCCGCACGCCAGATTGCCTTGCGTATTCGTCTTGAAAAAGAATCCAGCATACATAAATGACGTATCCGCTATACCCGTAAAAACGATGCTGGTGTCAGATAGTGGCAGAGCCGTAAGTATCGATGCCAGATTGTGTCCTTGTATTCCGTACGACCACCGCCAGATGGGAATGCCATTGCCGTCAAATTTCATCCATGTTGCACTCGTCACCGGCCAGGCACTTACACCACCTGCAACAATGTAATTTCCGTCCACGCACTCCGCAACACAATTACCCCATTCTTCAGTTGCGGGACCATCATACGCATTAGCCCAGATCAAATTTCCCGTTGAATCCGTTTTCATCATGAATATATCCGTTTCCCATGTTGGATTGAGCGGACTTGGACACTGTCCGCATAATATTAAGTGATGGTCCGATGTATATTCAATTGAGTATGCACCAGCCAGGTTGACTCCTGAATATGATCGCGACCACACCAACGCACCGTCGCCTCTGATGGCTGTTATCCTTAATCTGTCAGTGTATTTTGAATTCGTTAGCACATAGAACATATCGGGAACGGACGCAGACGTACCAGGACGATACTCTAAATCGTATATGTGTTTTCCCCAAGGGATACTATCGAAATATTTTGTCCACTGAATAAATCCTGAGCTATCCAACTTCGTAACGTGCAACCGGTAGGAAGTCGGAATATTCTCGTAAACAACACCGGCGAATACGAGGTTCTGTGCTGTGTCAAGCGTGCTGCAGACACCTGACCAGCCATAATACATGCCGCCGTAAAACCCACCTGGGGTGCTAAGCTCGGAACCCATTACTCTATATCGTCGGCACCAGATCGCGTCACCAGCACTGTCCACTTTCATTGCATAGTAAAGTCTACCGATAGATGGATCCCAGAATATACCCGTCAGAAAGTACCCGCCTGAAGTGTCCTGTTGTATACCATCTACAGAATGAACCTCACCAATGTAGTATTCCCTTCTCCATTGAAGTAATCCGCCAGCATCGAATTTTGCAAATGCGACATTGTGACCGCTCTGAGTCATTGCGAAACCTCCATCGGAAGTTTGAATGACGGAACGTGGAACGGTGTTAATGCCTCCCGAATAATCATGAAACAATCGTTGGAATGTTAGCGACTGGCTCCAACAACTCATAGATATAAAAAGTACAGCAATCAATAAGTTCATTTTCATATTCAGGATATTGATGATTTTCTAATCCAATGCTACAACAAAGAACTCATGATGAAAAAGACAATACACTGGCTACTTACGCGCCCAATTGAAACCGTAGTTCATTTCTGCGACGAATATTGGTCATTCTCACACCTACATCTATCCTGGCATTGCACAAATTAATATGCTGACTTACGGCTTCACATGGACAATCCAGTACATTTGAAGCACATGAAATATTTGTCACCAACTATTACACTGTTGTGCTGTTTCTTCTTCGCTTCATGCGGCCCGTCACTCCTCGAAACCGGCATTCCCACCGAAGCAACCGTAATTTCCATGCGCGATATCGGCATCGGAAAAAACCTGAAGTGTTACATCACCGTGAATTTCTTCACGCAACCGGACGCAGAAAATCCCAAACCGGAAAAACCCAAAGACACGAATCGTACGGTGGATGAAATCATCAATGATCTTACGATTGATGTGAACATGGGCGATTACCAAACCGCAGAAATCATGGTGACGAAGTCATCGTATAGTGATTACTACGAAGGTCAGACAGTAAAGATCAGATACGAAAAAGGAAATCCTACGAATGCGATTTTAGTACAGTAAATCACCGGTCTGAACTACTTCAGCAGATGTGTATCGTGATGCTAAGCCACTTCATCATTAGATGCGGATTATCAGGTGTGCACTTTGAGAGAGATCTACATATTGCACCACACACATGTATGTACCAGCTTCGCAATTTCTCAGGTCAAGAACATAGTCGTTCCTCCCTGGTGAAACTCTTGTAATGAGGCGTCCCTGATAGTCGTAAACTTCAATTTCTATTATTTTACTTCTACCAAGCAGTGTAACCAATCCTGTTGACGGATTAGGATAACAACTCACAAACCCTTCATCTGGCTCATCAGTTACCGAAGTTGTACTACATGGATTCACTTCAGTGACAGCAGTTGGAATAAATTGATTGACGACAGGTGTGACCAATACCTGTGCAGCAAATGAAACCAGGTAGCTCGATACAAATACGTTCAGCGGACTTACCACCACTGTAGTCGGGGTGGCGCCGCAACTCCCGTTTCCATTTTGATCAGTTCTGATCACTTGATGTTCTTGTATTGGAAAGAAAAAACCGGTGTCGGAAAAACCACTTATTATGCTTGAAGAGTCGCGGACGGCTGCAAGTGAAACTGCATTTGCCTCCGACTGAGCGGGCATGAGATAAGAATACTGCCACACTGGAATTCCTCCACCGTTTATCTTCATCTGAATCGCTTGTATCGTTGTATTTCCGGCACCTCCAGCTATCAGGTAGTTACCATCGAATGTTCGTTTTACGCAATTACCCCAGTGAGCTGTTAAACCCAAATCATAAGCATTCGACCAGATGACATTCCCACTAGTATCTAGTTTTGTCACCAATATGCCTACACCATTTGTTCCGCAAACCATCAGACAGTGATCCGCGGTATATTCAATAGAATATGCTAACCCACCACCAAATGTCGCGTATGAATTACACCAAATAAGTGAGCCATCCTGTCGCAAAGCATTAATCATATACGCGGAGGATTTCTCATGACTCAGGACGTAGTAATTTTCCTTGAGGGGTTCGATAACTGCCCGACCGACGACTATGTCTTGTACAAATTGAAGGTATCCAAGTGTATCATAATATTGTGTCCAAAGTATATTGCCAGCACTGTCAGTTTTTGTAACGTGCAGTTTATAGTTAATCTGATTCGACTGAACCATACCAGCCATTACGATATTCCCCTGATACGTTATTTCATGCCTCACGCCTGACCAGCCTATATGGTGACCTGCATAAAAGTAACCCGGAGTCGAAATTTCGCCTACGATTGGCAAGTACTTCTTCCACCAAACAACTAGTCCATTGCTGTCTGTCATCAAAATATAGTAGTTCAATGTGAAACTCGAATCCACTAGAGTACCAGTTATAGAGTAACCACCACTTAAAGATTGCCGCACTTCATCGCTCGTAGCATAAAATCCATTAGAGTATCGATGTCGCCACTGCACACTACCGAATTGATCCAGTTTGGTCAAAGTAATTCCATCGCCTGAAGACAGAAGTGCAAATCCATGATCTCTCGTTTCAATAACAGAAGTGCCTATTGCTCCTGTAGGCGACTCCTGAAACGATTTACTGAATGTTGTCACCTGTGCATTCACGTTGTAAAAGGCGGAAAATGCAAAAACTACCAATAATTTTCTCATGGCATTATTTTTTTCTAAATGTATAGGCGTTTATCACCGCACAAAAACACACTTGTTTTCAATCAAACGCCTTCAAAGTGAAACACGAATCATCATTTGCATACACATACTAATTTGAAACACACGAAGATTTGCAATTGAGTCACACATGTTAACACCGCTCCTTACGCGTTGAGCACTACAACAAATCATTTTCATCTCGGTTTGAGATTTAAAAGTGAGGGGCACCTCTTACAGCTGCCCCCCGTGCAAACTCCCGCGCTTAAATCCGGATCAGAATAATATTCCAAACGAACCAAGGACAGCTACCCGATAATAAACTCCACTGTGCTTATTATCGCGGGTACAAAATAGACTACAACTCTGCTCAACACTTTACTGATTAAGGAAGCGGCACACGGACTTAACACCTGCGCTCCGGAAATTAATGGTTGTAGTTAGTCTTACGTCAGCGTTCAAAATCAGGCCTTCACTTCTCCGTTTGCGTCTTTTAGGAATAGCGTTACATCTGTTAATGTTATTCACAGCGAAGATTAATGTAGTTCCGTTGTTGCAATCTGACCATCTACTTTAGATGCTGCAAACTCTTATCAACTATGAAAAAGACTCTACTAAAAAACATCCTGCTTACTGCAGGTTTGACACTCGTATTAATTCCGAAAATTTCTGCACAGAATGCGATCCATGAATGGTCGGGTCAATACCGTGGAATAACCACAGGAACTTCAGGCACAAACAGTATGATTGTTCGATCACCCGGCGTTGGGTTTAACATTTACACCTGTGGTCAATTTTCCGGCACGGTTGATTTTGACATGGGCACCTCAACATCCAGTCTTGCTTCCAATGGAGGGGATGACATTTTCATCGCCTGCCAACAGTCAGATGGAACTTACACCTGGGCATTTGCGCTCGGCGGCAGCGGGAACGACACTGCATGGACTATCACACAAGGTCACGATGATCAATTATATATCGGTGGAAGTTTCTCAGGCACTGTCGACTTCGATGCAGGCAGCGGAATTACCAATCTTACCTCTGCAGGAGGAAGCGACGGCTTTGTTCTCAAAATTGATTTCGCAACAGGTAATTTTCTGTGGGCCGCGAACGTTGCAGAAGGAACCGGATTAGCCTCTGTTCGTCAGGTTGATTTTCTAAGTGACAGCAGTATTGTTTCAGCCGGAAATTTTGACAACGCTATCGACACCGATCCATCAATTGGTACAACTACGCTTGCTTCAGCAGGTGGTTCGGAGGTCTTTGTATCAGTACTGGACTATGCAGGTGCACTTAAACACTCCTGGTCATTTGCAGGGCTTGGCGCAGACCAACTCTACAACATTGGAATAAACCAGGCTGATGATATACTCGTGAATGGTTATTACGAAGGCTCACTTGATTTGATTCCAGACACAGCAACTTACCTGCTCGCCCCTCCTGTTAATCGTGCAATGTTTCTGTCACGTACTGATTCGACCGGGACATTTCTATCTGGCGGAATGTTGGCGACTCCTCACAAAGTATCTATGGGAGTGATTCCTGCTTCGTACCGCGTTGTTCTAAGTGGAGCATTTCTTGACTCAATTGATTGTGATATTGACACACTCTTTGCCGTACCGCACTATTCCCAACATCCGGGAACATTGGAAGCGTTTGTATTTATTCTGAGTCCAACTGCAATGTCGACCTATGACCACTTCTCATATGGAGGTCCGGGTGACGATATTCCGAATTGTATCTCAATTGATCAGGACGATATCGTATTTGGTGGTAACACTACATCTGCGTTGTTCGACGCTGATCCAGATCCAATCGATTCGTTTGTTTTTGCCGGAGGAGGAAACGATATGTATGCAATCGCATTCAATGTCTGGACCATGGACTTACTTAATTCAGGCCTCGCAGACAACCAAACTTCATCACGCATGGTCAACTGCGCATACACCAACTATGATTGGACGGGCTTTGCAATTTACATTGCAGGTAGCTTTACACAAACCTGCGATTTCAATCCAACAGTTGCTGTTACAACGATGACCTCATCCGGAATAACGACTCCCGATGCATTCCAGTTAAAATGGGCTCCTTGTGCAACTCAGTTAGTTGGTTTGACCTTTGCAGCATGCGATACATTTTTTGTGTACAACAACATAACGTATCCAGTACCGTGTCAATTCAACGATACTTTGCAAAGTGTATGCGGAGCAGATAGCATTCTCTTGTTCAACGTTTATCTTTTTGTGAGTGACACAACTGTAACCAATAACGGCAATACGTTGATTTCCGGTCAGAGTTCCGGTTGTAACTATCAGTGGTTAGATTGTAACAATGGTTACGCTCCAATCAATGGCGCCAACTCTCAGAGCTTTACTCCTGCAGGACCCGGCTCCTACGCTTGCTGTGTTTCTAACGGAAACTGCGCAGATACTTCGGGTTGTCACACCATCACGGGTATCAATGAAATTCATTTAACTGATATCTCGGTAAGTCCCAATCCATTCAATTCGAACCTTACAGTTTCCGGATTACAGACAGGAAGCATGATTACAATGTACAACGTACTCGGTGAAGCAGTTCTCCAGTTGAAAACATCAGGCGCAACACAAATCATCGATACAGAATTTCTTACTCCGGGAACATATCTTCTCGTAACAGAAAATCAAGGAATAAAAAATACTACGCGAGTGGTAAAGTAGGACAGGTCTATTCCCCCCGATCTGTCTGCCCCGTCCGCGAATCCAACATCGCGGACGGTTTTGTTTGTACGGAAATTAAGAATACCCACACGCCCCCTATTCCTTGTTGCCCGTCTGTTAATGTATCGTGGAAGGCATTTTTGAGTGCAGTAATTTTGAATTTATTGCAAACTCTAATAACTCCACAACATGAAACTTTCAAAAATTGCAGGCATCCTAACATTGCTCGCATTACCATTCATCAGCTATTCGCAGAGTCCAATTCATTCATGGACCGCACCTGCACAAGGCACCGGTAACGACGCCGCCACTTCTGTGACCTACGACTTGTCCGGAAACGTTTACGAAACCGGCTACTTCTCCGGAACAGTAGATTTCGACCCCGGTGCTGGTGTAACCAATCTCGTGTCAGCTGGTGCTTATGATATTTATCTCCGTAAGACTAGTGCAGCCGGAAACCTGGTGTGGGCTGTTCGTATGGGCGGAGCCGGAAATGATGTTGCATGGGGAATTGTGTTGGACCTAAGTGGAGACATACTCACCACAGGCTATTTCACTGGAGTTGTTGATTTTGATCCCGGTGTTGCGAATGTTCCACTCACTTCAACAACAGGAAGTTCAGTATTCGTTTCTCGTTTGAATAATAACGGGATTTATGTCTGGGCAAAAGGAATTCTTGCTGGGGCGAATGCGATTAGTGAAGGGAGGTCAATTGTAATAACCCAAATGGCGCAAGTTGTAATCGGTGGTATATTAAGATCAACAGTTGACGCTGATCCAAATGCCGGTGTTGTAACCATCGGTCCGGGCACATCGGCTAACCACGCATTTGTATTAGCGTTATCAGATCTCGGAGTGTATTCCTGGAGTACTGTACTTAGTGGACCAGGAACGTCAAACTGTTATAGCCTGGACGACAGTGGTCCGAACGGCGATATTTACTACACAGGATCATTTGGTGGAACAATAGACGCAGATCCCAGTGCCGCTACAGGTAACTTCAGCAGTGCAGGCGGAACAGATATTTTCGTTTCGAAATTAAATGCAGGCGGAACGTATTCATGGTTTGCAAAGGCAGGCGCCAGCGGGCTGGATGTTGGTTGGAGTGTTACAGTAGATGCGGTGGGCAATACTTATGCGACAGGATCGTTTAGTGGCACAGCAGATTTTGATCCGACGCCGGCGGTAAACCTCTTAACGAGCGCCGGGGCTATTGACGCTTATGTTTGGAAGCTCTCTGCTGCTGGTGCATTGGTCTGGGCGGAATCAATTGGAGGTACTAACGCAGAAGCGGGCACGACAATTGCGCGGGATCCCAATCAAAACATTATTGTAGGCGGCTACTTTTTTACGTCAACCGATCTTGATCCGAGTGCAGGTGTTGCAACATTTAACTCAGCCAATACTTCCGATGATGGTTTTGTTGTGAAACTGAATTCTTCCGGAAACTATATTTACGGCGCTGCAATCGGTAGTACAGGAACAGGTGAGCAGATCAATTGTGTTGCAGGTGGAGTCACTTCCAATGTTTACATAGCAGGTCAATTCACAGGCAATATAGATTCAGACCCAGGTGCGGGTACTAACAACGTAACCAATTTGGGTATGCGCGATGGATTTGTCACACGTTGGTATGAATGTACAGCTGCACCTGCAATGCCAAGTTCAATTTCAGGGAACACATCCATCTGTCCCGGAACTACAAATACATACAGCATAACTCCGGTTGCTGACGTTATATATACATGGACGCTCCCTGCAGCATGGACCGGAACTTCTACAACCAACTCCATCACTGCTACTGCAGGGACAGGTGGTGGTGTCATACAAGTTACTGCAACAAATAGTTGTGGAACCAGTCCACCAAGGAACCTTTCAGTTTCTGTTATCCAAATTCCGACTAATCTTGGACCGCTCACTGGTGCGAGTCCGATCTGCGAAGGAACCACAGTGTATTACGCAGTAAACAATTACGCCGGTTCAACTTATACATGGACACTACCTCCAACCTGGACTGGTAGCTCCACAACCAATTCAATTACGGCGATTGCAGGTTCTGGTGGCGGAACAATTACAGTAGTTGCATCGAATGCATGCGGAACAGGAAATCCTTCCAGCATGCCTATTAACGTAACGAACATTCCAGCATCACCAATAAATATCGGAGGACCGGATACAGTTTGCGCCAATGCAAGCGCTACCTACGCTTGTTCTAATATGCCCGGTGCCACTTCGTACACGTGGACACTCCCTGCAGGTTGGAGCGGATCGGCTACCTGGAGCTCCATTAATGTTGTAACCGGAACTACCGGTGGTGTTATACAGGTAACAGCGGACAATGCGTGCGGCAGCTCTTCACCTAGCAGTTTTAACGTGCTGGTAGATACCATTCCTCTCGCTCCTGCATCCATCATTGGTACAGGTGTACTGTGCGAGTTTAGTCCCTTCGCATGCACTTGCCCTGCTGTTGGCAATGCAACAAGCTACAACTGGACTTATCCGTCGGGATGGACAGCAAGCGCTACCACAAATTCGTTGAGCGGAACAGTAGATAATACCGGAGGATTAATTTCTGTTACAGCAACCAACCAATGCGGAACTTCAAACGCCACGACACTGAGTGTAACTGTAAATCCAATGCCCGTGACTACAATCACCACGACATCCGGATATCTCGAATCCGATCAGTCCGGTGCTTCGTACCAGTGGTTAGATTGCGGCAACAGTATGAATCCGATTGCATTTGCAACGTCACAACAATTTACTCCACTTGTAAATGGCAGTTACGCGGTAGTTGTGGATCTCAGTGGTTGCATCGACACAAGTGCATGTGATTCATTTCTGTCATCAGCAATTGCCGACCACACTGCTTCATTGATTCAGATTTATCCTAATCCGTCGCAGGATGTTCTCAACATCTCCAGTTCTGTTCCGGTTGAATCAATCGTGATCTGTGATCTTACCGGTCGCGTTGTACTTGCAACAGGAAGAACTACACAGATTGACATCAGCACACTTGTACCGGCAGTTTACATTGTCAACATTCAGACTTCCAAAGGAATCATAAGTCAGCGAATATTAAAAGAATAATAATCAGATTAACTCACCCACCAAAGCAGGCTGTTGATTCAAACAACAGCCTGCTTTGCCGTGAGAATTTGTCACGCCGGTTTGCAATCAACGAATGGAATCGGATTTATAGTTTTCGCAGGTAGTCGAGCACTACTTCTTTCTTGCGCGAAGACACCGGAACTTCATGTTTGTCTGTCATTATTAACGTTCCGCCATCTGCACGATCCATTTTCTGGATGTGTGCGGTGTTGACGAGAAAAGAATTGTGAACGCGGATAAAATCAGTTTCACCAAGCAATTCCTCGTACTCCTTGATGTTTTTCGACATCACAATCCTTTCTCCACCTACGAGCGTAAACTCGGTGTAAACGCCGTCTGCGCGCAGGAAAATAAGATCTGCAACCTTCGCAATGTGAATTGCTTTCTGATCCTTGAGTACAATTCTTCGTTCTGCTCCCGGAGTGCCGAACTGAGCTTTCAGCACAGCGAGCTGATCAACCATCGATTGCTTACGCAGGTTTTCCGAAGCACGCTGCACGCTTTCGATCAGTAGCTCAGGATCGATCGGTTTCAGAAGAAAATCAATTGCGCTGTAACGGAATGCATCTACAGCATACTTGTTAAATGCCGTGATAAAAATTACCTGGAACGAAGGATCTTTTACCTGCGACAGCATATCCATACCGGTACCATCATCCATTTCCACATCGGTAAAGACAATATCCGGCTTCCAATCGTGAATGGCCTGCAATCCGCTTACTACGCCTTCTGCTTCTGATATTTCCCTGATAATAGGACAATATTTCTCCAGGAGCAGTTTTAATCCTGCGCGGATTTCTTTTTGATTGTCAACGATCAGGGCTTTCATGTGCGTAGCAAAGGTAGTGCAATCTTAACGCAGTATCCGTTACTATTGTTTCGTTCTTCAACACTAAATGTTGAATCTTTTCCAGTTGCCTTTTTCAACAGGAACAATCGGTCAGTTATGATCTGCGTGGCACGCGAAGGATAGCCTTCGTGCTTCGATTCCTTCTTCACAGCACTGCCGTTGTCTTCAATATCAATCAGCAATTGCTCTGCTGTAGCACGAAATGCTATCGTAATGTGACCCGTATAGCTGATGTCGCTGAAACCATGCTCAACTGCATTTTCAATAAATGGCTGAACAATCATAGAAGGCATACGATAAGCATCTGTATCCTTAATACCGGAAGCATCAATCGTGAAATCGAACTTGCCCGGGTGCATAATCTTTTGAATCTCCATGTACCCGGTGATGAAATCGATTTCCTTGTTAAGTTCTACCAATTCGTTGTAGGTACTTTCCAGCGTTTGACGCATGATCTTTGCGTAACGCGCAAGGTAGATTGGGACGCGATCGGCCTGATCAGGCTGCAATGCGAATGTCTGCAAAGAAGAAAGCGCGTTGAAGAAAAAGTGCGGATTCATTCTCGAACGGTTCAATCGCAATTCTGATTCCAGTAAATTATGTTGTGCTTTCAGATTGCGCTGACGGAACCAGATGAATCCTGCGATCAGTAACACAACCAGCACAGCAATTCCAAGTACAAGAATTTCAATACGCAGGCTCTTTACTTCCGCTTCGTGATTGAGTCGCTCAATTTCTTCTTCGTTGCGGGCTTTGTTGTACTTCTGCTCTAGTGTATTGATGATATCCGTACGCTCCAGTGACTGAAGACTATCATTCAGGCTCGTCATTCTGCTTTGAGCAGCGAATGCTTCCTTATAGCGATCAAGCTTCATCAGCGCCTTCATCTGAATTTGAAGAGAAGCGATGATGAGATCGACTTGCCCCCATCCATCGGACAGCGCAACTGCAGAGTCGGCATACAATAAGGACTTCTCCGCATTGCCTAGAGCAAACCAGGATTCACTTTGTGTTCCGTAAACCCGGATCAAAGTCACCTTATCCGACTTTCGATTCAAGGTCATCATCGCACTGTCGCAATATGCCAGAGCAAGTTCGTTTTGTGAGGTTGAGTAGTAATATTCTGCAAACAAATCATACGCGTGAATTAGTGCTTTCCTGTTGCCTGAAGATTTCGCCAACGGTAAAGCGATGTTCAGGTAATATATCACACTATCCAGATACGTTGAATCATGCGCTTCTTCGAAAATCGTTCCGTACGTTCCGGCTATTAACGCAGAGATTCTTGCTGTGCCTGAACTGTCGTTCAATTCTCCGAGCACATTCAATGCTTTGATCTGATAGCTCACCGCTTTTGACGGTTGCCCCATATCGGAAAGCATTATGCCCAGATTCGCATACGATTTATACAGCAGCTCGTTGTAATCGTGAAACTCGCAGATCTCGCTGCAGCGCAATTGAAAATCGACAGCAGAATCTTTCCGGTTCGTCTGATGAAAATCTTTCGCCAGCAAAAAATAAAACATCGCCTTGAGCGAGTCGTGACAACCGTCGTCGGAAATCCAAATCCAGGAGTCGAGAAGTATTTTTTCGCTTTTACGGTATTCCGACTGCTTAAATTGAACGTCTGCATGAGCAAACTCAGCCAGATATTTACAGTCATCGTCTTTTAGCGTATTCGCGAGACTATCAGCACTTGCAAATGCTCTTGCCTCAATTAATTTCGCATGTTGCGCGAGGTAAGCCCCGGTTTGTTCACAACCGCACTCAGTTTGCGCTCCAAGACGCAGATTGCCAATGAAAACAACAGATAGAATGAGTAGGAATATTCTCAGCGGGGGCATTTTCAAATTTACTGAATAAAGAGCATTGAATGCTTCCATCTATTCGCATTCAGTTGATATAATTTTACTGCATACTGCCCAACTGCATACTGCCTAATGTATATTTGAACATGTCCTGGCTCCTCTTCGGAATTTTTCTACTCCTCGTCCTGTGGATCATTTTCCGTCACCGCTTTTTCCTATTGCCTGGATTGCCGCGCACCAGCGCCGTGTGGTTTTTCGCACTGAAACTCATTGCCGGCATCGCCATCTGGTATGTGTACACCTATTACTATCCGCAACGCGAGTACGCCGACATCTGGAAATACTACGACGACAGCGAAGTGGTTTACAATGCGCTCGACAATCATCCCGGAGATTATTTCCGTTTGATGAGCGGAATCGGAATTGACGATCGGATACAGCACGAGTACATCGACAAGATGCTGCACTGGGATCAGCAATTCGAAAACAACCTGTTCAACGATTCGCACACCATCATCCGCTTTAACGCGTTGATGCGTTTGATTTCAGGTGGCAATTATCACACGCACTCACTGTTCATGTGTCTGCTTGCATTTGTTGGATTGTGTGCACTTTATCACTGGCTGTATAAGTTTATTTGGCAGTGGAAAAAACTGGTGGCGTTCATATTGTTCGTATCCCCTTCCCTACTCTTCTGGAGTTCGGGTGTTCTGAAAGAAGGGATCCTGTTTTTCGCTTTGGGAATACTCATACTTCATGCGTGGAGATTCGCCGAAGACAAAAAGAAATACCGACTCTTTTGGATCTTGCTTTCCATCTTCCTGTTGGCGATGACAAAATTGTACACACTCGTTTTTATTCTGCCTGCATTAGGACTAGCAATTCATCTCATCAGAAATCCGCGCTTTGCAATTCTGAAAACAGCTACACTTTTTGTGGCGTTGATTGTAACCGGACTCGTGATCGAGAAAGTAAAACCGGAACTTTCGCCCTACCGTATCATCGCGATGAAGCAAAAAGATTTTCTGAATCTTGCGCGTGGCGGAACTTATCTGATGAATGACGTGCATGTGGTCTATCTGCGTCCCGATCAAGCTGATGATTTACAAGTGATGAAAGGCGATGTTTATTTGATTCCCGGTAACACCGATGTAATGTATTGGAATATCGCCGATGATTTCAAGGACACTTTATATCGGCACATCGATGTAGACAAATCGGAATACAAAATGCTCACCAGTAGTCCGGTTGCAGGTAGTTTGATGAACGTAAACTCGCTCGAACCAACCGCTGTTTCAGTTCTCAACGAAACTCCCGGTGCAATTTTCAGAAGTACGTTCCGCCCCTATCCGTGGGAACTCAAACCGGTGATGATTATTCCTGCGATGCTTGAAAATCTTCTGCTGTGGCTGCTGATTTTCGCATGTATAATCTGGTACCGTAAACCTTCTTCCAAAGCGGTTTTCTGGTTCTGCGTTGTGTATGCTCTGATCACACTTGCGGTAACAGGTCTCACCACACCTGTTTTGGGAGCACTAGTCCGTTACCGCATAACCGCCATTCCCTTCGTAATGTTCGCGCTTTTACAGTGTATCGACCGACAAAAAGTGGTCAAACGCATCCCCATTTTGGACCGGATTTTATAGGCTCAAACGTCCTGTTTTTACCTATTTTTACCCCTCAATTCGACAACCGCTAACAAACATCTGAAGGACCCCTTCACGCCCTATGTTTTTACGATCATTGCTCAGAAAAAAGTCCGCAACTGCCGCTGCACACGAGTTAGGCGATGGACATGGTCACGGATTAAGTAAAGTACTCACCGTGCGCGACCTTACCTTCTTTGGTATCGCTGCAATTATCGGAGGCGGAACATTCAGCGCCATCGGTAACGCATGTTACAGCGGTGGACCTGCGGTAATTCTACTTTACGGAATCTGCGCAATCGCCTGCGGATTCACAGCAATGTGTTATGCAGAATTCGCAGCACGCGTTCCTGTATCCGGAAGTGCTTACACGTATGCGTACGTTTCATTCGGAGAATTGTTCGCGTGGATTATCGGTTGGGCCTTGCTCATGGAATATTCCATCGGAAATATTTACATCGCATTTTCGTGGAGCGGATATTTTACGAATCTTCTTGATGGATTCGGATTACATCTTCCGGAATGGCTTACGATCAATTACCGCTCGGCGCATGCAGGATTTCTCAGTGGAGAAGCCGGAGAAGGATTTTCTGCGTGGTCCAATGCTCCAATGATTGGCGGACTACGCATCATATTCGATTTACCTGCGGTGTTGATCAACGTAATGATTACTGCACTCGTCTACATCGGCACGCGCGAGTCGCGCAACATCAGCAACGTGATGGTGTTTATAAAACTTGCAGTTGTTGTACTTGTAATCATCGTTGGTGCGTGTTACGTCGACATCGAAAACTGGACGCCGTTCATGCCGAATGGATTCGGAGGAGTGATGGCCGGAGTATCTGCAGTGTTCTTCGCTTACATAGGATTCGATGCAGTATCAACACTTGCTGAAGAAGCGAAGAATCCTCAGCGCGATCTGCCCCGAGGAATGATTTATTCACTCGTCATCTGTACAGTTGCTTACATTCTCCTTGCGCTTGTTCTCACCGGAATGGTTTCTTACAAATCATTGGGCGTAACTGATCCACTCGCAGAAATTTTCGCCCTGAAAGGTGTGAAATGGATGTTGTACATCGTATCCGTTGCAGCGGTAGTTGCAATGACCAGTGTAATGTTGGTGTTCCAGATGGGACAACCGCGTATCTGGATGACCATGAGTCGCGACGGATTGATTCCAAAACGTTTCTCTTCAATTCATCCGAAGTACAAAACGCCGGGATTCGCAACCATCATCACCGGTTTGGTTGTCGGTCTGCCAATGTTCTTCACGGATGAAAATTTCATTCTCGATTTCACAAGCATAGGAACACTGTTCGCATTCGTACTCGTGTGCGGAGGCGTACTCATGTTGCCGATGCAGAAACCAGGAGAAGGTGAAGAAACCAAAGGCAAATTCCGTCTGCCTTACATCAATGGAAAGTTTCTCATTCCGTTAGTAATGATCGCCGCACTTGTTGTCGTATTCACTGCAACGAGAGATACTACTGCAGACTTCGTGAGTTCTTCAACTGTGAAATCATACGATGACGTTCAACCGTTGGATTCGATTCCAGTGACCGCGGAGCAAAAGGCAGAAGCGGCTACACGTCTTACACCGGCAGAAGACAGCGCATTCCGTGTCTACGCGTTCAACAAAGAAGTTGTATTAGCACCTGAATTGACTATGGAAGATCTCGATGGCGATATTCTTTCGGGTTATGTTGGGGAATACACATTCGATGATGCACGTAAGTTTTATCCTAAAAGCACAGCATTCGCGTACAACATTCCGATGTGGATCTTTATTCTCGTTTGCATCTTCATGACGATCCGCACATTCATTAAGAGTCTTTCATTCATTCCGGTTGCCGGATTGTTGTCGTGCTGTTACCTACTTACAGGAATGGCGGGCTCCAACTGGCTCTGGTTCTTCGTATGGTTCGGAATCGGACTCGTAGTGTATTTCCTCTACGGACGCAAACACAGTAAGCTCGCACAGCAATAAAATGAAAAACTTCTCAGTTGATGCGGACATCCGCAAAGCGTCGACCATTGAGTCGGAGTTTTACACTTCGGAAGAAGTGTTTCATGCTGCGAAAGATAAAATCTTTGCGAAGACCTGGCAGTTCATTGGCGACAGCGACGATGTAAGAATCAGCGGACAACTTTCGCCTTACACCATTCTTCCGGGATATCTCAATGAGGCTGTTGTGTTGTCTCGCGACAAAGACGATCAGTTGCATTGCCTGTCGAATGTCTGCACACATCGCGGAAATATTCTGGTAGAACACAATTGCACCGACAATCAGATTCGTTGTCGTTACCACGGTCGCCGCTTTGAGATGAACGGAAAGTTCAAATCCATGCCGGAGTTTGAAGGCGTGCAGAATTTCCCATCGGAGAACGACGATCTGCCAAAAGTTCCACTAGCGCTTTGGGATCGCTTGTTGTTCGCAGGTGTAATGCCAACGAACACATTCGACGAGGTTTTCGGCGATATGATGTCGCGTATGTCGTTTCTGAATCTGAACGAATTCAAATCTGCTCCTACGCATTCACGCGATTATCTCGTGAAATGCAACTGGGCATTGTATTGCGAAAATTACCTCGAAGGATTTCACATTCCATTCGTACACGCAGGCTTAAATGCAGCCGTTGATTACGCAACATACACAACCGAGCTTTACAAATACTCAAGCTTGCAGTTTGCATTATCGCGAGGTGATGAAGATGTTTTCAAATTACCTCCTTCGCATCCCGATTACGGCAAAGCAGTTTCAGCTTACTACTGGTGGGTGTTTCCGAACATGATGTTCAACTTCTATCCGTGGGGATTGTCGATAAACATCATCAAGCCGATGGGAACTGCACTTACGAAAGTTTCCTTCCTGACGTATATCTACGATGCGTCGAAGATGAATACTGGTGCAGGTGCAATGCTCGACAAAGTAGAACGCGAAGACGAAGCGATCGTTGAGAATGTACAGAAGGGCGTGCAATCGAGATTGTATTCTCAGGGAAGATATTCTCCCATGCGCGAAACAGGAACACATCATTTTCACAGATTGCTCTGTGAATTCATAAATCAAGAATAAGATGATTGCATTTATTACAGGAGCAAGCGCCGGATTCGGAAAAGCAACAGCAGAATTATTTGCTGCGCAGGGATGGGATGTTGTGATTACCGGTCGTAGAAAAACACGTCTGGAAGTGCTCGAACGTCAGCTGAAAGAAAAGTACAATGTAGATGTGCTCGCCTTGGCCTTCGACGTGAGAAGTCACGAGGAAGTAAAGAAAGCCGTAGAGTCGCTTCCCGAAAAATGGAAAAATATTGATCTTCTTGTGAACAACGCTGGACTTGCAGCTGGACTTGGTCCAATTCAGGACGGTTTGCTTTCCGATTGGGAAGATATGATCGATACAAACCTCAAAGGATTGCTTTACATGACGCGTTCAATTGCACCGATGATGGTGAAGAATGGAAAAGGTCATATCGTCAATATCGGTTCTATCGCAGGCAAAGAAGTGTACGCCAACGGAAACGTGTATTGCGCAACGAAACATGCTGTTGATGCATTGACGAAAGCAACGCGCATAGATTTAGTTTCTCACGGAATCAAAGTCACCCAGATTGCTCCGGGAATGGCGGAAACAGAATTTTCTATTGTGCGTTTCAAAGGCGACGATGAAAAAGCAAAAAGTGTTTACAAAGGGTTGCAGCCACTCACCGCACAAGACATTGCAGAAACCATTTGGTGGGTTGCATCGCGTCCTGCCCACGTGAACATCAACGATATCGTAATTATGCCGACGGCGCAAGCGAATTCCACGACAACGGTTCGAAAATGAGACGAAGCATTTCTACCACCAAGGCACCAAGACACCAAGAAAATCTTAATGACGGGATTCTTCGTGGGACTTCGATTCTTACTGCCTTCGTGGCAAAATCACTCATAGTTGTAATGGTTCTGACTTCCTTTGGTTGTGGAAGCGATAACAAGCAACCCGCCGATTACATCATCAAGAATGCAAAAGTCTACACAGCTGATGCTTCTTTTACTGTGCTACAGAGTTTCGCGGTAAAAGATGATCGCATCATTGCTGTTGGAACTGACACCAGCATTGCAGCAACTTATTCTGCCGACAGCATTATTGATATGCAAGGCAAAGTCATTCTTCCGGGATTGATCGATGCACATTGTCACTTTTACGGTTACGCTGAGGGATTGCGTGAATGCAATCTGGTTGGAACAAAGTCCTTCGAAGAAGTTATTGATCGCGTAAAAACATTTGCAGCAGGCAACAAGCGTTCGTGGATCATCGGCAGAGGTTGGGACCAGAACGATTGGGCTGTGAAAGTTTATCCCGACAGGAAAATGTTGGATAGTTTGTTTCCAACAACTCCGGTTGTGCTGAAACGAATTGACGGTCATGCTGCACTGGTGAATTCTGCTGCAATGCGTGCAGCGAACATCACTGATTCCACAGAAGTTTCGGGTGGAGAGATTCTACGCGAGAAGATTCCGTTGAACCGTCGCAGTCGCGGAAATGAGCTTTACAAATGGGGACCAGCGAGCGGAATCCTTATTGACAACGCGGTTGATCTTGTAGAGCGCGTAATTCCACCGATGGATGAAAAGCAAACGCGTGAAGCAATTCTCGAAGCACAACAGAATTGTTTTGCAGTTGGCTTGACTACGCTTGATGATTGCGGTCTCATGAAAGAAGAAGTTGACCTGCTCACCGCAATGGAAACTTCTGGCGAACTGAAAATGCGTTTGTACATCCTGCTGAGCGATAGTGCACCGAATTACGCGCACTACATCAAAAATGGTCCGGTGAAAACGCCGCACATCAACGTTCGTTCATTTAAATTTTACGGCGATGGTGCTTTGGGTTCACGCGGAGCATGTTTGCTGAAATATTATTCTGACAAACCAGATTCACGTGGATTTCTGTTGCGCACTCCTGAACATTACAAAGAGAAATTCCTGCAGTGCAAAGACGCAGGCTTCCAGGTGTGCACACATGCCATTGGTGATTCTGCGAACCGTTTAGTCCTTCGTTTATACGGAGAATTGCTCGGAGAAGACAACGATGCGCGCTGGAGAATTGAACACGCACAGGTGGTAGATCCTGAGGACAGGAAGTATTTCAAGAAATACGCGATCATTCCTTCGGTGCAGCCAACACATGCAACTTCTGACCAGTACTGGGTCGACAAACGACTTGGTATCGATAGAATGGCTGGTGCTTATGCCTATCGTTCACTGCTGCAGGAATCAGGTATCTTTGCACTGGGAACTGATTTCCCTGTGGAAAATATCAATCCCATGTACACGCTGTATGCCGCTGTTGCACGTAAAGATTTACAAGGATATCCTGAAAGCGGTTTCATGATGAATGAAGCTGTTGGACGGAAAGATGCCATCATGGGAATGACTTCATGGGCTGCGTTCTCGAATTTCGAAGAAAAAGAAAAAGGACAAATCGCTCCCGGCATGTTTGCAGATTTCATTGTGCTCAGTGCCGATCCGATATTGTGTCCTGTTGATTCGATTCCAACTATCACCGTTCTCGAAACATGGTCGGGCGGACAAAAAGTTTATTCTGCAAAATGAGGACACGCAATTACATATTTGCAATTGTGTTACTGCTGTTATCGCAGAAGTGCTTCGCGTATCCGCCTCCATCGAAATACGAGAAGCGGATGTACTCTTTCAGTATTGCCGGCGGATCGGGATATTCTTTCTTTGGTGTAGACGAACGCCACAGCGATCCTGCGTCTTCGCTTTTGCTTCTCACCGGCATGTTCCGCTTTCATTTTTTTGCTACACCGAATGTTCACTTTCAGTTAGGCTTTGAGAACCTGAGCCAGAAGGCTAAGTTCAACAGCTATTATTTTGCTGAAGGTCACTCACAGTTTTACGATAAGTCGTTCGGTTACACGCATGGCCTGAGAATGTATGAGCTGTACATTCCCCTCATCGCGAGAATCGGTTTAACTCCGCAGGAAGACAATGCGCGCACGGTTTTTTACGTAATGGGTGGATACGCAATCAAAACTTACCTCGCGTCAAATGCACTTGTCACCCAAAATTCAACCGGCAAAGATGTCTGGGGCGGCACAACCGAACTTTCTTTTGAGCATACGTTCATGGGTGAACAAACCAACAGTGTAGTACTTGTTGGAATGGGTCTCGACAAGCGTCTCGGCTGGACCAGCAAGTTCATTTCCTTCGAACTTTTCTACCGTTACAATTTCACGCGCTTCCGTTACCAGGGAAATTTCAACACGAATGATCTGATGTTTAAGAATTCGTGTATTACGTTTCAGATTGGATATCGGTTCCAGTAGATCGTGGTGCCTGCGGCGCTTTACACGGCGAACGGCGCAAAAAAAGGACGTACTAAGCCCACGCGTCACGGCGGATCGCTAAAGCGATCTTCACGAAATCATAAATTGAATTTTTCTTTTGCGACGGCACCGGGCAAATGATTTAACATTGGAGGGCCTCCACCTTGCAAGTATCCTTCTGGAAAAGACAATCCCCAATAGCGATCATCATGTGGATCGATGTAAAGTTTCCGCCACCCCGTTTCGTCACTTCCAATATACCTAAGATCGTTCTCAATTAGCCAACGTATTCGGATTCCAACTTCGTCGGATTCCATCGTTGTGCCCTGCAAAATCCATTCGCCTTTTAAACAAACTTCTTCGATTCCGAGTTTTTTCATGATACATATGGTAGAGATCGCGTTAGCGATCCGCCGTGACGCGTGGGTTTAGAATAAAAAGTACGTCCCCGTTTCTCCGCGTCGCCGTGTAGAGCGTCGCAGACAGCCTCAATCTAGTTGCCACCATACCTAAAGCCCAACGTCGCCTTCGACTTCTCTTCCTTCACCACAAACTCCGCCACATCTTCCAGCGCCAAAGTTTTGAGTGCTTCCTTCGTGCGGGCTGCTGATTCCATTGCGGCCATGCGCAAATGCTGGTTCTTCACGGCTTCGCCAATGATCTGACGAACTGTGCGCGCATTACCAAAAAACTTATCGCGGTGTTCATACAACTGTTTCAGATAGCTCTGCAAATGTTCCAACGCTGCCGGTGAAGGTGAAAGTCCTTCTCTCTCAAGCAATGCGAGACCGATCGTGAACAATTCGTCAGCAGAATAATCCTGGAACTCGAAGTAACGATCGAAACGCGATTTCAATCCCGGATTAGTTTCCATGAACTCGTGCATGTTATCAGGATAACCAGCGACGATGACACCGAATTTTCCGCGGAGATCCTCCATCTTTTTCAGAATGACCTGCACCGCTTCTGCACCGAAATCGTGAGAAGTAGATTTATTCGCAAGCGCGTAAGCTTCGTCAATGAAAAGTACACCGCCTTGCGCTTCCTGGATACGCTCTGCAGTTTTGATTGCAGTTTGTCCGACGTAACCCGCGATCAATCCTTCGCGATCAACCTCTACAACGTGACCTTTCTCAACGAGACCAAGTCCTTTGTAGATTTTACCGATTATGCGCGCAACAGTTGTTTTTCCTGTTCCGGGATTTCCTGTAAACACCGCGTGCAATGAGAAACGATTCATCACTTCTTTGCCGGTTTCCTTGTAGAAACGAACCAGCTTCACGAGCTCGCTCACTTCGGCTTTGATGTTACTCATGCCCACGAGTCCGTTCAGCTCATCGAGTGCTTCGCGCAACAATTTCTCGTTGATGCCTATTTCGATTTTCTTTTTGGAACGTCCGCCGAATGCTTTCTCAACGTCTTCAACAGTTATTGTACTGAGCACATCGTTATCGAGATTCGCCACATCGCCTGCACTCATCAAGCGCAAGGCCATGTTCATCTTGGAAGATTCAACAATGCCCAAAGCCATACGCGCATTTCCGAATGTACGGTCGCGCGTGCGATATGCTTCTGTAAATGCTTCTTCAAGATATTTGATCGCGCCCTCCGCGAGCTTCACACCTTTCTTGATGGTTCCGCTCAATGCAATCGCGAGCAATTCATCAGGCGTGTAATCTTCGAAATCGTAGTAGTGCGAGAAACGCGACTTCATCCCCGGATTGGAATCAAGGAATGCTTCCATCTCTTTCGGATAGCCTGCACCCATGATCGCAATGTCTCCGGTTCCATCCGACATTTCCTTCAGAAGAATTTCAATTACTTCTTTACCGAAATCTTTTGAATCATCGCCGGCACGTGCCAAAGCGTATGCTTCATCAATGAAAAGTATTCCGCCTTTCGCTGATTCAATAATCTTTTTCGTTTTCGGTGCAGTCTGACCGATGTATTCTCCAACGAGATCAGCACGATCAACTTCAACAACGTGACCCTTAGAAAGCAATCCCATTTTCTGGTAGATCTTTCCAAGCATGTTCACCACAGTCGTTTTTCCTGTTCCTGGATTTCCGGTGAATACAGAGTGAAGATTTATCTTTCCGCTTTCTTCAAATCCTTTTTCTTTTCTCACCTTGAGAAAATTCAGGTAGCTGATATGATCGCGTACACTTTTCTTGATGTTCGTAAGACCAATGAGAACATCCAGCTCTGCCAGCAATTCTTCCATCGTCTTCTCTGCAACGGTTTGTTCTTCTTTCTTCTCAGTTGAAGCTTCATCGCCTCCACCTGTAGAACGAACAACCATTTCATTTCCGGTCAGCAATTCAGGCGTTCCTTCAACGTCCTGCGTTCCTACATCAAAACGGATTTGCGCAAC
>CAYUTR010000006.1:0-44978 GCA_964447465.1 uncultured Chryseobacterium sp.
AGTTAACACAATCTCAGGACCTGTTCCCACATCGGGAAAGCTCTTCAGACTCAGGTAATCATTTACCTGCTGTGTTAAAAATTCAAGTGCAACGTCGATCATTAATTTTCCTTATTAAACTTCAAGCACTCTAACCAGTTGACGCGTTGTTCCTACTGTTCCATCTGTAAAGAACCATTCAATGTCTTCCGTCCTGATCTCCACTGGTGTAGTTTGATAGGTGTAGGTGCATCGAACTGCGAGATCCGAAAATGTCTCCGTTCCCGAATTGTAATTCATATAGTATTCCTTCATCGCGGGAGTCTCGTCGGGGTTAATCGTCACTTTTTCCTGCGTGTAGAATGTAAAGTCAAGATTCTTAGGGTCGAGATTTTCACCCGTGAGCATAAATGACTTTGCGTATAATTCAACCGTGTTGTTCATGCATTAATTATTTAAGAATAAATCAGGATCAGGCTTACAGCTTCTATGCGCACCCGCGGATTCCCGCCCGATCCTACTGTTCTGCGCATAATTATCTGGTACGTTTTAGAACTGCTCAGTGTGAAGGAAGGACCCAACACTTTAACCCATGCATCGTTGCTGTCGGTTAATGATGTGATCGAACCAGAGACCTCTATGGGGATTCCGCTTGCCGATGCAGTCCATTCGGTAAGGGCTGCTTCTCCTTCTGCATCAACAGAGGAACCAGTTTCTGTGAGATAGTCGACATATAAACGTGCACTGATCAAGGTCGTCCCTGGAAAAACATCGGCGGTCGCTGGAATGACTACCTGCATAGGAATACGAACAAAGTCTGAAGACGTCGTTGCGAAATCTCTGTCGAATGTAAACGGAACAACAACTTTCTTCGCGAATGCTGTGATGTTGGTATCAACGTAACTTTTCGTGGAGGCGTGAAGTGCAGAAGTAGGATCTGCATTCAATGTCAGGAAGCCCGTCATTGTATCTCCTGCTTTGCTCACTTTGGTGTTAATAGACGCAGTGAGTGCCGCGTTGATCGCGTCGATATATTGTTTTGTAACCGCGCCAAGAGCAACAGTCGGATCGGCATTCAGAATAAGATCACCGGTCATTGTATCGCCCGAACGGTTCACTCTTGCATTTACCTGCGACTGCAGCGAAGCATCAACACTGTCGACATACTGTTTCGTAGCAGCTCCAAGCGCAGCAGACGGATTTGCGCTCAACACCAGGTCTCCGGTTAAAGTTCCGCCTGTGAGATTGAGTTTATTATTTAACCCGGTGTCAGTATACTGTTTTGTTGTAGCCCCCAATGCCGCAGTTGGATCAGCACTAAGAATGAGATCGCCGGTCATTGTATCGCCCGAGCGATTCACTTTTGCATTTACCTGCGATTGAAGAGACGAGTCTCCGTTGTCGACGTATTGTTTTGTTGCCGCTCCAAGTGCAGCAGAAGGATTTGCATTAAGGAGAAGGTCGCCAGTCATTGTACTGCCGGCGAGATTCACTTTTGTGTTGAGACCAGTATCGGTATATTGTTTAGTCGCAGCACCTAATGATATGGTGGGGTCGGAATTAAGAATGAGGTCGCCGGTCAAAGTATCACCGGAACGATTCACTTTTGAATTCACAGCTGAAGTCAATGCCGAATTTATTGCATCAACGTATTGCTTGGTTACAGCACCCAGCACATTCGTAGGATCTGCAGCGAGTATCAGTTCACCGGTCATTGTATCGCCGGCCTTACTAACCTTCGTATTTACATCTCCTTGCACAGCTGCCACTGCAGAATCCACATATTGTTTCGGAACCGCAGCAAGGGCAGGAGTGGGACTTGCACTAGCCAAGATCAGTTCTCCCGACATGGTATCCCCGGTCCGATTTACGCGCTCATAGATTTCTTCCTCAACCTCCTCATATAAATCGTCGCAATATTCTTTAGTTACAGCTCCTCTCGTGTCAACAGGATTTGCGTTCAGAATAAGAAACCCGGTCATGGTATCACCGGTCTTACTTACTTTCGTGTCAACAGCAGCATCCACATATTGTTTTGGAACCGCAGCAAGTGCAGGAGTGGGACTAGCCGTAGCCAGAATCAGTTCTCCCGACATAGTATCACCGGCACGATTAACACGTTCAGCGATTTCAACCTCTGCTTCTTCGTACAATTCGTCGCAGTACTCTTTGGTCACTGCACCGCGCGTGTCTACCGGATTGTCATTCAAAATCAGAAAGCCCGTCATTGTATCACCGGCCTTACTGACCTTCGTGTCTACGGCTGCTGTCTGATCTGAATTAACTTCTACTATAGCCGCCTGCACATCAGTAGCTGAAATTGCGCTAGTCGGTGTGAACTCAACATTTGATGCTTCAACTGGTGTCTCAGAGTTATCAACCTTTTCCCAAATGCTTCCGTTGAATATGGCCCAGTCTCCAGTTCCCCAATCATCAATGCCATTCAGACTTGTGTTGTCGTTTGGATTTGGACTTGCGTTTACTACAACGTAGTAAAATCCTTTTGTACCAACAGAACTTGCAAGTGGAGGAACATTGTTCTGTGTGTCCCACGTTCCAACATAAGAGACAGACCCAAATGCTGCGAGCACCATCCAATCTGCAGGATCGAATACACCTGTAGTTGCAGTAGTACAACGTACAACTTTGTTATCGAACACTGCTGTGTCACCAGGCAAGTAATCTTGAGTTGCATTGTAATCACGAAGCCCAATGAAGTCTCGATCGTCAACGAAGTTGACCATCGAGTCAAGCGTTAATGAGAACTGAACTTCAGTAGGCATATCACCTGCCTGAAAATATTGTTTGAGAACGGATCGTTGAACCTTAGCCATGAATGGGGTTACTAATTATTGATGCGGATTACTTCAGCGTTTTTGATGGTTTCAAAAGTGCATCAGAAAAAAACCGAATGCTTGGACAATTTGAACACTTCCTGCGTCGAAAAATGTGTGCTGAAAAATTATAACGCGTTGATTTTCACAGAAACTAAGTGAAATAATAACCTGCGTTTTTCACAGGATGGAATATTTGGCACGAAAAAAAGTTGTGCATTGCGAAATTGTCGGGACTACTTTAGTTGTGTCCCAAATTGGGTAAAAATATTCTTCCGTAAGCACAATGAAAAATGGCAACACTCAACTTCAATAAAGTATACGTCAATATCATTCCGGCAGACACTTCGATCAATTTTACAGTGACTAGTGGAAAAATCTGGAAAATAGAAAGTGTTGGAATTGGAGGAACCAAAGGAGCAGTCTACCTTAAAGTTGGCGTCACAAACATTGCAATACTGTTCAGTACAATTCAGGATAATGATTATGGGTCGCTACTACCGTATTGGTTAGATGACACTGTTGTTGGCGGACAATTTGTGAATGACAGTAATAATGCAGCGAGTGTGTGTATAACGGAATGGAATATTGGAGCGTAGTTACGGAAGGAAGATTTCTATTGGATTTTTATTCGCTGAGGTAAATGGATCAACAGCAAATTCATACGCGCGGAAAGGCAAATCAAAATCAGTATGATGACTGGAATGAAGTGCATCAGCAGATGCTGGAAGTTCAGGCTAACGAGCGTGTGCAGAAAAAATCAATGGAGATCAGTAATCCCGGTGATGCAGATGAAGAAGAGGCTGATACAGTCGCAAGAAAAGTAATAAATGGAGAGTCTGCAACTATCAATGGTTCTTCAGGGACAATTAACAGGAAAGGTGAAGGTAGTGTTGAAGCCAGTCCAGAATTTCAGTCACGGTTGCAGAGTAACAAAGGTTCCGGGCAATCCCTTCCTTCTGAATTGCAGCAGGGAATGGGAAGTATGATGGGAACTGATTTCAGTAACGTGAAAATTCACACCGGAAGTCAAGCTGCGTCTTTGAGTAGTGATATCAATGCAAAGGCGTTTGCCTCTGGCAATGATATTTATTTTAACGAAGGGCAATATGATACGCAATCTAAACAAGGACAAGAATTGATTGCACATGAGTTGGTGCATACGGTGCAGCAGGGAAATAATTCTACCATTCGCCGGAGTCCTGCGGGGCACGAGCCAGGGAGCGATTATAGTTCAGGAACAATTACTGCAACGGGAGAAACTTATCCGAAACAAACTGCAACCACCAGCGGAAAAAACGTTTATGATTCTACAAAAACTCACGCTTTATATTTTAAGAGCGGTGCTGTAATTACCCGGGAAGGTGCCTCGACCAACAACATGTGGGTTCAAGTCAAAGGAACTGCGCATTACAAGGTCGGTCAGGTTGAAACAGCGGTAGCTGGCACCAAAGGCTGGGTTCCACGACGCAGCACCAGCATGGCGTTGGGGTTGTTTGAGGGATTGCCCATTACGAATGAAACTTCAAAGACAGGCCCAGGCGCAATTACCAGTGGCGACCCTATGGGCAAGGTGAATTCCATTGTGCTGCACCAGACGGACGGCAGTTCTTATACCAACCAACTGAACACATGGAAGAAAGGTGGCGGAGTAGGCGCTCAGTATCTCATCGGCGAGGATGGACAAATGGCACTGGTGGTTCCCATTAATGAACGGGTCGGGCACGTAAAGTCTAACCGGGATGTTGTGGTGAAAGAACCGAAAGTGGCAGACCCTGCTAAAGTGACTGACGCGGAAATGAAAAGTACTCGGGAGTCAATTGATGGTTTTTACAATACACTCAATACCGCAAATATTATCACCAAAGACCTTCATGATTATTATGCGGCAATGGACAGCCAGACGCTTTACAACACGTTAAAGGCAAACAAATGGCAGCTCAATTTTCCTACAGGCAATACGATGTCCATCGGAATTGAGATCGTTCATCGACACTCATATGCGACATATAATGTCAGCCATTTTTCCGACAAGTATTCAAGCAAACAGATGGTTGTGGTCAAGCAGAGAATTGCGGAGCTGGTTACCAAGAACAAAATAACAGCCGCAAAGAAAGATGAGGTGTTGAAGCAGAAGGAAAGAGATGCTATTGTTAATTCCACGGATAAGAAAATGTATCCTGATGAGGCAGCCAAGAACGTAGCACTGGATAATATTGATAAGGAAGTATACGCCAGCCTCGAAACTGCGCGGTGGAAAATAGGAGGGCATGTTATCTACCAGGAAATGATTGGTCCGGAATCGGGTGACCTGACAAAAAAACAACGGGCTGACTTTTTTGAAAGTGTGAAAGCGAAAAATCTTTCCCCGGAATTAAAAGCTCAGATACTGAAGACAGAACAACGTGATAAACTGGCTGTCGAACTGAGTAACACAAATACTACGGTAACGCGGAAAGGTCAAATTGAAGACGAAATTGATACGTTGAACATTGAGCTTTTCAATTTTATGGCGGCTTATGATTTTATGCTTTATGAAGACATTAGCGGGGAACAGAAATATTCCTTATGGTTACTTGTAAGTAAACTGATTGAACATTATAGTCTTGACCCGATGCAGCAGGTGGTAGGTCACGAAGACGTAGATAAGAAAGTAGTGGGTGAGGGACAGAATGAAGCCGAATTTATCCGCACGATGACTGAATTTACACGCAATGTGAAGTTGCTGAACGAGATGGGCGTTAAAGAACCCGCACTGGAAGCCAAAAACGGTTTCCTCTCCCATTGGAAGTATGAACGTGGTATTATTGCATCAATCGATAATGGTGAAACTGATAATGCAACGGTACTTGACTTCTTCAACAACTTCTATACTAAAACAGACACTTTTAACAACAGCGGCGCACTGAAGTGGATCAAGCTATATCAGAACATGATGAAAATGGACAAGTGATTCTGCATTCTGATATTTACAGTGAAGTAGGATCAACAGCGGCTACATCGTACATCGGAAGCTGAATTCCGTTGTTTTCTCCACCCCAAAAGTAAAGTTCGATAAGAACGATAAGACGATCACTATAAGGATCTTTCATGTAACCTTGCTCGTGGAACCATATTGGTCCGTTCAGTCCAAAGTGGTGATCACAAAAAAGTTTTTCTTTTTTACTCTTGTTAGATCCCACCCACAATTGTACATCTGGCCAATATTGGTGACCCCTCGGGTGATGTCCCATTTTGTCATAACTCCCACCCCTGGTAAAAAGGTCGACATTTGGAAAAAATCCAAAATATTTTTTTTGAGTTATCGTATCCGGGATGATATTGTTCCGCCAAAGCGCAGTTCTTATTTTATCATAATGAACATTCCATACACTGTCAATAGTTGAAACAGAGGTTTCATTTAAATCAAGGTTGATATAAGATGTACCCGAAATTTTTTCAGTGATCAGCCACACAATGCTATCATTAAGCATGTCCCTGATTTGTATCTCATAACGTTGGTTCTTGCTGCCCGGGGTCGTATCCGCCATCATTTGTGCGTATGCAAATTTACCGTCTTTCGACCAGCCGATGGGATAGAAATGCCCGGCTACATAAAAACGAAATGGATCTTTTTCATCTTTATAGTCTTTGGGATCATATTTCAATTCCGCCGGAATTTCATAATGTACAGAATCAGGCATTGATGCCACAACCGAATCTCTTGTTTCTGAATCCTGAGCAGTACCGGAATTCGGCGTACTACTCCCGCAGGCCAAAAAGAAGCTGAAGAATACTGTTGTTAAGAACAGCAAATACCTGCTTGGGTTCATGGAATGTAATTTTTATTAAATGTATGAAATTACTTAACGGGAAAAGGGCCTGACGATAAGCCGGTCGAGTGACTGGTGATCAGGTCCAATCTCTTTCCGGAAATACGGTTGACTCCTATTTCTACCCCCGGCACCGGGCGGAATGCTGACTTTGTTTCACAGGGGACTTACGTTCTCTCATTACATTATCTTTTCGCATTTAAGACAAATTCCAGAAGTCAGACCATGACTACCAACCAGAATATGGTGGAACATACTTATTTGTTCTTATATGTGTAAAACATCCTTTTCCCATCGTGTGAAAAAAGCAGCGAGACATATTGCGTTTAATTTTGAATATCAGGCGAGTATAACTCAACAAGACTCAAATTTCGCTGTAGAATGTGCCTGAATTGTCCCCGGAATTCACCCGCCAATTTCTCAACTTTATGAAGTAACGTGGATCAGTTATGCGGTTGTTCTCGTTGCATTTATTCAACCACCAACATATGGAACACGATCACGATCTTCACGACACTCATTCTTCACAGGCGTTCAATGCACTTGTGGAGTCTGCTCTTCTAGATGAGAATGCGCTATACTCAAATGTAGATGCAATCAATGAAGACATTAAAACGTTGAAGGATGTTTTCCACGCGCGGCTGGGTGAATCCAACGATGAGTCAACACTGTTGCATTGGAGCAAAGTAACAGACATGGGTCCGTATTCGGATTTATGCCGGGACCTTTCTCGCTCTGAACGTGCGTTGCTTTTGTTCAGTTTGCTTCCACATTATGCACCAGAAGTTCTGCGCGAACTTGTTGCACCTGTGCAGCATGGATTGATCATCAACAATTTTCACGTCGGCGGATTTGTAAAAAGAACTTCGCAGCAATTTATCCCCACACTGCAGACTGTTTTGTTTGCTTGTGCCGGAACAAACAAAGCAGAACAACAACTTATCTATCGTGAGTTGGTGATGGAAGGTTCGCTCATGAAAAAACAAATTGTTTCACTACTTTCATTCGACGATTCTGGTCCAACACTTTCCGATAAAGAACTCATTCCTGAGCTTGCAGATGAATACGTGCAGTTTCTGCTGCAGGGTCGTCAACCACGCCCTGATTTCGGAAAGAACTTTCCTGCGAAACTTTTGACAACTGACAAAACGTGGGATCAGTTGATTCTCGGCCAGCATACTAAACGTAGTGTAGACCTGCTTATCGATTGGGTGGAACACGGAACCTCCTTCGCAAAAGGAACTAAAGGCTTTTTTGCTCCGGGATATCCGGCTCTATTCTACGGTCCTCCGGGAACAGGTAAAAGTTTGACTGCTGGTCTTATCGGAAAAGAATGCGGATTGAATGTCTTCAGTGTAGATGCATCTCGCGTGGTTTCAAAGTACATAGGCGAAACTGAGAAAAATCTAGTTGGACTGTTCGAGCGCATGAAAATCGAAAATCAACGACAAGAAAAGAAACCAATTCTGTTTTTCGATGAGGCGGATGTTCTTTTTTCTAAGCGAACAGAGGTTCGCGATGCGAAAGACAAATGGGCAAACATGGAGACATCCGTTCTCCTTCCGTTGATTGAAGAATATGGTGGGCTTGTAATTGTCGCGACCAACCTCGAACACAATCTCGATGGTGCAATGGATCGACGCTTTCAATTGAAAATAAAATTCCCGACGCTCAATTACAACGAACGTATAAAAGTATGGGAAGCTGGTCTTCCTCCTGCTTTCTCCTACCCTTCGTCTGAAGCACCTGCACAGCTGGCGCGTTACAAATTATCTCCGGCGTCGATCGTGAACATACTTAAAGGCGGATGCATCCAAGCGCACAAGCGTGGAGATTTTATTGTGAAAGGCAAAGACCTCGAGTACTACATACACATGGAATTCGCGAAATCAGGATTGACACCTACATGGGATAATCCAACGGCGAAGACTAACGGAAGAAGTGTGCACTGATTTATCTATTCTGAATAATACCTGATCATGGAGTACATTGCCCGAAAAAAACGTCCGGATATCCAGCGCGAACAGGAGCATTGGAATGAAGTGCATGAGCAATTGCAGGAGTTTCAAGCCAGTGAAAGGGTACAGAAAAAATCTTTGACGATCAGCAATTCCGGAGATGCAGGAGAATTGGAGGCGGAGCAAGTTTCGCGCAAAATAATGAGTGGTGAATCGGTGGAGATTCATGGAGCCGGTTCAACAGTGAATAGAAAGAGTGAAAGCAACTCTGAAGTAACACCGGAATTTCAAACAAAGCTCGAAGGCAATAAGGGTGCCGGTCAATCTCTGGATGATTCGATCAGAACAGAAATGGAACCGAAGTTTGGTGCTGATTTCGGTGCAGTGAAAATTCATACTGGCTCTGAAGCACATGGGATGAGTGAAGGCATCAATGCTACTGCCTTCACACACGGACAGGATATCTATTTCAAAAATGGGGCGTATCAACCAAATTCAGACCAAGGAAAAGAGTTGCTTGCTCATGAACTGACGCACACCGTTCAGCAAAGTAGTACTGACATACAACCGCAGATCCAGCGTTTCGAACCGTGGGAGCACAAGGTGATGGGAGATGATGGGTCGGAGGGACAAGGTAGAGACGGTGGTGTAGTCAAGATGAAAGTTGGCAGTCTGACTCTGACTCTTGGAGATGTTACTGCACTTGCCGGTGATTTTTTTGGAAGCGTAGAGGAACTAAAGAAAATTGCGGAGAAGCCCGGAGATAACGGACAATTACCAGGAACAGCTGATGAGGTTAACTATATTTTGGATTACTATATCAATGGCCGTGAACTTGATGAAACTGTAAGCGACCGATACAGCTCAGAAGTCAAAGAGGCAGTTGAGGATAGAGGAACGGAACTGCTGAAGACAAACTGGGATCACTTCTCTAATTCCGAAACGGGCGATGTAAAGCTAACTCATGATGAGCGAGCCGAGAAGCATGCGGGTAACAAGGCTTTGAACAATGCTGCCGCCTACCGCGACTCACATGAAAAAGCACTTGCATTTGCTTTTTACGCTGGCAAATCAACAGACAAAAATGTTTCTGCCTATAAATTGAATGAAGCGTGGCTACATGAAGGTTTCGCGAGCCATTTTCTGACAGACGCATTTTCATCCGGACATGTCAGTGTGGAAAGAAAAAGTATTGTTAACTACTGGAAGAAGAAAATTCCGATGTGGATGATCAACCTCCATGGTTGGTTTTCAGAAACCCTGATAAAAGGCGCACAACGTTATCCGTATGTTGATGAACTCCCAGGCGGCGCGCTTGACATCATCATTCAAATATTTGGTCAGGATTTTCTACCATCCTATGAGTTGGGCGATATCATTGGTGGAATGCTTCATGATTATGATAATATACGTGGAATTGATGTTACCGTGGCAGGAACAAAAGCAACGCTTTATGGCGACGGAGAAATTGTAAAGCAGGGCAATGGCGGTGGCAATAAGAAAAGTTCAGCTCTTGCTGACAGCGATAAAGCAAATACGCTTGACCTTGTAACCTCAGCAATGCAGGTGAGTACGAAAGAAGTAAATAAAGCATTAAGCAAAGGAAAAGCTGCACAAGGCAAAAGCATTGGTATTGCTGATGTCCGCCCCGCTTTTCTTACTACCGAAGGTCTTTATGGTGCGGAGATTTATTGGCCGGTCGCGGAATCAACACAGAGTGCCGGAAGAAGAAAAATAAATTGGAAAGCTGATTCACTCGAGGATCTGGTAGAAAAGGAACCGATTTTCCTGAAACTGGTCCAATCGTATAGTAAAGAACGATTGTTGCCAGCGTTTGAAAAACTTGAACAGGAATTGTATAAGGAGCATTGGGATTGGGCCATTGATCTGCTTCAACCAATTCTAGGCGAGGTCAAAAAACATTTTCAGCCAGACGAGTTGGCTGAAACACTACAGGCTGTTGTTGACTACACCCCAGGATCTATAATAGACAATGACGATTGGGGCCGGATGGGTGATGAATACGCTGCAAATTATGTCAACAACGCCAAAGATCTTGATGCGATGAAGACGTTAACGGTTTCGCAACGCGTCAAGCTGGTTAGAGCTTTTCTTCAGGGCCCAACGATGTGGAGGGATGAAAGCAAAGCCGCTGAAGTTATTGTTTCGTGTCCGGAGAAAGATATTGTGAACATGTTCAATGGACTCAAAACTGAAGATATCACTGGATGGGCGTGGGTGTTTGATGATGTGGGTGGAGACTCGCTTAAAGCGATAATAATTCATGCAGGTCCGCTCTATTGGAAACAGGTAGGTTATGATGAAAAATACGACGAGTGTTATCGGTTGATTGGATCGATTGGTATATACACCGGCCTAGTTTGGTTGGGTGAACTGACTCAGTTAACCATTATGATCATTCTCAGATCAGATAAAACAGGCCTTACGAACCAACTTCTTAACGTAGACTTCTCCTTTAATAAAATAATGGACGAACAATACCATGCGGAAATAGACAGGTTAGTGATACCTGTTCAGAGGAAAGGCATTGAAGTAAGCAAAGCTGGTGATCCCGATGAACTCGAGGCAGATGCAGTTGCAAGCAAAATTGTTAATGGACAATCAGCAGAAATTAAAGCATCCAGCGGAAATGTGAACCGAAAAGGTGAAGGAGGAACTGAACTCACATCGGATTTCAAATCACAACTCGACAGCAGCAAAGGAAGTGGAAATCCATTGGAAGAAAATGTGCGTGGCGAGATGGAGTCGAAAATGAATGCTGATTTCAGCGATGTGAAAGTTCACACTGATTCGACTGCAGCAACCATGAGCGAGAGTATAAATGCGAAGGCGTTTACACACGGGCAGGATATTTATTTCAAGGGTGGCCAGCACAATACTTCTTCTAATGAAGGAAAGGAATTGCTTGCGCACGAGTTGGTGCATACGGTGCAGCAAGGAAGCGGGAAGGTGCAGCCGAAGATCCAGCGGGTGGCAGATTGGACGGCAGACCTCGACATGTCCAAAGCGCTTGATAAAACGATTATAGACGAAATCGAAAAGAACCGGAACGCAATCAATATCAGCACAGGGCTGGTCGCCCACAAAAAAGGATACTATTATTACCCGGATAAGGCCATCTCAGAAAACGATAACCCCTCGAAGAATAAAAACGAAAAAAATCCTTTTATGAAAAAGCTGTACCAGACTGTCTGGGATGAGCTTAAACTGGAAGGAAGCATATCGTCAATAAACTCATACGACGACCAATTGGTGACATGGGGGAAAGGTATTTCGGGTAAATCATATATGGCGGATGTGATCAAAGACCTGGGCGCAAAAAGCACAATTAAACAGCAATTTCTTGATGTCGGGATATATTACAATAGTGATGGAATAATACTGGTTGATACCAATGCGGATAACTATGGGATGGTGCTGGGCCGCGTAGAAAAAGAAGTAAACAAAAAGAAGATTTATGAATATCCGGCTCTCGAGATTATTCAAAAGGACAAGCGACTGTTGTCTTTTTTAATCAACCTTTCGGAGCACGCGGATACGCGGGCTGACGTGCTCGATGCGCAATGGAACAACGTCCTCAAGCATGCAGGGAAAATACCTTCATATGTATATGATTTGCAAAGCGGCACCGAAGATTATGGCGAGGACAAAGGGAAATTTCTTGATAACTGGAATGAGCAGAGCGTTGCTTTTGCAGCGCACCTGTCACACTGGCTGTACAGCGGTTCCTGGGAGATATCTTCCAATTCCTATAAAAATACGCTTGGCGAGCCCTCAAAAATTCTCATACAATTTGTCAAATATATTTCTTCCAGTGTAAAGAAAAAGCTTTCGAATGGCGCTACCGTGTTTCAGTTCGATAACGCTTATGACAGGCATATCGATCATATCGGCGCGGCCGGTAAGACCAAAACGGCAGGGCAGATCGCTTGCGAGGATGCGAGCCCCCTGCACACCCTGACGCCGGAATTGTTGAGCAGCCTGAGCGATATGGGTGATTTTATTTTGATCAGAAAAAACCTCGATGAGCATAAATATTATGTCTTGCCGAATGACCTGACCACTAGCAACACATCGGCTCAGACCTCATTCACCGCCAAAATTAAAGCTGCGAACATACATAAAGGGCTTGAAGACGTTACGGCAAAAAAACTTCTCGAGAAGCAAGCCTTTACATATGATGATACCGAACTGAACAGCATGCTGGAGGAGATGAAGAAAGGGGATGTGAAAGGTTATGAGAAAGTTGCTGCAAGATATAAGGTCATTATAAAAGCCGGGCTGATTTTACACAAATACGGCATTACCAGTAAAAAGTCATTTGCGAATAAAAAGAAAGAGTTGTGGAAAGACACGGAGCTTACTACGCTTTTAGAGAGTGACGAGTTCAAAGCTCTTGAAGTGCAGGATCAGACCGATCTGAAATCTTACCTTGCTGCGCCCGTCAAGAAAAAATCCCTCGACATCAGCCAGCCCACCGACCCCGACGAGATTGAAGCCGACGAAGCTGCACGCAAGGTCGTAAGCGGGCAGGATGCAGAGATCAAAACTGCCGGCGCGACCGTTAACGCCAAATCAGCAGGATCGTCCGAAGCAACACCGGAGTTCCAGTCGAAACTTGAAATCAACAAAGGCAGCGGACAATCGCTCGATGAAACTACGCGCAGCGAGATGGAATCGAAAATGGGTTCCGATTTCAGCGGGGTGAAAGTGCACACAAGCAGCGAAGCGAGTCAAATGAGCGAGGACATCAATGCAAAAGCATTCGCGCACGGACAGGATATTTATTTTAAACAAGGAGAGTACGATACTCAATCAAAAAGCGGAAAAGAACTGCTGGCGCACGAGCTCACACACACTGTTCAGCAAACAGAAAAAGTACTGCCAAAAATTCACCGGAAGGATGACGACATGCACAATGGTTTGCGGTTTGCTGACATCACGCTTCCCTATGACTGCACGAAAGTCCAGACATTCGATCACAAGAAAAATGTACTCAAGAGAACGTATCAGGAAGATGGAAAACCATTAACGTCTGTGCTGATCGGAACAGGTTTGGAAGAGAACACCACTTATATTCTCAAGTTATATACCGAAGATGGAGTCTACGACTATTATCTCGACTTGGTAAAGACACAATTCATAAGCATATTCAAGGCTGCGAGCAACAAAATCCAACCAACAGTAAGCGGGGAACGTGTCAAATTCATTGCAAAGGAAGGTCGCACCACCGTCAATCCCAACTCAACTGCTGCATCCAACATCGTCATTCTTTCCGATAATGAAACGAATGAGGCAGGCGTAGAATTGGATGATAGTCAAAAACACGTCGTGAATGAAGACATCAAGGGTGATTACGATACGGCCAAAGCAAAAGTGACGGAACTGACCGGTGAAGATCTCGGTCTGCGCTTCGGCGATGCCAAGCGTCCCCTCTCCCTTACCGGCGGTTCGGCCGGAGCCGATAACATTACCTGGCACAAAACCGGCCGGGCTATTGATATCGGGCAGCAACTCCCATGGACTATCCGAAAAGACGAGCATGATGACGGAATGTATTTTATCCTCTACCTGCCCCTGCAGACATCATTGGATGCGACTATCGGCACAAGCCCCGACAATCAATACATCGAAACATTTCCAAAGGGTGAGGAAGCCAACTTCTTTTCCAATGCGATCTATGACAGGAAGTTAGTCAACGTAACCCAAATACTTGAAGCCAATGGGTTCGCGCGTATCAAGGCCCATAAGGGCTGGGAAAAAAGTTGGGCGAAACGGGAATGGTGGCACTATGAGAAGAGGGAGGGGCTTACCATGTACCAGGCATTAAGACAGGTACACACAGAACAGCAAATCGTCGACGGATACAGGGCAGTTATTACAGCAGTCCCGCTGACGCGTATCAAATACGAATCGCGGTTTATACGCGAAGGTTTCCCGGGCTTCATTGTTAAAAGCATGTATACCGCTCCTGTTAAATACGGTTCATTAAGCCTATGGCTGTCAGTAGGCGAGCATCAATCACAGGAGATGAACGATATCGCCAATTTCCCGGATGATGTGGCCGCTCTGCACACGGCACTCTTCAAGCTTGGTTACGATATAGTCCCAGGTGTAAATGTGATCCAGCCAATGGATATTGTTTCCATTAAAGAAATAAGTAAATCGCTTCTCGGTACGGAGCAATCCGCTATTTTGGTGGGTGATGCTTTACATCAGAAAATCGGATCCACACTAACTACTCCATCAACAAAAGGAAGCCTCACATTGTACAGCTCAGTTGGTGAGGGTAAGGTCAATCTTGCAGGCGATGTGAAAGCGACAAAAGAAGTACTTAACCGTGGCTTTAAAGCAGGGAAAATGACCGGCGTAATGACCCATGAGTTCCAGGTCAACCGTTTTGATACACCTGCCTTCTATGATGCAATCAGGAATTTCCAGACTATTATCATGAAATCGAAAGCTCCTGACGGTGTAATCAGCAAAGGTGGAGGCACACACATTGAACTAGGAAAATACTGAAACTCTGTGTAAATTAATAGTTCACTAGTTAACTCACTGATGTGCTACCCACATAGTATTTTTCTCTTCGCCGCCATTACCCTCACCTGTGCTTCTAAGACGTCTGCAGTGCAGGATAAAGATAAGACCGATTCAGCGGCGGTAACTCAACAGTCACACGCACCGCATTCGTACGGGCAGCAAATTATAGTTTCACCACGGGCAGATACCTCGAACGATTGGCACGAATTCATCTCACTGTTTCCGGATACAATTTCAGATACACTCCAGCTTTTCATGTACGAAGCGTGGATTGAAAAAATTAATGAATATGAGGACTATGCAATCAGTAAAGAGAAGTATGCTGAGAATCTCGCATTCAAGGGGAAAGTGATTGATAAAACTTTATTAAAGTTTATCCAACCCGGAGATCTCGAACTGCAGTACAATCAGAGCATTTCATATTACGCTGTAAACCGGATTGTTCTGGATAGTCATTACACGTATGTAGCAGTACGATTGTATAGCGATGCAGCTCCGCACATTATAGATTTCCTCTATCTCTACGTATTCGACAAAAATTATCGTTTGCTTGATAAAATATTGGTCGCCGACTTAGTGGGAGATGACGGCTTTTCAGAGCACATGCAAAGTTGGGTGATTGATTTGAACCACGACGGTACAAAAGAAATCATTACACGAACGGAAACTACGAGCTATGACGGTGACCATGAAGACATGACAACATCGTTGTCAGTCCGCAAATTCAGCGCCGGAAAATTTGCAGAAGAAATGCAAGCAGACAAATCAGCACTTATGAAAAAATTCGTCTTTAGAGATAAAGGCATCGTTGATCGTTAAACCTTATTATTCAAATACGCCCAACAAGGTGACCATACAGTAATATGTATCAGAAGAAATTCAATAAATGAATAGTAGTTCCCGTATAAATGCGAAGTCTTCTGTTGATCGTAAGTACGACGACTGGGATGAAGTGCATAATCAAATGCTGGAGGTTCAACAGAAAGGATTGATTCAAAAAAAATCTTTGCCGGTGAGCGATCCCGAGGATACTGAGGAACAAGAGGCAGATACCATAGCGCGAAAAATTGTGAATGGCGAGTCAGCTACTGTTCACGAGACCGGTGGGGCAATTGGCCGCAAGGGAGAAGGCGAAGCCGAAACTACACCTGAATTCCAGTCCAGATTGGAAAGCAGCAAAGGGAAGGGACAATCGCTTCCGAAAGACCTAAAGCAGGAAATGGGAAGTAAGATGGGCGCCGATTTCAGCAACGTGAAAGTGCATACGGGAAGCGAGGCGAACGCGATGAATGATGAAGTGAACGCCAAAGCGTTTGCGCACACCAACGATATTTATTTCCGCGAGGGAGCGTACGATACGCAATCGTCGTCGGGGAAGCAATTAATTGCGCATGAACTTGTACATACCGTACAACAAACGCATTCGGGAGATCGTATGATTCAGCGTCAGCCACCTGGGAAAAAACTGGCAAAGCCTAAGCCGGTTAGAAAAAGCCGCGTAGTAAAATTAGTAGAAGCCGAACTCAAAAAGGAGTCAGACAAAATCGATAAAGTAAGGTTGTTGGAACTTATCAACGAATTTTCCACCACGGATATTCACGACCACTTTCAAAGCATAATGGCTTCCATGAAAGAAAAGGTAGATAACAAAACCTATCTTGATGCTTATATCATTTTCCAGGATAATTACTGGTTCGAGAATCGTGAAGAAGTGCAGGAGCGTACAAAGTGGCAGGAAGAAAACCTCAAGGCGGTTGGCAATGTAAAAAGCCTCACCGCGGTAACGGTATATGACGATCAGATTCCAGGTCTCTGGAAAACGGTAGGTACCAAAATGACATCTCGGGATTCACACCTCAGTACTATTTCAGGATGGAAGGAAGTTACCGGAGACCCGGTGGTGAACAATGCAGTTACAAAATCAACTGCTCGCTGGACTGAATTGAAGAAACTGATCAGTGACACAAAATTTGATTCCATCAATGGTAAACTGCCGGCAACAACAGCACAGGATATTAAAGACGAAGAAACCAACATTGGCGAAATCCCTGGTAAGTCCGGTGACAGGTTGTATAATACAAAGGCCACAATGAAAGAATTCATTTCGGCTTTAAAGGCGTACATGAATAAAAAAGACGAGCGAGTTGTTGAACTACAACAGTACAAAAGGTTTGACGAACTTTTTACACAAGTGAAAATGTACACTTTGCTCAAAGGCAGAAACGTTCTGAGCCCAAGCGATATTAAAGCGCTGACGTCGCAGGAAAGCGGAGATTATACGTGGGTCAATGTGGGTGGTATCGACAAAAACAAACCGGGATACCAGAACACCATGTCGGTTGGCTCAACATATATTGGAATTGCGCAGATGGGGGCACCCGCTCAAACAGAGGCAATTTCATGGGCAGCTGCTAACGGTGTTGTAATTCCAGAAAAAGTCGACAACGTCGATACCCGAAACATACCCGAATATGCCGTGCTTCTCAGTGCTGCCTATCTGTCCCATCTTTATGATAAACTCAGGGAAAAATATGGACCGCGGTTCCCGTTGACAAATCCAGAAATGAAAAAACTGATTTTCGCATGCTACAATTGGAATTTTAAAGCTTTATGCACTTGTATAGAAACGTATGTAGGAAAAACGGCTCTTATTACCTACTCGGCCATAGAAACTCACATGCCTGAAGAGACGCAGAATTACGTAAAAAAAATAATGCAACGTCTTAACGGTTGAATATGAAAACAAGCCTGAAACTAATTGTTGTATTGCTCAGCGTAGGCATACTTGTCGTTAGCGGTTCTTGTGGTAACAGTAACGGAACAGTTGGCGACACCCTGCTTAGCGATTCGGTTGGTAATCCTGGAAGCAACTCCGGAAATCAAAAACTGCCCGATTCGCTTGCAGCGCTCTTGCTCGGGGAAAATTATGCAACAAGAGGGCCTGTAGATTCGATACTGATCGACGATCAGACCATCGTGTATAATATTGGCATGCACGAAAACAAGTATCAGTTCCTGATGCTCCTCTCGGGCATTGGTTCCGGAAGCGGAGGCGTGAGTATATCGATTCTTCAGAAAGAAAACGGCGGATACACAGTAATCCAGAACTTTTTCTCTTTCCCCGAGGGCATACGTACGGAAAGCACAGGAAACATTTTTGACATCAATCTGTATTACCGGAATGTTTTATTTGATGAGATGTGTCCTGTTTCGTTCCACTATACGTGGACAGCCAATCATTATACTTTGAAGGAGATTAATTATGTAAATGCTGCAACCGGCGTTGTTTACACCGGTGAATTGCTGGATCAACTACACATTATATCCGACACGGACCTGATTCCGGAATTCCCATTTGTCAAAAAAACAAAACAACTTGATCGTTTTAACGTCAATAGGATTGATGTCGACACGTTAAGTATTGACAAGACCGAGAAATTATTGCTATTCAAAAACAACTGTGGTGATGAAATTACCGCGGATCACATCTGGCTGGTCAAAGAAAACAATGACCAGTACACGCTGTTGGAAGAGGTCGATGCACAGGAAACGCATGAAGTTATTGTGCAGAAGAAAAAAAACGGGTATCCTGAAATAGCCTTTGGCGACACCGTCTTAAGGTGGAACAACCAGAATTACATGAAAAGCCCGATGAGGTAAATGTCCATGGGAAATCATTCTGAAAAAAATACAAAAAGCGGAATCCATCGCCAACACGATGACTGGGACGAAGTGCATAATCAAATGCTGGAGGTTCAACAGAAAGCATTGATTCAAAAAAAATCTTTGGCACTCAGCGTACCCGGTGATACAGATGAAAAGGAAGCGGATGAAGTAGCGCGTAAAGTTGCAGGCGGAGAATCTGCGCAAATTCATGGCAGCGGCGGAACGATCAATCGCAGCGGGAGTGGCAACGCGGAAGTAACACCCGAATTTGAATCGAAGCTCAGCAGCAGCAAAGGCAGCGGACAATCGCTCGGCGATTCCACACGTAATGAAATGGAATCGAAAATGGGTGCCGATTTTGGCGGAGTGAAAGTGCATATCGGGAACGAAGCGCACGCGATGAGCGAAAGCATCAACGCAAAAGCATTTACGCACGGGCAGGATGTTTATTTCAAAAACGATGAATTCAATCCGGGCACAATGCAGGGCAAAGAGCTGCTCGCGCACGAGCTCACACACACGGTGCAGCAGGGAAAAGGGAAAGTGAGCCCTAAGATTCAGCGACAAAAAACGTACACGGGCTATAACATCAAGATCGGTATACCCATTGTATACGATTCGTTAGAAATACTTGACAGCTCTAAAAAAGTGGTGCATACCGACAAAAGTCCCTACAAAGGAGGAAACAGCGAATCTATGTCAGAGATCACGCTGCCCACCGCCGGACTGCATACACTGAAGATTTATACGAAGGTCGGAGAAATGACTTTCTTCATAAATCCGGACTTTAAAAAATTTGTCCTGCACATCTTCCAGCAGGCGGATCCCGAACATTCATTCATGGGCAAAACCTTCACTACTTCAGTGGATGCGCCGTTATATAAAATCACCAAGGGAGATGGTGAAAACACGTTTACGCCCGAGATGAAAGTCGTTGGTAAATCTTACGACGTAATGAAGTCGACCATTCCCTTGAATACTCCTGTTTCAATCATCGCAACTGGGACACACCTCGAAAAGCAGAAAGGCGGAAGCTTTAAAGAAGTCGCAGTAGCGGAAGTAGCCGACAAGGCCGGGAAAAGTCTTGGCTGGACGAGCCGGTCGAATATCAGCGACAAGCCCGACGCCACGAAAATGTACAAGGTCATTTCGAGCTCGGCCAGCATTCGCTCGGCTCCTTCCGACGTTTCCGGACCCAAGACCATTCCCAAAGCGACGCAGTTGTTTGCAAAAGAGGTGGTGAGGGATAACTTCAAAGACCGTAAAGTATACGCGCTTGTGGTGGATAAGGAAACCGGCACCGAGTACGGGTGGATCTCCAGCGCTTCTATAGAAGGTAAGATGATCGGCGAGACCATGGGCATAAGAAAAGCAAAGTTCGAATCGACGGATACGGATCATAAAACAGTGGGGGCCGCAGTGGCGAAGATCACTACCGACAAGGGGGTATATTACGACGAAATGCTGCCTGCCAGCTCAAATACGGTTCCTGAGGGATCAACTATACAGGTGCTTGATAACGGTAAAGAATACGACAACCATCCGAACAAAAAAGTGATCAGAGTGAAGGTCGTAAAAGTGAAGGATGCAAAAGACAACGCATGGCTGCAGCGCGCGCCATTCTGGATCACTTCCTCTTTGAAAGGAGCCGCCGACGGTACCAATTTCAAAGTGCTCAAAGGCGCCTCCGCGAGAAGTTCACCGGTGCCCATATTCGAATCCGCCGGCACAACCCTTGCCCAGGGATCATTTGTAATCGTAAAGGAAACGAAACAAGGGGCCAACCCGAAAGTGTCGGGCAAGCCGCTCAACACAGCAGGATTCGTCAAAGTTGCCTATACTAAAGAAGACAACGGAAAAACGGTAGAAGACACTACGAAAGACCAGGTATGGACGAAAGCGGCTAACCTTGTCGAAAGTTGGGCCGACTTTAAAGATGGCAATGCCACCTGGCGCAAGGGCAATTACGCAGGCCAAACAGATGTGCTGGAAATTGTAGGTGAATATGGTGAACAACGCCAGTTACTCCCGAGTACGGCAACGGACAAGTTCCTGGAGATGGCAAGCGACGCAAGGCTAGATGGTGTTAACCTTTACATACGTAGCGGCTTCCGCGATTACCCTCACCAGGCATCGATGTATGCGGCATATAAAGCGGGCACAAAAAAGGAAAAAACTGCGGCGCCAGGAACGTCTGAACACCAGGCCGGGTATGCGCTAGATATTGAAGTGGATGCTGCGAAGGGTGCTTACGATTGGCTGATAAAGAACGGACCCGCCCACGGTTTCGTACGGACTGTTCCCTCCGAAAGATGGCACTGGGAATACATCCCCGACAAAGCAAAGAACGGATGGAAAGCATACTAAATTAAACATGACAGAAAAATGGACAAGAGATTTCTGCTACGTTCTTATTTAATTATACTCGTTCTTGCTTCAGGCTGTGGAAGTCCGGAAACACAAGACGATAAAGCGGATTCTATACGGCCTGGCGTCGATACGTCTCTAACTGTCCCGGTAGACAGCATTAATCCGGCATTGTTCGATGACAGCAGTCTCGTCTCGCCACCTGACATCGAAGGTCCCCGGCAGTATTATGGAGAAGATTACGATGGAGATACCGTCTTGTACGAAGAGCAAGGGAAAATGCTCACCGAAGGAACAGTGACGGGAACGTTCGTTGAGATCCGGAGAGGTGATTACCTCCATCTTATCCTTCGCGACGAACAGGGGTTGTACCATAGCTTCTGGATCCTGTTCGATGACACAAAACTGATGGACGAGTATTGGGAAGGCAAACAGCCCAACGTGGGACAAAAGATCCGCGTTCACTGGATTCGAACGAGAGAATACATATACGAAGCAAGAAGTGAAATGGTAATATACAAGATGACGGAACTTGAAACGCTGGATAATTAATCAATTGCTATACCGAGATGAGCCTCGCAAACCGGGAGTGTCTAGCCGGGTAAGAATATTTTTCTTTTCGGATGCTGGATCTTTCTCTGCTTTCGTCGTGAACAAGAGCAAGTGAATCCCGATTAACAGTTCTCGATTCCGGCCCGCATCCTGACAGCCAGGTGAATAATATGGACATGAACATGATTCAGCATGTTTTATTATTTGTCATTGTGAATGCCATCATGTGATTTTTTCAAACGGATGATCTCTTCCTTTATCAGCACATCATTCATGAAAAATACAGTGTCAACACGGTCGCTCATCTGCCAGTGAATCCAATTCTTTGTGACAAAACAGGTATCAGAATAACACACCGATTCGCGGAACGATGTATAGCTGTTCTTATTGGAGGACCCAATGTATTCTTCGGATTCAGCATAGTATAAAACCTCATCTGTTGTATCAAACTGTACATTCACAGTTCGATTAAAAGTCTCTGCTGCATCACCCATAAAGCAGGAGTCCGACCAATAAGTATCAATATGATAGTTTACTGCGGGAGCAAGTTTTCCGTTATGCACCGCAATGTAATTCATGCCGTTTAAGGACACACCGTTTTCGCACATCCTTTGATATTTATATCGGAACAGCATGTAAGGTCCGTTCAGCACTGGTATATCGAAGGCCCCGCAGCAAGGGAGTTCAATATTCCATACACTATCTGCGATGATCCAGTGTTTATCTTCCTGTTTGAGCACCAGAAAATAATGAACATCGTCGGAAATTCGGTCCAGAAATTTTTGACCTGTGATGGGAACAAAACAATGTTTAACTCCATTTTGAGTGAAGAAAAAAAGTGTGTCGCAGGTGATTAAAATAGAATCGTAAGAAGCAGGATTGCCAGTAGAGAACTGGTGGTGTACAACGCTACGGGTAACAGTATCTCTTGGGAACTGAACTGGCATCACAAGAGAATCTCCAAAAAAAAAGTTCAGGATCGTCGCATCATTCAGATGATCCATAATAGGTAGTGAATCGGCATTCTGCTCTCCTGAGGTTGAAGTCGGGGCGGTTGGGGCACCAGCAGAACAACTCATGAACAGCAATGCCACAAATAAAATCGACTGTATTCTACCGGCGGTCATGATACTTGAAAAGTACATATTTAAATTGTCCAGCATTACTGATTGCGGATTTGTGGTATGTTATTTTGAATAGATGTGTGTGAACAACTATATTAAGGGTTTTCGTGTGGTTTTCCGCTTGCGTGCGTTTTACATTCCAGATAATGGACAATTTGATCCAGTGAAAAAAGTCCTTTTTCGGAAGGCTTATCTTGCTACTAATGAGTGTGTAGGCATTAAGATCAGGCAATTTTCAGATGATATATATGCTTCAAATTGTCCGTGAAAATCTCAATACTCTTGCTGAACTTTAAAGGCAAAGGGCTGTTCGCTGCTGGCTGATGTGAAAAGACAAAATATGGAACACAATTTTCGGGAAAATAAGCAGGGACGAATAAATCGCAGCCACGACGATTGGGATGAGGTGCATAATCAGATACTGGAGGCACAGCAAAAAAAATCGGTGCAGAAGAAGTCCCTGTCGACAAGTGATCCTGGTGACGCAGACGAAAAGGAAGCAGATGAGATTGCACGCAAAGTTACGAGTGGCGAATCTGCGACTGTGAATGGAATCGGTGGAGCAATTAACCGAAAAGGAGAGGGATCAGCGGAAGCGACACCTGAATTTCAATCGAAGCTGGAAAGCAGTAAGGGTAGTGGAGAATCACTTCCTGAAAACGTGCAGCAGGAAATGGGAAGTAAAATAGGTGCTGACTTCCGTGGCGTGAAAGTGCATACAGGTAGTGAAGCACATGCCATGAATGAGAATGTAAGTGCGAAGGCATTCGCACATGGCAGTGATATTTATTTCAAGGAAGGAGAATATAATACCCAGTCATCTTCAGGAAAGGAGTTGTTGGCGCATGAGCTGGTACATACAGTTCAGCAGCGGAATGTGGGAAATTCGATTCAATATAAGTACGAAACAGATGAAGAAGTTATAGCTGCAATTACGAAGGAAAAGAATGATGGCAAATTAAAAACACATGAGCAGATTTCGGCGAAGCTATTACCTTATGTTTTACCACGGCCCCAGGTTGTAAAGGAATCTTTGCTTCTATGGGATGACGCTATGCAATCTGAAGTGTCAAATGATATACTGAAAACAGCCGGGACGAGCAAGGTATTACCGCTTATTCAGATGACACTGCTGAATGTGTTAATTCCTGCAGCGCATAAGACACATAAGAGCCCGACGGCAGTAGTGGCTGGTGGAAACGAAAGACACTACAAGAGAGACCGTCGGAGTAAATTTGACCTGGCAGTTGGCGAGCCAATTGAAGTACAGAAGACCGCTAATGCGTATACAGATATGAGCCTGTTAGCCGTTGATCTTATTGATATATTGAATGACTGTGCATCTGAACCTACCACCAAAGTGATGTACCCTTCCGATTTTTTTGCGGAGGTGCTTAATGCCGTAAAAAACAAGGGCGCGCTGGCTTTTTGGATCACAACATTAATAAGTGATTCTGTTTTGGCGCGAACAGATTCGCCAGTGCTGTATCTGTTAGACGCCAGTCTTCCGGCAAGTAAGTCGAGCGATGACAACTATGCGATGCTGAGAGAAAAACTGAACCTGGCCATGAAGGCTTCTCCAACAGAAATGAAAGGCGGGGTCACATATACCGTCAAAGCAGGTGACAATCCATCTACTATTGCCGGAGCGATTTATGGTAATCAGGGTTACGTGAGCTATGTTACCGAGGCGATTCCTAAAGGAGAATCATTCCGCCTGGGCCTGGTATTGAATTTGCCGGCCGTGAGAATAGTGAAGACATTGAAGAACCTGGAGCAGTTCGACGTATCGCTTGACTTGGTGAAAAAAGGAGAGGCCGGTGATAAGCCGCCTCAAGCGACACCCAACGTACCGGAAGCCGGGTCGGGGGTTAGCATTGGTTACGGTTATGACATGAAGATGCGCACAGAAAATAGTGTTGCAAAGGAGTTGAAGGCTGCTGGTCTACCGGATGATTACATTACCGCCGTAAAAACAGGTGCGGGCAAGGGGGCCGAGTGGATAGCTACGAATGTAAATAAAGATAAGGCGACCAAGGCCAAATGGGCTGCTTATGAAAACAATGCGGCAGTACGTGCAGGGTTAGAAAAATTATTGTCCGATGTATCTTATCCCGAAGCGCTCAATGACGCTCTACACAGGATAGACAAGTTTGAAATTGATTACCAGAAGAAGGAGACCGGGAAGCACGTTACCGATTCCAAAATACCTTTTGAAACACTTGATCCTATCATCGTGGATATACTTGTGGATCTTATGCACGGAGGGCAAATGGTGGCTAGCACCTGGAAGGAACTTCGTGAGTCTGTACTTAAGAACGATGTGGATGCGTTTACTACAAAAATGCTCGATGACAAACTGGTTGGGCAAACAGGCGGCGGACCGCTTTATAAGCGTTTCAACCAACGCGTTGCACATATGATTACAAGGCAGATCGATCGTCTCAACGGATACCTGGCAAAATCCAAAAAGACATTGACCACCGACGAGGCTCAGTTGATCGTGGAAATTGAAGACCTTATTGCGATGAAGGATAAAACCGGTATGGATAAAAAGAACCTTACGATGAAAACATCACTGCAAACGGATCTTCCGCTAAAACAGGTGCGTTTAACAGCATTGTTGAAAAAATACAAAACAGATTGAGTGTAGGGAATGTTAAGGAGTATAGCAAGCGCGAAGCATCTGTGTTCACTTTTATATTTTGATCACAAGGACTCCAGTGGCAATATCAAAAAATGAAATTCAGTCTGCATCATGGGATACGATCTTGGAAAAAACCGAATAGGAAATGTTAATCGTCACGACGACTGGGATGAAGTGCATAATCAAATGTTGGAGGTTCAACAGAAAGGGTTAATTCAAAAAAAATCTTTGGCACTCAGCGCACCCGGTGATCAAGATGAAGAGGAAGCGGATGAAGTAGCGCTTAAAATTGCAGGCGGAGGATCGGCACAAATTCATGGCATCGGCGGAACAATCAACCGCAGCGGAAGCGGGAACGCGGAGGTTACACCCGAATTTGAATCGAAACTCAGCAGTAGTAAAGGCGAGGGAAAGTCACTCGACGATTCTACACGGAATGAAATGGAATTAAAAATGGGTGCCGATTTCAGCGGAGTGAAACTGCATACGGGCAGCGAAGCGAACCAGATGAATGAGAACGTCAACGCAAAAGCATTCGCACACGGACAAGATATCTATTTTAAAAACGGACAGTACAATCCGTCATCGCAGGACGGGAAGAAATTGCTCGCACATGAGCTGACGCACACTGTTCAGCAAGGTGGAAACGTTATCAGGCGCAACCCCGGTGATCCACCCACCGTGTCCCTCAAAACGGAAGGAGAGATTACTGCCATCACCGTTAAGGGCGCCGGGGGAAAAGTGCTATTTACAAAGAAATATGCGAACTCGGCAGAAGTCAAAGGAGACCTTGTCCTGAACAAGAAAATCACAGGTGATGTTACACTTACCGTCACCACTACAAAAAATGCTTACATAGAAACAGTGACACTAGATGACGCGGACAAGATCATTGCCGATTTCTCCGCGACATCTGAAGCATCACCGAAACAAAAATGGGAAGAGGCCAATAAACCTGCCTATGAATCGATCAAAAACGGTGATGACACCGTGCTTAACCCGATCATTGATGAGAATAAAAAATATCAAACGGATAACGGTCTGACGGGCGGAGAAATTTCTGCGATCGCTTCGCTTTTCGGGTTGAAGAAAAAAACTGCGATCGACAAGGAGTTTGTGCTGAAGTTGAACGAATGGCAATTTCAGCATCAGCTCCCACCTACCGGCAGGCTGAGCGATATCCTTATCACCGGTGCAGTACGAAAAGCGGTATTCGACAATTGTTTCCTAACGTCTACGGAATCGAGCCTGAAAGAAACAATGGATTTTGGCAATAAGAAAGTGGCCGAAATGATCCAGGCGCAATCCACCACAACGCAGGAGATCATGCTGATCAAGTCGTATATCGGGAACGTCGTTTTCCAGGAGGCAAACGCATTCGATATGCGTGAAACGGTGCTGCTCGCCAAATGGCAATACGACAATGATCTATTTCCTTCCGGTTATCTCGATGATGCTTCGTTTGCTCTGTTGCGAACTAAAGTTTCGGGTGCGGCTAGGGCTATTTCCGACAAAGGAATGAGTGGCATTGGTGATTTCGAGAACTACGACAAACTAGCGGTGGAGGATGAGGTTGCCTTTGTCGACGAAATGCTGACGCGGGAACTCAACTCAAATTCGGATTATGCGTACTGGATTCTGGATGCTTCACGTATCGGATTCCTCACTCTTACCGCAGGAGGAAGGCCGAAGCAGGACCTGACTCAAATTGCGTTGCAAATGGATTTCAAAACGTTCGACATTGCCGGAAGAAATCCACATGTGTTCAAAGAAGACTGGTCGACTATGGGTGAAATCCTGAACGGTATGCAGTTGCTGCAGGGCGTCCTGAAATATAACATCGAACAATGGAAAAAGGATCCTGTGAATAACAAGAAACAATCTGTTACCATTAACAGCCTCGCTACGTGGCGAACGGGTCAGAACGGGGAAGATTCCATTTCCAAACGAAGCGGACGTCATGGTACGTTTCATGCAATCGATTTCGGACTCCACAGTGTAGCCGGACTGAAGCCGCTGCTTGCCAGCTTACCTGCCGGAACATATTCGCTCGGCCTCCCATGGCAGTCGGGATACTTTATCGACTTTGAAGGAAACCGTCATAAGGTACAAGATGATACCACAGCAAATTTTGAAAAATACAGCGGCCCATATATCACCGCAAGCAACACGGCCAAATCGAATTCAGACACGATCAATAGCGTTTTAACAAAGCTATCCAATCTCGATACGATTACTGTAACTCCTGTAATCAGCAGCACAGTTTTCGGCGTTGCTAATGCAGCTCGATACAAAGCCGCGATCGACAAGCTGGTGGTCATCCCTGCAAAGAGCATTGCCAGAGCCGGCCAAAAAAAGGTAGTAGAAGGCATCAAAAGCGAAATGCGAACGTTGAAAACTACGAACGATACCAATCTTACGACGAACAAAACGACACTTGAAAGCATGTTCATTTTCGTACAGGGAAGCACTTCCGTATACACTCCCCTGTTGGGTACCTGGAATACGACAGACAAAAAATACGCTGTTACTTACCCAACAAAATCATTCAGCATGGCAACAGGGGCAGATTATCTTACCACGGAAGTGTTCGACGAACTCAAAGGATTCAATGTAGCACCTCATAAAATTCGTGTTATATTCCCGGATAATGCCGGACATCTGCACGTAGATGCCGAATCAATTACGGCCCAATGAAAAACGCAAACTTTGTTTTTTTGCTATGCATATTGCTTATAACCTGCCCAACTGGTTGCAAGACAAAAAAAAATACTGAAGACCGGGTCGATGATTATGCCGGTATGACAGGCGAGAAACTTTGGAGCATCCAGAAAGTAGTTGGAGAAGATACGTTCCTGATCGAAGACATTACGCAACAATATTATCTTAAAAGAATTGCAGGTACCGATTCGATTAATAACGGAACGATCGACAAGTGGCCGGCGCATATTTTCAGCTCTTCTTTTTTTGAAAAACAGGACTCATGCATTGTAGTTCACATCGATAATGGCGTCCATAAACATTACTGTGATTCAATTGCCGGAAAACATTTCATCCATTACCGTTGCATGGGACTTATCGAAAAGGCCAATTGTTTTGCAATCCGGAGTGAAACTGAGGTGGGCTTGGAAATAATATTTGTATCAAAACTTTCAGGACTTGAAAATCGGTTAGGACAGTTCCCTGCTTTTTCACCGGCAAAAAAAAGGTATATCACTTGTCGTTGCGACCTGGTATCACATCAGATCAATAACGGTTTCGAAATCGGTACAGTAGAGGACGGCCTGCTCAATTATGAAATGGAAGTGAACGGCGACAACGAAGGCGGATGGGGAGCCGATAAACCGGTATGGGTAACGGAGAACGAGATTGTATTCTTAAGGAAAACAATGAATGCGATTACCAGGGAAGAAGAAACCCATTATTGCAGGATAGTGACACGATAAAAACTTTGTTTAACAATTCAGTATGGCTTATGGTCACCTGCTATAAAAAGCCAACGTTGCTACAAAGTCGATCTAAACTCCCCAGCCGCGCTGAATTCATACTGGTATTTTTTCAGCCCACAAGGGCTTACAACGTTCTACCCTCCTTCGCCAACTCCCTGGACATCCCCTCCCGCAACATTCCCTCTGTAACCTGCATGTCATTTTTCTCCAACGCCATCAGCGCGCACCAGGCAATAATATTCGTAATGTTTGCCCCTGACATTTCGTAACGTTCGGCCAGTTTTTTCATGTCGACTTCTGCAGCAAGACTAAGTTTTTCCGGAAGGGCTTTCTTCCACAACAGTAAACGCTCTTCGGATTTCGGAAAAGGAAAATGCACCACACTACTGAAGCGACGCATGAATGCATCATCAATATTTCCTTTCATATTACTGGCAAGGATCACTATTCCACTATAATCTTCAATGCGTTGCAACAGATAACTAACTTCCTGATTAGCGTATCGATCGTGCGAGTTAGAAACTTTTGTGCGCGAACCGAACAGCGCATCCGCTTCATCGAAAAATAAAATCCAATCGGCATGCTCTGCTTTGTCAAATACCTTCGAGAGATTTTTCTCTGTTTCGCCAATGTACTTTGAGACGATCATTGAAAGATCGATCCGGAAAACATATTTCTCTATATACTGGCCAAGCAGGCATGCAGTAAGTGTTTTGCCGGTTCCTGGCGCACCGTGAAACAGAATTTTGTAACCTGGTTTCATGCGTTTGCCCATTCCGAGTTCGGTCATTAACTTCTCGCGGTTGCGTGTCCAGATTTTAACTTCTTCCACCTGGCGTTGTGTGATAGGGGAGAGGACAAGATCATTCCACGTCATTTCTGTTGTTATGCGCTTCGCCGGAAAATCATTTCCAAAATCCGGAGGACGCACATGCCCCCGGGTAACTATATCAATAATCTCACGCGAAGGAACCAATGCACCACTCAATTCGGGCTCACCTCTTGGTGCAGATTCGAGTGTAAGAATATTTGCTTCGTGGAATTTGTGTCTATGGCTCAGCATTTCCAGCAATGCTCCCTGCATGCTTTGATCATTTTCACCAAGCAGAAAAAGTGCCGTTTGTCCTGTTGGAAGAAAGCCTTTATGATTTGTTCCTTTGATGCCACCGTACTCAATATTTTTATCCGTTATAAATGGATTAAGTAAATCGGGCTGAACATGAGGAATCAATGCTAACAACAACAGTATTCTTTCCCACCCATCTAGTGCATATGATTTAACTATCCAGCAATATCCGCCCGTGCCACCTTCTGATTGAGGAGGCATCAGATCTGTTAACTGCCGGGCTTGGGTGAGTAACTTAATTTCATCAGCAGGTAAAAACTCAAGTTTCTCCGGCCATGCACTCCGGTCGAAGCTTTGGAGCATTCTAAAATTCAGAACTCGTTTAAACCACGCAAGTTCTGCAGCGAAAAACTCATTTTGTGATTCAGGCATGTGTAACGAGTTCAAGTTTAATGATTGTAACAATTAAGGTGATGGATAACCCATTGCATCCACTATTGTGTTGACGGCCTGACCAAACCCACGGTTCTTAGCGCCCGTAGCAATTAAAGTGTCTAAGTCCGATTCAAGCACCTTCCGCGTGTCCGGTTTAATGGTATTAGTAAATTCCGCCTTCTTCTGCTTCACCAATTCTTCCTTCTGAGAGTCTTTCAGATAGTTGGCAAACGGTTGGAATTTCTTGTATTGAGGATCAGTAATAGTAAATTTAGAATCACCCTGTGAAGGGTCATACGTGTATTTTGCGTCGACAAGGGTTCCCCGGAATGCCATTATTCCAGGTTGCTGACCATATAGAGTTCTTGCTGTGTGAACCATACCTATTCCGTGCCCAAATTCATGTGCCGCGGTTGTAGATGACCCTAGCCTGTCTTTCGTACACCAGTGCCCGAAATTTTTTCCAATCTCCATGTAGGATACGCCATCGCTATTATTGGCTTCAATGCGAACAAAGTTATTTTTCCTGCTACTGTTCGATGCAGCCAGATTGCGTGCCTCTTGCTCAGTGACTACCGATTGCGTTACGTTAAATTTTACACCCCATTCAATGCCAGCATAACTTGCTTTTCCTGGAGCATTCCACATTGTATTTATTTCACTTGTGGCTGCCTGAGCGATTGCGGTAGTTGCTTTGCTGCCGTAAAAGTAAATGTGCGCGTTTATATCTACTTGATTCCCGCTCAGACTGGCAATTGCACTGCGCTGAATCGTCGATTCGCCCCAATTACAGTTCTGCCGGGCGTGAGTAAGTTCATGTGCAATCAGGCGCTTTCCATCTGCACTTTGCGGGTTGTATTTGCCCGCACCGAAATAAATATCTTTCCCATATGTAAATGCTTCTGCACTTACGCTTTTGGCAAGTTTTGCTGCGTTGCTATCCGTATGAATCCGTACCTCATCCAACTCACCCGACTTGCCGTTCATCATTCTCTTTACAGAATCCGCAAGTTTGTCGCCAGTGCCTTGTGTCGAGTTGATTTGTTCCTTTACTCCGGCAGGAGCAATCATTCCATTCTTCGGATTTGAATTACCCGTAATCTGTCCGCTCATGGTGTTATCAGATCCAATGATCTGTCCATTACGTGTTACGCTTTCCGCAAACGATGTGGCTTGCTTTTCATGTGCACTGTCTGGTGAATCAATCTTCAACGGTTGTGAAGATGATCTACCTTGAGCAGGATGTTGACTTTTTTCCGAATGCTCCATCTTCTATTTCAGTTTTTCTTTGATCGCTTCAATTTCCACATCTCGCTCAACCGGTGATAAACAACTGTTGAATTCCCAACCCTGTATTTTGCATATAAAAAATGCCGCTACATCTTTGACGCGAAAATGCAGATCATCCGAAAATATTTCGCGTTGACTGCCCATTGAAATGTAGAGTCGTGTTGTATCAGCCAGTTGTTCGATCAATCCCGGAATTGCATTTTCTCCAAGAGCCAGCAGATGTTCGCCTGCCGCCAATACTACAGCACGGTCACCTATTGTATCGTCTGTATAACAAGGTAGCATCCAGATATTTTCTGGCTTTCCTTGAACATATTTCGCATTAGTGAAACCACCTGTGTAAATCTTACTTATTGTCTCTGTCATTCCAGGATCGTAAAAGAGTTTGCTGGTATCCTCTTGCAGTATTTCTGCAGCAATAAACCTGGCCACACTATTCATATTCGAATCCGATACTATTTGTTTTAAGAGTTCCTGCGCAGTTTTATCTGCCGACAAAGAGTCCCTTGCTTCAATTCCATTTGCATTGGTAAAATAGTAGAGATACCCATTCGAAACGAGCTCACTCGCCAGGTCGTCTTGCTCATTGCCGCACCCAAACACACCGGTCAACAATACAAAAAGAATATATGTTTTACACCTCATGGAAGAAATTATTTACCGTATCGCATGCCCTTAGGTGTATTGTTGTACAGGTAGTTCCGCTCATCAACTGTTTCTGATTGTATGATCCAACCGGTTGCCCCTGCTGTAGGACCATCTGTAATTTGTACGCGGCGCATTATTCCTTCCTTCCCTCCTAACCGGAGATCAGTGGTCAAATTCTGTAACACCATAAATCGCGTGCCTGCGGCATACAATGTTCCTGTGGACAAATCATTAGGGTCTGAATAAAAGTTTGTTCCGCCAGTTTGCGCCACCCGTATTACCGGTGTTGGCGGCAGATCAATCGTAGCTTCACCGTGATTCAGAGACTCATTCCAAAGAGAAGCTGCTTTAATAAATGTTGAAGTTACCGCAACATTAGATGCGACCTCAGGAGGGTGCGGAATGAAAGTTCCTGACTGATCTATTTCCCAACCCCATTTTACTGAACCCAAATACGAACCAACTTGTGTTCCTTCAACGACCAATGGCGTAGTTTCCAAAGTCACTTTACTACCCGGCCCTGCATTCGCCATTTTGGGAGTATCCTCCAAGGTTACTGCTTCACTTATTACCGCTCCATTTTCAATATATCGCTTACCATAGTGACCAGAATAACCTGTACTACTCTTAGATTCTTCAGCTGTTTCTCCGATTTTAGCGCCTGGTTTTGTTTTGCCTGCTTGTATAAGAGGATCTGTTCGCAATATTTCCCGGTCAATGGCAAATCCTTCATCAAACATTTTCATCTGTGGATCATACACGCCATCCTTTTTTTCAATATCGCGTTCCCAATAACTTCGACCTACAGGAAATGTCAACGTGTTGTTCAGTTTCATTTGAATAGTTTGCACAAAACCGATCTTTTGCGCATCAGTAACCTTCGCACCTGGTGTAAACTTTATTGTCGCAGCAATGGCGTGAGGATTCGTAATATTTGGTGCCTCATCAAATTTTGTAGCCTGCCAGGTTCCCCAGTATGATGAAAACGCAGGATATGCCTTTCGTTGTATGACATGCTCACCTGACTCTGTATTAGCAACGGCATGTGAAAGCTCATGAGCAATCAATTCTTTGCCTTGAGAAGTATAAATGTCAAATTTCCCCGAATCAAAAAAAATATCTTTCCCATATGTAAACGCCTCTGCATTTACACTTTTGGCAAGTTTTGCCGCACCACTATCTGTGTGCATTCGGACATCATCCAGCTCTCCTGATTTACCTTTCACCATCCGTTTTACTGAATCAGGAAGTTTGTCGCCACTGCCTTTTGCCGAACTTATCTGATCTTTAACTTCCGCCGGTGCAATCATCCCGTTTTTCGGCTTGGTGTTACCCGCAATTTGTCCATTCATGGTATTATCTGATCCCATTACCTGACCGTTACGTGCTAACTTATCAGCAACCGATTCTGCTGCCTTTTCATGCGCACTATCGGGAGTATCAATCCTCAAGGGTTGTGAAGTCGATTTATTCTCAGTAGGATGTTGCTGTTTTTCAGAATGCTGCATTCGGATTCTTTCTTTTAAATGTAGTTCATTCCAAAACGCAAATCAAATCGGCTTATGAACAGGCAAAATCTACAACCCCAACAACGGCACACTCGCCCCAGTCTTATCCTTCGGACCCACAATCACCGGCGTCTGTTCAAACTCCAACTCTGCAAGCCGTTCTGTCGCCAGTTTGATCAGCTGATCATACGTCACTTTCTTTTTCTTGCGATGCAGATCACGGAGAATAGTGGTAATCGAATACGTGAACGCACCATATGAAGTAACACCATGACGGTATTCATACGAATACTGTTTCTCATCACACGCTTCAATGATCAGTGGCATGTACGCACCTTTGTGACCGTATTTCTTTTTTGCATTTTCGAAATGACGTGAATCGCTCCACAGCGGAACGCCGCGACCGAAACGATGTGTTGCACCGCTTTCTCCTGTGTACAGGACTTTTTCTTTCTCGGAGGCCTTGAATACTTTCTTCTTCGAAAGATTCAGCGTACGAGGAATCCACATCTGACGTTTCGCATCCCACTTCAGTTCGCGGTGGCGGATATCGTCGGGTGCAGTAATTCCACGCGCCTTGCTCGCACCATCGCGTGACATGCCGCCGGAGTGACAGCAATCGAGCATGGTGATGAAGTTTACTCCGTATGGAAGTTGACTGTACATCTCCAGAAACTCTTTGTCGGTGTATGCAGTGGAACGATCGTCCCAATCAAAATCGTAAGTAACAAGACATTCGTCTTTGTGATCGGAATCCATTTCTTCATGCGAAGCAGGAATCTGCGCACCGTGTCCGCTGTAATAAAAGAAACGAACGTCTCCATCTTCAGCATCGCTGAGCAGCCACTTCATCCGTTCGCGAATGTTTCGTGCAGTTGCGCGTTCATCCAGCGTAACGCGGATTTCGTCAGGAGCAAATCCCATTTCCTGTAACACTTCACTCATGCGGAATACGTCGTTGTGACAACCATTGAGATTGTTTTCCGGATCGGGATAATTGTTGATGCCCACGAGCAGTGCCTTGCGCGATGGTTCACGTTGTACAGCTTTCTTCACGGCGCGGGTAAGTGATACTGCACGAATCGCATTCGTTCCGGAAATCAAACTGCGTATCTGCGGCCATGCAAGGTTCACAGAATTCTCATGTCCCATGTATTCCAGCACTTCGTGATTGATGAATGCTTCCTTGAACGGAGTTTCAATCTCACGGAAATTGGCATGCACGAGTACAATCGGCTTGTAAGCAAAAACAATGTCTTTTTCATTGTGGAAATTGTACCAGAACTTTACGTTCAGCATACGGATCAATCCTCCGAATGTTTTGCGCATCGCTGGATGACCGATCTGCGCACCGGAAGTCACCAGCGTGAAATTTCTCTTCTTGCCTTTGGTCGCTTCCTGGGCAAGTACATCATACGTGATCAGCGTACCCAGACTATGCGCATACACGAGATCCGGTTTGAACGTATCGAATGTATCCGTGAAACGTTTGTTCAGCAGTTTGCGTAACTGATCATCCGTACTGAACTGTGCAACCATTCCGGCGTACCAGCGTATGCTTTCCTTCAGCCCAAAGAAACGCGCGCGATCTTCGAACGCACTGCTGATCCAGCTCGCAACGAGTTCTCTCAGCATTTTGCCGTACGCAATGCTGCCCGTCTCTGCTTCCCGTTGCCGGAAGAGATCATCGAACTTCAGAAATTCAAATGTTACACGACTGGCGTCAAGACCGGAAGACTCCAGAATTTTCTTTTTCCAGTCTTCACTCCATTGGTCCATGCTGGCGTCTTTACCACCGATTCCGTGAATGCATAAGATCTTTGTCATGTTGTTTGCCTGTTTAATTAATCATTAGATTATTTTAACCTAGAACCTAGAACCTAGAACCTGGAACCTAGAACAAAAGAAACTCTTTACTCACCCATTTCTCTTCTACACCCACCTGACACCACCCATTCTCCTCCTTAAAAATGAAAAGCTCTTCGCCTTTATTGTACGAACCTTTTTTCTCAAAATTTGTTCCCGGACCTGTGCGCACATTCAGGGTATTTGCTTTCACCGTTGCTCGTTTTGCCAGGGCGGTATATTTTCCATGCACCCAGTGATTCATCGACGCAGATATTTTTAGCCAACCGTCTTTCTCTTTGTACACGCGAAGTACAGATCCCAATGTCGCCGGTTCGCGATCGGTTGCTTTGTCAAATGATGTGGCCGCACCTTTACGCACATTGAGTGTATCTGCGGTTACGTAAGCATAGCGAAGAATTGCAGGGGGATTCTCTGGAACAGTGATTACACTGCCGGCAGATTTCATCGCTGCTTTCACGAGAGGAATAAAACCTTTCTCGGCATCAGCCACTTTATTTCCTCCGAAGAAATTTGTTCCGGGACACGTCTTGGTTGAGCCGGTTCCGTTGGTGCGCTTGCCTGTATTGAGATCAAACCAGTGATGATACACGACATGATCTGTACCCACAGGTATATTAAACTTCTTACACAACGCTGCTGTCATTCGCACGACTGTTGTGGCATGTTCTTTCGTCATGGCATCTTTCCCGGTATCGAAATTTCCGAAGTGTTCAATGCAGATAGAGTGCGTGTTGAATCCTTTGATTCCCGAAGGAGTAAGCTCCATGCTGCGACCGGTAACAATTGTGCCGTCAGGAAATGTCGTGAACTGCTGCGCAATATCCGAGAAACCTCTTTCGATGACGTGAAAATCGCGCATCGATTTCTGACGCTCAAAATGATTGTTGCCTTTGAAGTGGACGTACCCGGGAATAGCCGTATGATGTTCCTGCACAGACTTGATCGTGCGCGCAACGCTGAGTTTATTCAGCCAGTTTTCAAATTCGTCGATTGTGAATTTTGTGAAGCCGTATTTTGTTTCCATAAAGAGGTGTTTTACAAGGGAAAAGTTGTTCTCTAATATTACCACATATACGTGGAGAATACCAGTGAGCTGTGCAACTTCAATCTGTTGATACTGTGAAAAAGTTCAAGTTCTGAAGTGTCTAATTAATTGATTGTAACCTTTCTACGCGATTAGTAGCAATGAAAATGCGCTGTAGTGAGTTTCAATAATGTCCAAGAGAAACTCTTCTGCACTGACTATATTTCGATTGTTAAATCCTCGTCTTTTTGAAATCTCTCACCGTCTTCCGTGAAGCGTTTAATAGCGTTAAAACGCGTTATACGCAGCTGACAGTTACTGCGCTTGTACTTACTGCAGGAATCTTCGTCTATTATTTCTTCTTTTTAAACGCCCGATCGCAGAATCTGGATGAACGCCAGTATCGTGTATTAAATCGTGTCGAAAGACAATTGCGCATCAATCTGGAAGGATATAAGAGCCTTGCACTTGGGCAGACCAACGCCGCTGTTAAAGAAGTGATCAGTAAGCACGGTGTGTCAATCCTGGAGACAAAAGACTCTTCAGAAATTGGGACCTACTTTTCGAAGGTTTCGTTTTTGAAGGACGCGCGTATCGACAGCGGTAATTTGGTTTTAGTTCATCCTGCTTTAGGTGACACATCGAACTGGAATACAAGAGTAGCTTCTGTGCGTGCAAGGCATGATGTGGTAGATTCTCTTTTCAGCATTCAGGTAATCGCTCCAATAAAAATTGGCGACCTATACTTTCAGAAGCCAGCGAAATTTGATTACGTGATCTCGATCGGCGCACTAATCCGTCCACTGTTGAGGAAGGATATGTTTGACCAGTTCATGGTGCTCAAGGACAGTTCGATTGTTTATGAGACTACTTCTTCCGGGCTCACGAAATTTCAGTGTGACACTACAAGTCAGGAGAAAACCATGTTTGAAGAGGGAGAACCTATACGTCACATAGTTATTAACGGGGTAGATTATCGCGTGTACAAAGTTGGATTTTCAACTGAGTCGGAAACCGGCTGGACAATTGTCGGATTGAAGACCGCATCCAGTTTTGCAAATGAAAGACGTACGTTACCAAGACCATATCTTTTCGGGGTTTTCATTCTTTCAATCTTTATCGTTCTCTCGATTCCGTTTATTAAATCCATGATTATGAGTCGCACGGAGCGAATGAATACGACGGATGTAATATTTTCAGCAATTTCACTCGCACTAACTACGTCAATCGTCTCCATTCTACTGTTGGACGGTTATTTGAAATCGGACCTCGACAATGACGAACAGGAAAATCAATTAGTTGCCCTTTCCTCTCTGGTTGAAAAACACTTAACAACGGAAATCGATAGCATCTCGAGCGAGTTGCGAAACTACAGTTCCTTTGTGTTTCTCAAAGAAAAAACGAAGTCGGAGCGGCAAGAATGGATAAAGAAGAAAGCTGAGGCCAGGTATAGACTCGATACATTACAAAAAAGGTATGGTGCAACAGCGTCTGGAATGATTGACTCTGTCCGGAATAATGATTCTATAATGCTCTTAAAGCTTGATGGTTTAATCTCCGAGAAAGAAAACGGACAATATAATCTTGGCTCTTACGCTGGATTTAACAACCTATTCCTCGTCGACAAACGGGGGCAAACGGTTTACGATATCAAAGAACCTACGCTTAGTTTTAATGTCAAATCCCGTAGGTATGTTAGTGCAATCGTCAATGGCGAATGTATGAACATGAGCGGTATTGAATTTCCGGTATTTCTCGATGCAATTATTTCCTGGCGAGAGCAACAGTTCAGAGGCGTCTTGTCAATGCCGATTCTGGATTCAAGCGGTTCGGGTTATAATGTAGCGGTCATGACCACCCGGTTCAGATCATTGACCAACCCAATTTTACCAAAGGGTTCAGGATTTTGCATTTTCGATCAAAGCGGAAACGTATTTTTTCACTCTGACAGCACTCATTCTCTTAATGAAAATATTCTCGAAGAATGCAATGCAGAAGGAGCTCTGAATGCAGCTATAACAGGCCGTACTTCTGCCATATTTAATCTCGAATATTCCGGAACTCCCTGCGCTATGTATGTCCGGCCCATAGCAAGTTTACCATATTTCATTGCAACCTTTTCACAACGCGCACCTGTAGACGCAATTCACGGTCAGGTATTCGGAATGGCATTTGTTCTGCAGATATTATTGTTCTCATTTTACGTAGGAGTTATTCTACTCGGATTAATTCTTTTACGTAAGAAAAGTCGCCTGCACATTTCGTTGTTTGACTTATCCGCATTTACTCCCGATAGAAATGGCAGAGCGAGGTACGTTGGTGCACTTCTGTTTAATGCACTTACCGCACTATTACTATTCTGTACAGTTTGTTTTTTAGACAGGAGTTTGACTGCAATACTGTTGTTTTTTATTGCGGGTCCTTATACAATTGCGTTGAATATGATTTTGCTGTCCGGGAAGAAGTTTAACGATTTTCTTACAGGTGAAAACAGGACCCTTCTGGGGCTATATCTATTAGCCGTTATTGTTGCAAATGCAATTGCTTTGAACTACGTAGGCACATGGTGGATTTTACCTCTGATCCAGATCGCAATCGTAGGAATATTTCTTGTAATTGAAAATCGTTCCCGCATACGTGCAATTTCCGGGCTTTATCATTGGGTGGAACTAAAAACTACTTATAGAACGGCCTATGCGCACCTGGTGTTTACGTTGGTGCTGCTTACGTGCGTAATTCCGGCCGTATCATTCGCAGTAATGGCATACAACAAGGAAAAGGAGATTCAGGTAAAGACAGCACAATTGAGCATGCTGAACCAAATGAGCGCACAGAATTTTAACGAGGCGGTAGAAAAGGATTCCTTGAAGATTCTGGCTGGATATTACAATGCGTTTTTCGGAACCGTGCATTCCCCTGATAATACAATGTGTCCGGCATCCGACAAACATACCAGGCAGTATGATGCCTTCAGCTCCACTATCCGGAAATACATTCAAAGCACCGGTGAAAAGTACAACAGGCTCAAGACGGGTGCATATGATTCTTTGTGGAGATGGTGTTATCAAGGAAGTGATCGGCTTGTAATCAGCGGAAGAAATGAACATCCTTGTCAACCCGATTTCAACTATCAATTAAATTCAAAGGTTCCTTTTTTCTTCGTTCCAAACTTTGTTAACTGCGACTCTGCGCAAACGTGGCGTTTTTGGGTATGCTTGTTGGTGGCGATTTTCGCACTTCATCGTTTTCTCAGGTTCTTCAGCAACAAGGTTTTCGTGCATGAACGGTATTCGCGAACCAGATCATTGCGTTTTGATCATGATTTATTTCAAAACACAGCGCCCGGATATAAAGCTTTTGTCACAGGAATGCCTGCTGCAGGTAAATCAGCATACTTCAAAGGGGTTGCAGAAAAAAGTAAAAGGACATTCATCATTGACTTTATGATTGGTGATTTGGATCACCTGAAAAATATTCTGAAGAAAGCGATGGAGCCCGGAGAGGGAATCGTTCTTCTGGATCATTTCGAACATGACATTCTCAACAAGGATCTCAACATCTGGAAATTGGAGTTGATTGAACAGCTAGTTTCGAATAAAGAAAAGAAGGTCATCATCATATCGTCTATTCATCCAGGAGTTTTTACTAATTCGCTGATAGTTCGGAATTCAAAAGGTGAGCAGGAAGATGATCATGAATCTATTCGCCTCCACGAACGCTGGAACAGAGTTCTCGCGGCATTCTACGATTTTGTTTATCCATTAAGAGGATTTGACGCCAAGCGTGTCCCTGTTTCGGTGGAGTATGCTAAGACGCTGGCTGCAGACGTGAAACTTGCAATCCCAAAACGATTAATTCAGTTGGTGGAGTCCGAATGTGACCATGGCATGTTCTTGCGATCTATTGGCCTTGAATTAATTGAAGAACTCCATATTCGCAACGAAATTCATCATAAAATGACTGACGCTGACAAATGGATGGAGCGTGAAGACTTGATCATCAAGACGCAGAAACTGGCTGACAATTACTATCGATCAATCTGGAATCACCTCGCAGTAGAGGAACAATTCATCCTATACGATCTAGCACAGGATGGACTTGTCAATCCGAAAAATCTGGACATTGTTGAATCGTTGATCGATAAGGGTATTGTCGATAACAACAATAGACTGAGAATAATGAATAGAAGTTTCCGCAATTTCATTTTGTGTGTAATCGGACCTGCGGACATCGGCGATCAGGAATCAAAACTTCGAACGGCCGGTGCCTGGAGTAAATTGAAGTTCCCGCTAATACTGATTGTTTGTGCGTTGCTGTTGTTTATTGTCAAAAGCGATCGCAGTCAACTTTTTGGATATTTCACTGCTTTTGCGGCGATAATCCCGGTGGTGGTGGCTTTGCTTGGCGTGTTCGGGCAGGCGAATAAGAAGGATTAGATGATATACCACCACTCGAAACTGAAGGCTTGCAGAGTGAGATTCGTGTTATGATTCGATTCCTTTTTTGGATTCGAACTCTATTGAAGCAGCTCAAAACCCCTAAAATGCAGAAATCCGCCATAAAAGCGGATTAAAGCAGGCTGAAGCCGATTGAATCTAAAAGTGTGGTCACGTAGGGATTCGAACCCCAAACCTTCGCATCCGTAGTGCGATGCTCTATCCAGTTGAGCTACGTAACCGTTTTTAGGTGGGTGCAAAGATAAGTTTTTCAGTTAAATCCTGCACCATCTGAGTAATTCTGATGCAATTTCCTATTATTACTTCTGATGAAGAACTTCAGCGCAAAAATGCAGCAAATCACTTTTCTTTTCTTACTTCTATGCCTTGAGTCGGACGGACAGGGGCAATTGTTTCCAAAAGATTCGGTAAGACCCGGTATCAAAACCAGAAGGTACATGATCTGTGGTTACGGGCGAAATGGTGATTCGACTGGTCTTGTGCTTTTCAGAAATACTACATATGATACTCAGGGACGGACGACAATGAATGCAGAGTCCGAGAAGATTATCACTGAGGCAGACCAGCGTGAGCCAGTTACTTCATGGTTTTATGACACCAGGAATCATATTGGAAATGTCAAGGATTCTACGTGGTATAAGTATGATTCCAAAGGAAGGCTTGTAGAATTTACGTTGCACAGCAAACTGAATGGAAAGCGAAAAGCAGTTTATACCTATGATCCACTGGGACGTTGCGTGAAAGCGCAGAATTATGAAGATGGTAAGGCATCTTCTACAGAAACCTTTGTGTACGACACATCAGGAAGACTTAACAATAGCTCAATTATGGAGGGACAGAAAAAAAGTAGCTGGTCGACAGTTGAGTATGATAGTCTTTGCAGGGAAGTAAGAAAAATACTTTACCGTCAGGGTAAGGAGAAAGTAACCTCGGACACTTTCACGACGATGTATAGTTTCAAAAGTGTCACAAAGTCAGGGAAAGGTTACGCATCGTTTGAGAAGACCACAACAGAATTCACGGATTACGATTCTGTTTCAGCGGTTTACACTTCGCGTACCTATTCCGGATATTCTACATTTCTTGACACTATCAGATACGTTCGGGATTCAGTTACGCATCAGATAAATTGGACATTGAAACCTTCAAAATATGGTTCACGGACGATCGAATATGTATACGAGGACGGCAAACTGAATTCGACGATTGCGAAATCTGGTGATATTATTACGGAAGTCATACAATACGACACTGTGGGCCATCCTTTAAGAAGAGAGTATTATTATTCCGGAAATTTAAAAAGTGTCAGCATCTGGAATTATTATGCCACTGGAGACCTTGCAGAATACCGGGTGCTTAGTCCGGAAGGTAAACTTATCCAGCGGGAAATTTATATGTACACATACTACTGATCCCGTTCACACATTTTTTGCAATCTTATCATCTGATAATCCAATCATCCCATCATCAAGCGTAAATTCGTTGCGTGCTCCGCGACTACCGCTTCATTCCTCGTTCGATTCTCCTGATCATCCTCGCGGAATTTTTCATCCAGTTCGTTAACGCCAGTTTCATGAACCTTCAGCCTCTGTACATGAAGGCAGAAGGATATCTCGATCCCGACATTGCCGATATTATTTCATGGCGTTTCGCCGGCGTGTTGCTCCTTGCATTGCCGCTTGGAATCTGGATCAAAGGCAAACCCGTGCGAAGTTTGTTTTACGCATCTGCTGTTGGAGTTCCACTGTTCGGATTGCTCATCATCTATTGCACGCATTACCGAATGCACGATGCATTGGTTGCTGTTCAGTTTTGCTGGGGCGCTTCATTTACGTTCATGCAGATTCCGATATTGCCATACATTCTCAGAAACTGTCCGATCGAACAGCAAACTCCTGCAATCGCGTTAAGTTATTCCACGTGGAGCTTTGCCGGAATTCTCAGCGCAGTTCTGGTGTGGGGACTGAACAGTTATAATCCGGAATTGTTTTCCGAACGCAACATGCTCATCGGAATCTGCATCAGTGCATTTGCCGGATTGCTTTGTGTCCGCGCGGCACGTATGCCCGAGAATACAAACAGCGATATTCACATTCAGAACAGCAGCTCCTACGATTGGGGTCTGATTATAAAAGCACTTGTACCTGTTCTGGTAATTGCAACCGGAGCAGGCTTGACCATTCCATTTATCAATCTCTTCTTCGCACGAGTTCACGATCTTTCAACGAGTACAATTTCACTCTGGAATTTTGTTGCATCGGTGTTTGTTGCATTTGCTGCATTGCTCGTTCCGAAAATCAAGAATGGAATAGGATATAAGATGGCCATCCCGCTCACGCAATCGTTTGCGGTCATTTCATTGGTGTTGATGGCGACAACGGAATGGTACACGCACTTGCCTTGGGCTGCTGCAATAGCAATCGGTTGTTATCTTTTGCGACAGCCGCTGATGAATATGGCAGGACCCATGACTTCCGAAGTCGGAATGAAATACGTCGGAAAGAAAAATCAGGAAATGACGAGCGCATTGCTTGCAGCGATCTGGTCGGGAAGCTGGTTCATCAGTACGCGATTTATTTTCGGGACGTTGCGCGATTCTGGATGGAATTATGTGAGCATATTCCTGATTACAGCAGCACTTTATGCAGTTGGAGTATTACTCTACGTGTTGCTGATCCGCTCGTATAACATCCGGAAAACGGCTGGAGAAATTCAGGATTAAAGTTTCACTGCACCTACGAGCACGTCATCCACCTGCTCATGTGCACCTTTCCATTCGTGAAAGTACGCTGCAATTTTCATGTGTTGCTCATGCAATGGCATCGAAGAAATTCCCTGAACAAAATTCCGAAAACCTTTCAGCTTTAATTTTTTTCCACGTTCTCCTCCGAATTGATCGGGATAACCATCAGTGAAGAAATAAAGCAAATCACCTTTCTTTGCATCCACAACCTGCGTGGTGAATTTTTTCTTGTCGTCGTAAAATTCACCGATCGGCATTTTGTCGGCTTTGATTTCATTGAGCATTCCACCAGAAAAGTGAAACACCGGACGATTAGCACTTGCCAATAAATACTCTCCGGATTTTTTGTTGACTTGCAGAACGGCGATATCCATTCCATCGGCAGAGTTCATCGCCCCTGATCCCATGTTCAATGCAGAAGCAATTTTCTGATCAAGCAAAGTGAGAATTGTTCCGGGATCAATTGCGCGCGCATCGGAAATAACAAGGTTCAGACAATCGATGCCCACAATACTCATCAACGCACCGGGAACGCCGTGTCCTGTGCAATCTGCAAAGGCAAGCACAATCTTATCTTCATTTTCGTGTAGCCACCAGAAATCTCCACTAACAATATCACGGGGCTCGTTGAACACGAAATTTTCTTCGAATGCTGCTTTGAATCGCCATGAAGAGGGCAGAAGCGCGCTCTGAATTTTGAAAGCGTAGTTGATGCTATCTGTAATCGAACGGTTTTTCTCTTCGATCAGTCGGTGTTGCGATGCGATTTTGAGATAGGCCTGACGAATTTCGCGGTTCTTCTCTTTATGCTGACGATTTTCTTCCTGTAGTTTTTCTACGCGATATGCAAACTGCATGTCCTGCATAGCACGTGTATCATTCTGCTTACGGATTTCGTCAGTTTGGCGAATGAACAGCTTGTACAGGTCTGTAGCTTTATCAAACTCCCCGCGTTGCTCAGCAATTTTTGCGCGAAGCTCCGTCAT